>JADCJJ010000425.1 GCA_020247085.1 Myxococcaceae bacterium | reverse complement strand
CCCCCAGCGACGTCACGCCCGCGCCTCCAGACGGCCCACTCGAGGGCAACGAGAACGGGCTCTGCGCCGACGCCTTCGTGCCCGGGCTCGTAGCCCCCAGCGACGTCACGCCCGCGCCTCCAGACGGCCCACTCGAGGGCAACGAGAACGGGCTCTGCACCGCCGCCTTCGTGCCCGGGCTCGTCGACCCCATTCCGACCAGGGCCATCACTCCGGATGACCCACTGACGGGGACTTCGGGAGGGCTCTGACGGACCGCGGCCTTCATGCCAGCGTCGGTCGCGCCGAGCGCCCCGACCCCTGGCGGACCGGCAGCCACCTTGGGCAGCGGCGAAGTGACCGGAGGCGCCGGGTCCGGGCGGGGGGGCGACCCGCCCGCCCGCGCCATCGCCCGCCCACCCTCGGGCACACGCGGCGGGTCGAAGGGAGCCGGCCCCTGCGGCGCCTCTGGCATGCCGAACCGGCTGAACGGGTCGGCGCTGTCCAGGGGAACTCCCACGGCCGCCGACGGCGCTGGCATGACGCCCGACAGCGACAGCGTCGAACTCCCGTCCTTCATGGCCCGAAAGGTGTGGCCGCACTTCATGCAGCGCACCTTGACGCCACGCTCGCTGACCTTGTCGTCAGGGATCTTGAACCTGGTCTTGCACTGCTCGCACGTGACGATCATGTCGGGTTCAGACCCTCACCTCTCGAATTCGAAAGCATACGTCATTCAGGGGCCTTGCCCCGTTCCTTCCGCGGGTGATAGGGCCGTTTCGCACTGCGTCAGACACCCGGGGAAGGCGATGAGCGAAGCCGAGCAGACGACCCGCGAGCCGAAGGTCATCAAGCGCTACACCAACCGGAAGCTCTACGACACGGTCGAGAGCCGGTATGTCACGCTCGATGAGATCGCCGGCATGGTCAAGCAGGGGGTCGAGGTGCAGATCGTCGACAACCGCACCAAGGAGGACCTCACCTCGGTGACGCTGGCGCAGATCGTCTTCGAGGAAGAAAAGAAGCAGAACCAGATGCCCCTGACGCTGCTGCGCGAGATCATCCGCCGGCCGCAGGACTCGCTCAACGAGCTCACCTCGACGGTCACCCAGCGCGTCGCGACGTTCCGCGAGGAAGCCACCCGAGGCATCGACAAGCTGCTGGGCCGCGAGGCCGAGGCCGAGCCGCTGACGCCCACCGCGCTCCTCGCCCAGTCGCAGAAGGTGGTCGAGGCCTGGCAGGCGAAGATCGACGAGCGGGTGAAGCACGCCGTCGAGAACGTGCTGGGCACCCTGCCCGCATTGGGCCGCGACCTCAACGCCCTGGTCTCGCGCATCGAGCAGATGGAGAAGCGCATCGCCGAGATGGAAGAGGCGCGGCGCTCGGATGAACCCCGTCGGCGCGACCGCTGACGAGGGCGCCGGGCCCGTCCTGCGGCGAAGCCGCGCCCTTCGAGCGGCTCACGCCCCCGCGCGATCGACCGCCTCGGCGACCGCCTGCAGCATTGTCGCGCCCCGGCTCCAGGGCGCGTACTCCCAGATCGTCTTCCCGTGGCTCTGCGCCTCGTCGATGGTGACGCTGAGCGCGAGCGGCGCGGCGGTGCGGCGGGGGAAATAGGCCTTCAGCTTCTCGACCACCTCGTCCGACAGCTGGGTCTTCCGGTACAGCGTCGGGACGACCAGGGAGATGCGCAGCGCCTGGTGGGCGTGCTGTTCCTTCACCGCGGCGACGGTATCGACCATCTCGGCGCACCCATCGAGCGCGAGGTACGTGGTGGCCACCGGCACCACGAGTTCCTCCGCCGCCAGCAGAATGTTGGTGGTCGTCAGCCCGAGGCTCGGCGGCGCGTCGAAGACGATGACGTCGTAGCGCTCGCCCACCGGCGCGAGCGCCTCGCGGAGCCTGAAGGCCCGCCGCGGGTCGGCGCCGGCCAGCGTGGGGAACTCGGCCATGTCCTTCCACGACGGCACGATGAAGAGGTTCTCGGTGCTGGTCGGCAACGTCACCTCGTTGACCGTCACGCCCGGCTCGGTCAGCAGGTGGAAGACGTTGCGCAGGGCGCCCCGCGGGTCGACCCCGAGCGACTTGGCCGCGTGCCCCTGGGTGTCGAGGTCGACGAGCAGCACGCGGCGGCGCTTCTTCGACGCGAAGTACGCCGCCACGTTGACGGCCAGCGTCGTCTTGCAGGTGCCGCCCTTCTCGTTGATGAAGGCGATGCGCCGGGCGGCCATGGCCTACTTCTTCTTGTCGACGAGCACGTCCACCTTGCTCTCGAGTTGGGTGAGCACGCGCTCGAGGTCGTCGAGCTTCTCGCGCAGCGTGTCGAGGTCTCCCGTCGACGGCAGGTTCATCGCCGACAGCGCCGACTTGATCGACTTGTCCATCGCCCCCTTCGCCGACAGGGCGCGCGAGACGAGCGTCTGCACGCCGGTCACGAAGGCCTCGTTCGACATCAACTGCTGCACGAGCTTGCCGACGCGCTCCTCGCCAGTGGCGACGAGCTTCTTCATCACGGGGTTGTCTTTCAGCATGGTGCCCGAAGGCTTTTCCGCCCCTCGCGACAAGTCAACGAATGCCTGATGCCCCGGCGCCGTCGGGTTGATAGAGCCAACGCCAGGATGAGGTCGTGATCGAAGCTCTCGCGGACAAGCGCCTGCTGATCGTCACCGGCAAGGGCGGCGTCGGAAAGACGACGGTGGCGGCGGCCCTGGCGATCGACGGGGCGAGGCGGGGCCTGCGCACGCTGGTCTGCGAGGTGAACACCCGCGAGCGCATCGCGCCGCTGTTGGGCAAGCCCGAGGCCGGCGCCGAGGTGACGTCGATCGAAGAGAACCTGTGGGCCGTCGACGTGAAGCCAGAGCCGGCGCTGCGCGAGTACGCGCTGATGGTGCTCAAGTTCGAGAGCATCTACAGCGCCGTCTTCGAAAACCGGCTGGTGCGGTACTTCCTGCGCTTCATCCCCTCGCTGCAGGAGCTCGTGCTGCTGGGCAAGATCCTCTACCACCTCAAGGAGAAGCGCCCCGACGGCTCCTTCCGCTTTGACCGCGTCGTCATCGACGCGCCGGCCACGGGCCACGCCATCACCTTCTTCTCGGTGCCGCAGGTGATCATCGACACGGTGCCGCCGGGCGCGATGGCGACCGACGCCGCGTGGATGCGGGACCTGCTGGTCGACACAGCGACGACGGCGGTGGTGCTGGTGTCTCTGCCTGAGGAGCTGCCGGTGAACGAGACGCTCGAGCTGCACCGCACGCTGACTGAGAAGGTGAAGCTGACCGCGGCGGCGGTGGTGCTCAACGGGTTCATCCCCCACCGCTTCGGTGACGACGACCGCGCCGCCCCGCTCAGCCCGGCCCTGGCCGACGTGCTCCGGGCGCACGAAGCCCGGGCGGCGCTGTCGGCCACCAGCGCGAGATCGCTCTCGACGCTCGGCCTGCCGGTCATCGAGGTTCCGCGCCTCTTCGTCGACGAGTTCGGCCGCGGCGCGATCGAGCAGATCGCCGCCCTGCTCGGGAAGGCCGGTCGGCCATGACGACGCCGCTCCGCGAGGCGATGGGGAACGCCGACGTGCTCATCACCGTCGGCTCCGGCGGCGTCGGCAAGACCACGGTGGCGGCGACGCTCGCGCTCCGCGCCGCGATGGAAGGTCAGGCCTCGATGGTTTGTACCATCGACCCCGCGCGGCGGCTCGCGAACGCCCTCGGCCTCGAGGCGCTCGGCAACAAGGAGGCGAAGATCCCCGACGAGGCGTTCGCCCGCGCCGGCCTGCTGCCCCGGGCGGCGATGCACGCGATGATGCTCGACATGAAGCGCTCGTGGGACGACCTGGTCGAGCGGCGCGCGCCGCCGGACAAGCGCGAGAAGATTCTGTCGAACCGCTTCTACCAGGCGCTGTCGACGGCCCTGGCCGGGTCGCAGGAATACATCGCCATGGAGAAGATGTGGGAGCTGCACGAGCAGCGGCGCTACCCGCTCCTCGTCGTCGATACGCCGCCAACGGCGCACGCCCTCGACTTCCTCGACGCGCCCAACCGCATCCTCGACTTCCTCGACAACGACGCGGCGAAGTGGCTGCTCACGCCCGCGCTGGCGGCGGGCAAGTTCGGCCTCAAGCTGTTCAACCTCGGCGGCAGCTACGTGGCGAAGACGCTCTCGCGCTTCACCGGCACCGAGACGCTGCAGCAGCTCGCCGACTTCATGCTCAACATCACCAGCCTCACCGAGAGCTTCCGGGAGCGGGCACACCAGGTGCGGGGGCTGCTGCAGTCGCCCTCGACGGCCTTCGTGCTCGTGACGGCACCGATGCCCGAGCGCCTGGACGAGGCGGTGTACTTCCACACGCTGCTGCAGCAGAACAAGATGCGAGTCGCGGCGGTGGTGGTGAACCGGGTGCACGCCAGCGTACCCGCACTGCTGTGGGACGAGGTGGCTCGCCTCTCGGGCCCCCTTCAGCGCAAGCTCGAGCTGACGCTCGCCGAGAATGATCGGCTGGCCCGGCAGGACGCAAAGGGGATCGAGCGGTTGCGCGAGCTGTGCGCCCCGACGCCCCTCGTTCTCGTGCCCCGCTTCGAGCTCGACGTGCACGACCTGCGCGCCGTGTGGGAGACGAGCCGATATCTCTGGGGAGATACCGCCGTCGTGCCCCCCGTGCGCTGACGGCGGCCGGGCGCTATCGTCGGGAACCCCCTCGCCGAGCCGGCTGTCCCTGCCCGTGATGCGCGCCTCTGACCGAAGCCTGGCCCTTCCGTTGTCCCTGTCTCTCCTCGCGTCAGCATGTGTGCATGTGCACGCGCAGCCGGCGCCCGTCGCGCAGCAGGTGACGTTCGACGACGTCGTCATCACCGGCGACCTCGAGCTCGACAAGCTCAACGACGAAGAACTCTTCGCGGCGGGCACGACGTTCTATGCCGCCGAAGACTGGGCGCAGGCGGCGCGCTACTTCTCGCGGATCTGCGACTTCCATCCGGGCAGCAAGCACCGCCGCCTCGCGCTCTACAACGCCGGGCTCTCGTTCGAGAAGCTCAAGGCCTGGGACGACGCCTACGCGCGGTTCGCCGAGCTGTCCGACCCGGCCAGGGGCACCGGCGACGCCCTCGACGCCGCCTTCCGGGTCGCCGAGGTGCTCTACCATCTCGAGCGCTTCGAAGAGGCCGCCGGCGTGCTGCGACTCATCGGAGACCGGCAGGACCTGTCGGTCGACAAGCGCATCGAAGCGCGCACGCAGCAGGGCATCTGCGAGCTCGAGCGCAACGACCCAGAGACCGCCGAGAAGACGCTCCGCTCGGTGCTGACGATGTACTCGGAGCACCCCGACAAGGATCTCATCGACGAGTACTTCCCGGCGCAGGCGCAGTTCTTCGTCGGAGAGATCTACCGCGTCCGCTACGAGTCCGTGGTGCTCGACGCGACCCGGTCGACCGAGAAGCTCGCCGACGACCTCGAGTACAAGTCCGAACTGCTGCTCTCGTCGCAGGGTCACTACCTGCGCGCCATTCGCCTCGGCAACGGGTACTGGGCGACGGCCGCCGGTCAGCGCATCGGCCAGCTGTACGAGAACATGTACGATCACATGACGAACGCGCCGGCGCCGGCCGACCTGTCGAAGGAGGAACAAGACGTCTACCGGGCCGAGCTGCGGAAGAAGATTCGGGTGCTGATCTCGAAGGCCATCACCGTCTACGAGCGAACCCTCGAGGCCGCCGAGCGCATCGGCGCGCAGAGCCCGTTCGTCGAGGAGACCCGGGCGAGCCTGCAGCGCATGAAGCAGCTGCTGCTGGCCGAGGCCAAGGCCGAGGAAGAGGCTCCACCGCCGCCCCCACCGCCCCCACCGCCAGCGCCGAAAGCGCGCAAGCCCAGGCCCCACAGCTGAGCGGGGCCGCGACATCCGGTCCGGCGCGTGGAGCCCCTGTATACGCCCGAGCAGCTCGCCGGGGTCGAGGCCTACCACACGCCCCTGTACGTCCTGGGCGCGGTCGACGCGGTGGTGACGCCGCTGCTGCTGGCCGCGATGGTGGTGTGGTTGACCCGGCCGCTCTGGGCTTTCTCGCAGGACCTCGGCGAGCGGCTCGAGCGTCGGTTGGAGCGAACGCGGGGGCTCGGGCTGTCGGCGCGACTCGGGGCGCGCCTCTGGGGCGGTCCAGGCTGGGCCGGCGCCCTGCTCTTCGCGCTGATCTTCTTCGAGCTGTTCGGCCTCACCGGCCTGCCCGTCGAGGTGTACCTGGGCTACGTCCACGAGCGTGCGCATGGGCTGTCGAGCGAGCGCCCGGCGGTCTTCGCGATGGACCTGCTCAAGTCGAAGGCGGTGTTCGCCGTGGCCATCGGCTCGCTGGTGTTCGGCCTGTACGGGCTGGCGCGGCGAACGACCCACTGGTGGTGGCTGCTCGGGGTCAGCGCGTCGGCGCTGATGTTGGCGTCAGTGGCGCTCGACCCCTTCCGGGCGCGGCTGTACGTCGACCAGGCGCCCCTCGAGGCCGGCCCCCTGCGCGAGCGCATCACGGCACTGATGCGTCAGGCGGGAATCGACTTTCGAGACGTGCTCGTCGAGCAGACGTCGTCGCGCACGGTCCGGGTGCAGGCCTACTTCGCGGGCGCTGGGCCGACGCGCACCATCGTGCTGAACGACTCGCTGCTGAAGGCGCTGACGCGCGACGAGGTGCTGGCGGCGGTGGCGCACGAGGCGGGCCACGTCGACGAGCCGCGATGGCGGGGACGAATCGCGTCGGCGGCGGTGCTGCTCGCGTTCCTCGGGCTGCTCGAGCGGCTCTTCCGCCGCTCGGCCGCGCGGCGATGGTTCGGCATCGAGGCGCGCGCCGACGTGCGGACGCTGCCGGTGGTGGCCCTGCTCTTCACGGTGGCGATGCTGGTGAGCGAGCCGGTGAGCGCGGCGGTGTCGCGAGAGCGGGAGTACGCCGCCGACCGCTACGCGGTGGCGTTGACGAAAGACGTCGCGGCCTTCCGGTCGATGCTCCGGAAGGCCGCGCGCGTGAACAAGATGGACCCGTCGCCGCCGCGGTGGGTGGTGCTGCGCGGGTGGTCGCACCCTCCCATCATGGACCGACTGGCGGCGCTCGAGCCTTCACTGGCCCAGTGACGCGAGGATCGCGCGCGCCCGCGACACATACTCGGCGCTGGAGCCCCGTCGATCGTCGAGCACGCGCTTGAGCGCGCTCACCCCGGCGCGGTCGCCCTTCTTGAGCATGACCGTGCCGAGCCGCAGCCAGGCGTCGACGTTCTGCCCGTCGCGGCTGGTGACCTGCTCGAACGCCTGCACCGCGTCGTCGTGCAGCTCCTGCTGCTCGTAGACGCACCCGAGTGCATGCCAATACGTCGGGCTGCGGGGGTTCAGGGCAACGAGCCCCTCGAGGATGACGCGCGCCTCGTCGAGCTTGCCGTCGTTCGCGAGCCCCAGGCCCTGCTCCGCCCACTGCACGCCATCGTCGAAGCTGATGCCGAACGTCTGCGCGAAGGTCGGCGTGCCATCGAGACCCATCAGACTCTTGAGTTGAATTCGCATGGTGGCACCCGGTCAGCGCATGTTGCGGATCGAGGACATCGCCATCTCGGAGTACATCTTCGACATGTTCGACATCATCTCCTGGAGCTGCTTCATCATCTGCATCATCGCGGTCAGCGCGTTCTGAACCTGCTGGAGCTTGTTCTGGATGACGGCGATCTTCGCCTGATTCGGAGGGTTCTCGGTGGCCGCCTTGAGCAGGTCCTCCTGGAGCGCCTCCTGGCCACGCTGCAGGAACGTCAGCCCGTCCGCGAGCCGACCCTCCGAGCTTTGG
>JADCJJ010000424.1 GCA_020247085.1 Myxococcaceae bacterium | reverse complement strand
CCTCGACCGGCGACAGGCCCGTCTTCATCGCCGCCACCAGCCACGGCACCGCCTGACGGTCTCGAAGCTGCCCGAGTGCGGTGGCGATGGCCGCCGCCACGCGTGGGTGCTCGGTGCGGTAGGCCTTGAGAAGATACGGAACAGCCGGGCGGTAGCCGGCGAGCCCCAGGGCCGTGGCGGCTCCGGCGACGACCTTCGCGCTCGCGTCGACCAGGCTCTTCACGAACTCCTGCGCCAGGTCCTCGTTCCCCAGGCTCGCCAGCGCGATGGCGGCCGAGCGGCGAACCACCGGCTCAGCGTCGGAGAGCATCGCCTTGAGGCGCGACACCGCCGACAGGTCCTTCAGCTGCCCGAGCGCCTCGGCCGCGTCGCCGCGCACCGCCGGCAGCGCATCGTCGAGCCGCGCGGCGATCGCCTTCACGTCCTTCGCGCCGATCTCCTTCGAGAACAGGTTCGGGCGCCCGGCCCAGGCCGGCTCGAGCTCGGCCAGCTTCTCGGCGATCGCCTCCTCACTCACGCTCATGCAGACCCTCCAGACACAGGAACCGTAGAGGAATCAACCAGGCCCGGCAACGCGCTCGACGCGCGGCTTGACGTTTCTTCAAGCTGACTCCACTGATTTATCGATGCGAGGCGTGACCGTGCGCGCTACGCAACGCGCCATGAGCGCCATCGTGTCCATCCGTGACGTCATCAAGGAGTACCAGCTCGGGCAGACGACCGTTCAGGCGCTCCGCGGCGTGTCGCTCGAGGTGCAGCGCGGCGAGTTCCTGTCGATCGCCGGTCCGTCGGGCTCCGGGAAGACGACGCTGTTGAACCTCATCGGGTGCGTCGACACGGCGACCCGGGGTGTCGTCGAGGTCGCGGGGAAGGACACGGCGAAGCTCACCGAGCGCGAGCTCACCGACCTGCGGCTCAACACCATCGGCTTCATCTTCCAGTCGTTCAACCTCGTCTCGGTGCTGACGGTGTTCCAGAACGTCGAGTTCCCCCTGCTCCTCCAGCGCAAGCTCGGGGGCGCCCAGCGCCGTGAGAAGGTGCTGCAACTGCTCGAGCAGGTCGGGCTGCACACGCACGCGAAGCACCGCCCGAGCGAGCTGTCGGGCGGCCAGCGGCAGCGCGTGGCCGTCGCCCGGGCACTGGTGACCGACCCGCTCCTGGTGCTCGCCGACGAGCCGACCGCCAACCTCGACTCCACCACGGGCAACCAGATCATCGACCTGATGAAGTCGCTCAACCAGACCAAGGGCACGACGTTCATCTTCTCGACGCACGACCACAAGGTGATGCAGCACGCCAACGCGGTGATCCGGCTGGCCGACGGCAAGGTGCTGGGCCGCGAGAGCGCGCAGGACGCGGTGGCCCATGCGCTCGCGCTGGGCGAGGCCCCGGTCACGGAAGCGAGGGCGTGACGTGGGCCGCTTCACGATGCTGGTGCAGATCGCCTGGCGCAACCTGCTCGCCAGCCCCGTCAACCTCATCATCGGCGCGCTGATCCTCTTCGGCACGTTCCTCTTCGTGGTCGTCGGCGGCCTGCTCGACTCGCTCAACGCCGCCATGGCGCGCTCGGTGATCGGCTCGGCCGCCGGGCACGCGCAGATCTACTCGGCGAAGTCGAAGGACGAGCTGTCGCTCTATGGCTCGATGGGTGGAGACCCCGACCTGGGCGCCGTCACCGAGTTCCCCCGCATCAAGGAGGCGCTCGAGGCGCACCCCAACGTGAAAGAGGTCGTGCCCATGGGCGTCTCGGGCGCCCTCATCACCTCGGGCAACACCGTCGACGTCGCCCTCGAGGAGCTTCGCAACCTGTACAAGGCGAAGGACGGCGTGTTCGACCGGCCCGAGTTCGCGAAGCTCTCGGCTGTCGAGCTCGACGAGCGCATCACCGCCGCCCGGCGGCACGTGCGGCAGATGATCAAGGTGCTCGAGGCCGACCAGAAGAAGGCCGCTGCCATTCTGCAGGACAAGGCCATCGACCCCGAGGTGGTGGCCTCACTCGAGAAGGTGTCGCGCGACGACTTCTGGGCCGACTTCGACCGCGACGTGTGGGGCTCGCTCGAGTTCCTCGAGAACAAGGTCGCGCCGCAGGTGACCGACTCGCAGCTGCTCTTCATCCGCTACCTCGGCACCGACCTCGATCGCTTCCAGCAGTCGTTCGACCGCATGCAGGTCGTCGACGGCACCAGGGTGCCGAAGGGCCAGCGCGGCTTCCTGGTCGCGAAGCTGTTTTACGAGGACCAGCTCAAGCTGAAGAACGCGCGGCGCCTCGACAAGCTGAAGGACGCGAAGGCGCTCGGGCGGCTCATCGCCACCGACGACGAGCTCAAGCGCTTCGTGAAAGAGAACCGCGCCCAGACGCGCGACATCGTGCTGCAGCTCGACGACCTCGAGACCGCCGAGGCCACCACCCGGTTGCAGCGCTTCCTCGCGTCGAGCGAGAAGGACCTGTCGGCGCTCTTGAGCGCCTTCTTCGACACCACCGACGAGAACCTCGAGGCGCGGCACGCCTTCTTCTACGAGCAGCTCGCCCCGCTGCTGCAGCTCTACAAGGTGCGCGTCGGAGACACCCTCACCATCAAGGCCTTCAGCCGCGCCGGCGCCGTCTCGGCCGTCAACGTGAAGGTCTACGGCACCTTCGCCTTCACCGGCCTCGAGAAGTCCCCGCTCGCCGGCACCACCAGCCTGATGGACCTGATGAGCTTCCGCGACCTCTACGGCTACCTCACGGCAGACAAGGCCGAGGAACTCGCGCAGCTCAAGCGCGAGACGGGCGCGAAGCAGGTGACGCGCGACAGCGCCGAGGCCGACCTCTTCGGCGAGGGCAACACCGTCGTCGCCGAGGCCACCGCCGGCGTCATCGACGAGAAGAAGGAGTTCACCGGCGTCGGGCGCCGGCTCCGTGAGGACGACCTGGTGAAGCGGGTCTACACGGACGCCGAGATCAACGGCGGGGTGGTGTTGCACGCGGCGGTGATCCTCAAGGACCCCTCCCAGCTCAAGCAGACCCTCGTCGAGCTCAACGCCCTCTCGACCGAGAAGGGTCTCGGCATCAAGGCGGTGTCGTGGCAGCAGGCCTCGGGGCTGCTGGGCCAGGTGATCCTCTTCTTCCGGGTGCTGCTGCTGATGGCGGTCGCGTTCATCTTCGGGGTCGCGATGGTCATCATCAACAACGCGATGATGATGGCGACGCTGCAGCGTACGCAGGTGATCGGCACGATGCGCGCCATCGGCGCCCAGCGCACGCTGGTGCTGTCGATGGTGCTGGTCGAGTCGGTGGTGTTGGGCCTCGTCTTCGGCGGGCTCGGCATGGGCCTGGGCTCGGCGTTGATGGCCTGGCTCCACGCCAACGGCATCGCCGCCCCGAACGACGTCGCCTACTTCTTCTTCTCGGGCCCGCGCCTGCTGCCCGAGCTGTCGACCGCCAACCTGGTCGTCGCGCTCGCCATCATCCTGCTGGTGACGCTGGCCTCGACGATGCTCCCGGCGGTCATCGCCACCCGCGTCTCTCCCCTGCGCGCCATGCAGGCCGACGAGTGAACCCATGAACGTCTTCGACCCCCTCCTCTGGCTCATCGCCTTCCGCAGCCTGGTGCAGCACCGGGTGCGCAGCACCCTGCTGGGCGCCGCGATCATGGTGGTGACGGCCCTGCTGGTCT
>JADCJJ010000423.1 GCA_020247085.1 Myxococcaceae bacterium | reverse complement strand
CGCACCACCATCAGCCGGTAGAGGTTGATGGCCAGCACGAAGAGGCCGGCCACGAAGCAGACGCCCAGCGCCACGACGCGGGGCCTCAGCTCGCGGGTGTCCGACTTGCGGCCGAGCTTGATCACGCCAGGCGCCCTCCCCCGCCCTCGGTGCGCTCCCCCGGCTCGAGGCGGCTCAGCAGCGGGAAGAGCAGCCACGCGGCGGCCAGGGTGAGCAGCAGCTGCGCCGGCATGCCCGACAGCGACAACACCCGGCCTTCGGCGCTCTTCGAGGTCAGCCACGTCAACAGGAACGCGAGCAGGGAGTGACCGGCGCTGGCGCCCGTCGTGAACAACGCGAAGCCGAGCCGAGACTTCCCGTCGAGGAGCTGCGCGGCGCCGCGCGCGACGAGGAACACGAGCACCGCGAGCGCCGGGAACAGCCCCGTCGGCCGCCCGGTGAACACGTCGAGCAGGTACCCCACCGCGAACGAGGTCAGCGCCCCCTCGACGGTGCGGCTGAAGACGGCCATGAAGACGACGACGACGACGGTGACGTCGACGCGCGCCACCTCGAGCCCGAAGCCGCGCACCAGCACCGACTCGGCCGAGAGCAGCACCAGCGCGAGCAGGCCGAGCTGCAGGCCCCTCATCGGATGCCCTCCGGGGTACGCATCGCCGACAGGCCCGTCAGCGGCAGCACCAGCACCTCTTCGACGGTGCCGAAGTCGACCGCCGGCTCGAGCGCGCCCAGCAGGAAGAGCCCCACCGTCGGCCGGGTCACCTGCTGCACCGTGCCGAGCACCAGCCCGCGCGGGAAGAGCCCGTCGGTGCCGGCGGTGACGACGACGTCGCCCTCGCGAATGTCGTCCTCGCGCCGCACGAAGTCGAGCTGCATGCGCTGCCCGTCACCGGCGCCCACCACCGTGCCGCGCACCCGGGTGCGCTGCACCAGCGCCCCGATGCGCGACTGCGGGTCGGTCATCACCATCACGTCGGCCGCGCCGCCCACCGCCCGCACCACCTGCCCGACGACGCCCTGCGCCGTCACCACCGGCATCCCCACGCGCACCCCGTCGTCCTCCCCGCGGTCGATGCGGAACGACTGGAACTGCGGCGTCGCGTTCAGCCCGATGATCCGCGCGGGCACCACCAGGCCCCCGGACTGCTCGACGTAGCCCAGCGCCGCCTTCAGCCGCTCGTTCTCGGCCCTCGCCTCAGTGAGCGCGTTGAGCTCGCGCTGCGCCTCGGCGAGCTGCACGCGGCACTGGCCCGCCGCCTCGCGCGCGCCCCGCAGCGCCACGTACGCAGACACGCTCGCGCCCACGCCGTCGACGACCCACGTGAGGCCCGACTGCAGCGGCGCGCTCACCGAGAGCACCGCCCGGTCGAGCACGTTCGGCTCCCGGCCCCGCCCTCCGCGGGCCAGGAAGTTGATCAACGGCACGATGATCAGCGCCCCGACGAGGAGCGGTTCTCGATGACGCGAGAGGAACGAGAGCACGGAGCGACGAGGCGAACGGGAGAGCAGCGGCGGGCGGGGCGGGCCCGAGGGGAAAGCCCTTGCATGTTGTGGGCACCGATCCTACAGGTCAAGCCTTCGTTTTCGCCAACCCCCCGAAAGTCCATGAGTAATTCGACGCCTTCGACGACTCCCCCGCCCGCGGCCACGCAAGACTGGCGCCGCACGGGCTACTACGTGCTCATCATCGCGCTGGCGGCGCTGTTCGGCCTGCAGTGGGGCCCCGGCGCCTCGGGGTGCGACCGCTTCGGCAAGCTCGAGGACACCAAGGGCGAGCCGGTGGCGACGGTCAACGGCCAGACGGTGCCGCTCAAGGACTTCATCGGGCAGTACCAGGCGCAGGCGCAGCAGTTCCGCGCGCAGGGCGTGCCGCCCGAGTTCCTCAAGCAGTTCGGCATTCACAAGCAGGTGGTCGACCGCCTGGTGAACACCGAGTTGCTCGCGCAGACGGCCGAGGCCCAGGGCCTGCGCGCCACGGACGACGAGGTGGTCGCCATCATCCTCAAGGACACGTCGTTCCAGCGCGACGGCAAGTTCGACCGCGAGCGGTACAGCGACATCATCATGCAGTACGAGCAGATGACGACGGTGCAGTTCGAGGAGAAGCTGCGCCGCCAGCTCTCGGCGCAAAAGGTGCTCCAGCTCGTCGAGTCGTCGGTGGCGGTGAGCGACGACGAGGTGAAGGCCCGCTACCAGAAAGAGGGCAACGCGGCGAAGGCCACCTTCGTGCGGCTGACGCCGTCGATGTACGCTGACCGCGTCGCCACGCCGAAGCCGGCCGACCTGCAGAAGTGGGCCGACGCCAACGCCGCGCTCCTCGCCGCCGATTACGAGGCGAACAAGTTCAAGTACTTCATCGACGAGCGGGTGAAGGCGCGGCAGATCTTGCTGCGGGTGGCGCGTGACGCCGACGCGGCGACGAAGGACGACGCGAAGAAGCGCCTCGAGAACGTGCGCCGGCAGATCGTCGACGAGAAGAAGCCCTTCGCCGAGCTGGCGAGCAGCGTGAGTGAGGACACCGAGACGAAGGACAAGGGCGGCGACCTGGGCTTCATCGAGCGCAGCCAGCTGCCGTCGGACTTCGCCACCAAGCTGTTCGCCCTCAAGCCCGGCGAGGTGACCGAGGTGACCGAGTCGCCCATCGGCTTCCATCTCGGCGTCGTCGAGGACCGCAAGGCGCCCGAGACCAAGCCCCTCGAGGCGGTGAAGGGCGAGCTCGCGGCGGCGCTGTACGTGAAGGAGAAGGCCCGCGAGCTGGCGAAGGCCGACGCCGACAAGGCGCTCGCTGAGCTCAAGAAGGGCAAGACCCTGGCCGAGCTGTTCCCGGCCGACGCGAAGGACGACAAGTCGAACCAGTTCAACTTCAAGGCCGAGACGAAGCCCGAGGTGAAAGAGACCGGCGAGTTCAACGCGAGCGCCGACGCGGTGCCGACGCTGGGCGGCGGCGCGGCCGTCTTCAAGCAACTGATGGACCAGAAGGAGAAGGGCGTCATCGACCAGGTCGTCGTCGTCGACGACGGGCCGGCGGCGACGACGTCGGGCTTCGCCGTGGTGGTGCTCGACGAGCGCAAGCTGCCCAGCGACGAGGACTTCGCCTCGAAGCGGGAGCAGCTCTTCGCAGAGGCGGTCAAGGGTAAGCAGTTCGAAGTGCGCGAGGCCTTCTTGAAGGCACTCAAGGCGAAGGCCACCGTCACCACCAACGACAAGGCCATCGACAAGGTCGTCGGCGGCGAGGGCTGACGGGCGCTCGCGTGGGGTCCTTCGTGCTCGCGTCGAGCTCTCCGCGGCGGCGCGAGTTGCTCGGGCAGCTGGGCCTCACCTTCGACGTCGAGGCCGCCGATCTGGACGAGTCGCCGCAGCCCGGTGAACGCGCTGCGGCGTACGTCGAGCGCCTAGCCCGCGAGAAGGCCACGGCCGTGCGCGCGCGCCGGCCTGGAGCGGTGGTGCTCGCCGCCGACACCTCGGTCGTCGTCGACGATGAGCTGCTCGGAAAGCCCGGCACCGACGCGGCGCTGGGCACGGCCATGCTGCGGCGGCTGAGCGGGCGCACCCACCAGGTCCTCACCGGCGTCGCCGTCGCCGGCCCGACGCTGCGCTCGCTGGTGGTGTCGAGTGACGTCGCCTTCCGGCCGCTCTCCGACGCTCAGATCGCCTGGTACGTGTCCACCGGAGAGGGCGCCGACAAGGCCGGGGGCTACGCGTCTCAGGCGCGCGCGGGCGCCTTCATTCGCGCGCTCACCGGCTCGGCGACGAGCGTCATCGGCCTTCCGCTCGATGAGGCCGTGCGGCTGCTCGAGGAGGCCGGCGTGCGCATGCCCTGGAGCGTCGGGTGATCGACCCCCGGGCGCTGGCCGCGAACCTCGCGGCCGTCGAGCAGCGCCTGGCCACCGCCTGCGCCCGTGCTGGCCGCGCGCGCGCCGAGGTGCAGCTGGTGGCGGTGACGAAGCGCCACCCGCCCGGGCTGGTGCGCCTGGCGTACGAGGCGGGGCTGCGCCACTTCGGCGAGAACTACGCCCAGGAGCTGCGCGACAAGCACGCGGCCCTCTCGGACTGTGCGGGGCTGCGCTGGCACGCCATCGGGCCCCTGCAGACGAAGAACGCCCGGTACGTCGCGAAGGCCGCGCACGTCTTCCACGCCCTCGACCGGCTCGAGGTCGCCCAGGAGTTGTCCCGCCGCAGGGTGGGCGCGGCGCTCGAGTGCTTCGTCGAGGTGAACGTGGCCGGCGAGGCGTCGAAGGCGGGGCTGGCCCCCGAGGCCGTGTCCGCGTTCCTCGAGCAGGTTCTCCCGCTGCCGGGCCTGGCGGTGGTGGGCCTCATGGGCATGCCGCCGCTCGCCGTCTCACCCGAGGACTCCCGGGCCGCCTTCCGCCAACTCGCCTCGCTGGGCCGCGCGCTCGGGCTGCCGTCGCTCAGCATGGGGACAACGGGCGACTTCGAGGTCGCCATCGAAGAGGGCGCGACGCACGTGCGGGTCGGCACCGCGCTCTTCGGCGAGCGGCCGGGCTGAGCGTCGAGCGGCGAGGCGAGCGCCTCTCCCTCCCGACACGCGACCGCGCGCCCAGGCCCTCGGGGCGGGACCGCTCATGCCTCACGGAAGCTCAGCTGCCCGGCCTCGGTACGCTTCACCGCGAAGGTCTCGCCGCAGTAGCCGCAGCGCAGCTCGATGGCCTGCTTCTCGAACACGCGCTCGTCGCAGGGGTTGTTGGCGTCGCAGCCGGGACAGTCCCACTCGGTCAGCAGGACGCCCGCCGCGCGCTTTGGCCGGTCACCGTCGTCCCCGCCGTCACCGTCGTCCCGTCGCATGCTGCCAGCCATGGCGTCGCCCGCCCTCTCACCAGCGGTTCAGAAAGTCGGTCATGTCGTCGAGCGCCTTGCGCCGCTCGGCGCGACGCGCCGCGAGGAACCGCTCGAGGGCCTGGGGGAGCTTGCCCGCTGCGTCGAGCAGCGACGCGCGCGAGAGGTCGACGAACTCGACGACGCCGGTCGCGACGGCCGTCACCTGGCGGGGCCCCTTCCCGTCGAGCACCTCGAACTCACCGACGACGTCGCCGCGGTGGACCAACCCCAGCTCGACGGCGTCGGCGTCTCGACGGCCGACCAGCCGCACCGAGCCGCTCAAGATGAAGACGAGCGAGTCACCCGCCTCGCCTTGCTGAAACAGCGTCGCGCGGTCGGCGGCGCGGCGGGCGCTGCCGGCCCTCGCCACGTCGTCGAAGCGCCGGCCGAGCAACGTCACCAGCTCGGAGCGCTGAAGCACGACGTCACCGGCGACCCGCCCGACGACGTCTGCCTTCTTCAGCTCGACCTTGAGCACCGCGTCTCTGGGCGTCATGCGCTCCCCTCGGCTCGCAGCGTACGCCCTTCGCCCGGCGCCGTCAGCGGGCCTCGACCTCGGCGGCGGGCATTGTCCGGTAGGTGGCGTCGATGTGCTCCATGAGCTCGAAGAAGGCGTCGCCGTAGCGGGTGACGTCGTCAGGGGTGTAGCCGCGGCGGTTGATCCAGAAGGTGCCCGAGTTGCACTCTCGCGAGAGGCCCTGCTGGCGTGACAGCTCACGGCCCTCATCGTCGGTCTCGCGGCAGTCCTTCCGGCCCTGGGCGTCGACGAAGCAGCACCGGCCGTAGGGGAAGACGTAGATGGCGGGCCGCAGCGCGACGTTGGGGTTGGCGACGTTGGCGTCGGCGACGAGCGCCGCCGGAGAGAAGCTCTTGGGGTCCATGCCGTAGCCGTGGAGCATGTACACCACCGGGTAGCGCCGCCCGGCGTTCTCGGGGTCCTGGTACCCGGCTGGCAGCGCGATGGCATACTCCCACTTCGCGCCGAGCTGCTTCGAGACGAACCACTCGCTGCGCTGCACGCCGTTGAGCATCGCCGGGACGGGCGGGCGCTCGAGCGACGGCCACAGCGAGCCGACCCAGTTGAAGACGGTGGCGAAGCGGAAGAGGGCCTGCTCGTTGGTGCCGACGTGGTCTCCCTCGCCGGCGACCCGGTCGTCGTCCGAGGGCTGGGCCTTGCCGTAGAGCGTCACGAAGCTGCGGGGCACCTGTCCCCAGCGCCGGGTCCACGGGTCGAAGGCGCCCGAGCGGCTCTTCATGCCGGGGATCTCGGTGAAGTCCCGGTAGTCCCCGACGGCCTCGGCGCCCAGCGCCTGCTTTACCGCCGAGAAGAGGTGACGGGCCATGAGCCCCAGGTTGAAGATGTCTCGCAGGCCGCCGTCGGCGACGACGTGGAAGCGGCGGCGCCCCTCGGCGTCGAGCTTCCGGTAGTTGGTGCGCCCGTCGTAGGCCTTGAGCGTCTGGCGGCCGCTCGACTCGTCGTAGCGGCCGTTGCCCTCGCCTCCGTCGCCGGTGCTGGCGACGCCGTCGAGGCCCAGGTCGCGAAAGGGCTCGCCCTCGTCCCACACCCAGTTCTCCTCGGTGCCCGAGGGGTTCGCGTCGACGTCGTAGTCGTCGCGGTTCGGGTCGGCGCGGCCGGGCTGCGGTGCGGCGAGGCAGCCGCCCTGCCCGTCTTCGCTGGCGTTGGCGCAGCCATCGGCCCCCACGTCGTCGAAGCGCTCGCGGCCGTTGTTGACGAGCGGCTCGCCGTAGTCGCGACGGCCGTTGCCGTTGAAGTCGACGGCGAGGAGCACGCCCTGCGGCGTGGTGGCCTGCCGGCAGGGGTCGCGGAACCCGCCGAGGTCGAGAAAGGCGAGCGCTCCCTCGCGCGTCGACTTCGAGGCCATCATCGCGCCGCCCTTCGAGGCGCAGAAGCGCTCGGCGAACGCCAGCTCGCCGCGCTCGGGCAGCGGGCTCGCCACGTTCGCCGGGTCGGCGCAGAAGTCGACCCGCTCCCGCGTTCCGCGACAGAACCAGGTGTTGGGCTCGCCGTCGCAGAACGTGATGGCGTCGTAGGCGCCGTCGGGGTTGTACTCGGCGTTGTAGAGCCGCTTGACGCGGGTGGGGTTGGTGCAGAAGTCGGCGGGGAAGCGGCGAATGCGCGCCGGGTCGACGCCAGGCGGCGCGACGGGCGAGCCCGGGTTCTCGGTGAAGAAGTTGCCGTAGGCCAGGGACAGGTCCGTGAACATACGGACGTAGGCCTCACGATCGAAGGTGCCGCCGTTGCTGGTGACGTGCCAGTGGTTGAAGTCCTGGCTGTGCTCGAAGGGGAGCGCCCGCGCCGGCCGCGAGCACGCCGCGAACGCGCGCGGATCATTGAGGGCCACCGGGTCTCGGCGCAGCACCGCCTCGATCTCGTCCTTCGTGCAGAAGCCGCCCGAGAAAAACCGGTCGAGGCTGCGCGAGAAGAATGCGTAGTCGAGCGGCCCGCCGAGCGGGGCGATGGCGTCGAACCGCTCCGGGTGCGTCAGCCCGAGCGACGTCGAGCCGATGCCACCCATCGAGGCGCCCGAGATGACCCGGTACGTGGTGCGCAACGGCGGGGCCGGCGACGGCGTAGGCGCGGAGCAGCTCGAAGCGAGGACGGCGAGGGCGAAGCAGCGGGTGATTCTCACGAGGTCGCGAACCTACCCGTCCGGGTGCCCCGCGGTCACCCCCACCCGCGGCGGTGTCACCCGCGGCTTCCACGCGCCGAAGGCCCTGAATAGGCTCGCCCACCATGGCGTCGGTGTCATCACTGGCGTGACGGCGGCGCCAGAGAACCGGAGTCGAACCCATGCGCGTCATCTCCCGGCTGCTCCTGGTGTGGGTCCTCGTGGCGGCTTCGGCGCGCGCGCAGGACGGCGGCGTCGCCCGGGTGCTCACCCCCTTCCCCAGCGACGCGCAGTGCCTGTCGCTCGGCTCCATTCGCCAGCCGCTGGCCTTCGGGCCGGGCGAGACGCTCGAGTTCGACCTCGACGCGCTGGGCGCGCGGGCGGGGACGATGACGATGCGGGTGCTGCCGCCGCGAGAAGGCCTGCTGCCCATCGAGGTGCACGCGAAGACGAACACCTTCTTCTCGAAGGTGCGCCGCGTCGACGGCACGGGCACGAGCTACCTCTGGCCGAAGACGCTGCGCCCGCAGCGCTACTACGAGGACGCGCAGGAGAACGAGTGGCACCGCGTCGCCGACGTGACGTTCCGCAAGAACAAGACCGCGAAGCTGGTGAGCTCGATCAACGGGCAGACGTCGCAGGCAGAGCTCTCGTACGGCAACGACGTCACCGACGTCGCGGGCGCGGTGTTTCTCATGCGGCAGCTCGAGCTGAGCGAGGGCAAGCGGCTGTGCTTCGACGTCTACGGCATTCGCCGCATCTGGCGGGTGTGGGGCACCGTGCAGCCGAAGGAGCACGTCTCGCTGCCCGTCGGCGAGTTCGAGACGTGGCACCTGTCGGGCGAGGCCGCGCGGCACGACTGGCAGGATGCGCGGCGCGACATTCACGTGTGGATCACCGCCGACGAGCGGCGCCTGCCCATCGCGGCGCTCGGCAGCATCGACCTGGGGGCCGTGCGCGCAACGCTGACGAGCTTCACGCGGCCGGGCGACAAGGCGGCGAAGGCCGAGAACAAGGGCAACCTCAAGTGGTAGGCACGGCTGGGCCGTTTTCTTGCCGGCGCGACGGGGGCCTGTAGCGTGATGTACATGCCCACGACGCACGCCGCTCCTCGGCACCTCTCGCTGTCCCGGTCGGTCGACGCCATTCGGGAGTCGGTGGAGCGCCTCGAGGAGCGCCTGCCGCGCCGCGAAGACGCCTCGGTGATGCTCGACTTCCTCGAGGACGACCTGCGCGAGGGGCTCGACGCCATCGCCGAGGTCGAGGCGCACTTCACCGACGTGCTCGACGTGTTGCGGCGCGACGACACCACGCCCATTCAGCTGATGGAGGCCGCAGAGGACTTCCGCGTGCTGAGCCGCCTCGAGTACCTGATGGTGGTGGTCGCGCAGCTGCGGCGGCGGCTCTCGCAGGCCGCGGGCACGCTCCACGGCGCGCGCTGACCTCGGCTCGCGTCTCACCCGCGCGCGGGTGCGCCCCCGGCGCTCGTCGGGCCTCGAAGGCGCCGTGGTGACGGCCCTCGTGGCTCGGGCGGTGCTGCGGTAAGCGCAGCTCCTCCATGGCGTCGGCGCGCAAGGCCAGCATCGGCTTCATCTTCGTGACGCTGTTCCTCGACATCCTCGGCATCGGGCTGCTCATTCCCATCGTGCCGCAGGTGGTGAGGGGCTTCGCCGAGCGCGCGCTGGCCGGAGAGGGCGACGCGCTGATGCTGGCGCTCCTGCGGCCCGGAGAGTCGCCCACCGAGGTGGCCTCGCGCTGGTACGGCTGGCTCATCGCCTCGTACGCGGCCATGCAGTTCGTCTTCTCGCCCGTCATCGGCAGCCTGTCGGACCGCTTCGGCCGGCGCCCGGTGCTGCTCGCGTCGAACGCCTGCCAGGGGCTCGACTACCTGTTGATGGCCTTCGCGCCCTCGCTCGGCTGGCTCTTCGTCGGCCGGCTGGTGGCGGGCCTGACGGGGGCCAGCATCGGCACGGCGACGGCCTACATCGCAGACGTGACACCGCCCGAGCGCCGCGCGCAGAGCTTCGCGCTGGTGGGCATCGCTTTCGGCATGGGCTTCGTCGTGGGCCCGCTCCTCGGCGGGGTGCTGGGCGCGGTGATGGTGCGGCTCCCCTTCCTCGTCGCCGCCGTGCTGACGCTCGCGAACGCGGCCTGGGGCTTCTTCGTACTGCCCGAGAGCCTGCCGACGACGCTGCGGCGGCCCTTCTCGTGGCGCCGGGCCAACCCGCTGGGCACGCTGGCCGGGCTGGGGCGCTCGCCGCTGGTGCTGGCGATGACGGCGACCGCCTTCCTCTTCAACCTGGGCCAGCGGGCGCTCGAGAGCACCTGGGTGCTGTCGACGGCGCACCGCTACGGGTGGACGTCGAGAGACGCGGGCGTGTCACTGGCCGTCGTCGGCGTCGCGGCCGCGGTGGTGCAGGGCGGGCTCGTTCGCCGCATCGTCCCGGCCCTGGGGGAGCGGCGAGCGTTTCTCGCCGGCGGGCTCGTCGGGGTGCTGGCCTTCGTAGGCTACGGCCTGTCGCCCTCGGGCCTCGTCACTTTTTGCATCATCCCACTCGGCGCGCTCGGCGGCGTCGCGGGCCCGGCCCTGCAAGCGCTGCTGTCGCGCGCGGTGCCGGCCGACGAGCAGGGACTGCTGCAGGGGGGCCTGATGAGCCTCACGTCACTCACGCAGATCATCGGGCCTCCGGTGGCGACCGGCCTGTTCGGCACCTTCATCTCGAGCCGCGCACCGCTCCAGTTGCCGGGCGTGCCGTTCTTCTTCGGCGCCGCGTGCATGCTGGCCGGGCTGGCGTTCGCCCTGCGCGCGTTCGCCCGCTTCCCCGAGACGAAGCGAGCGGCGTGACAGTCACCCGGTCGGCGACCCGTCGGCGTCGGCCGCGCCGCGCTCTTCCTGGTGCTGCTTGGGGTTGGTTCCCCACCCGAAGTCAGAGGGAACCTTGCCACCTCCGCGGCCCTGACGGCCCGTGCCCCACTCGGCGTCGTGGTGCACGATGTCGTCGGTCGAGCGCCCCTTCCACGGAACGGGGAGCTTGGTGGGATCGGTCGGCTTGTTCGATGCGCCCATGGGGAGATCGCTTACTACGCGCCGCGTCGCGGAGCCACGCCCGAGCGGGCAGCGGCGCCAGCGCCGCTCGCTCACTTCGCCGGCAGCACGACCTCGACCTGCTTGCGCACCTCTCCGCTCATCGGCTCGGCGCGCGACGAAAGGTGCGCGACGACCTTGCCGTCCGGCGCGACCAGGAACTTGTTGAAGTTCCAGTTCACCTCGCCGCCATTCTCCTTGAGGCCCTGCAGGTACTTGTACAGCGGCGCGGCACCGTCACCCTTCACGGCCACTTTGGCGAACAGCGGAAACGTCGTCTTGTACTTGAGCTCGCAGAACGACTTGACCTCGGCGTTCGTGCCCGGCTCCTGCCCACCGAAGTCGTTCGAGGGGAACGCGAGCACCTCGAAGCCCCTCTCCTTGTACGCCTGGTAGAGCTCCTCGAGGCCCTTGTATTGCGGGGTGTAGCCGCACTGCGACGCGGTGTTGACGATGAGGAGCGCCTTGCCTTTGTACTGCGAGAGCGAGACCTCCTTGCCGTCGATGGTCTGAACCGAAAAGTCGTGAACGCTCATGGGGGCTCCGGCGAGGGCGAGGAACAGCGCGAGGGTGGTCGGCATGAGGACGAGAACTAACCAGTGCGCGCGTGGTCTGCCACGGCTCAGCCCAGGTTTCTGACGAAGGGCTCGAAGCGCGCCTTGTTGTTCGCCTTGTGAAAGGCATCTTCGCCGGCGATCTTCCCCTCCTCGGCGAACTTGAACAGCACGTCGTCCATCGCCTGCATGCCCAGGTTCTTCCCCGACTGGATGATCGAGTAAATCATCGGGGTATTCCCCTCGCGGATGAGGTTGGGGAGGCCGGGCGTCTTCAGCAGGATCTCGTGCACGGCCAGGCGGCCGCGCCCATCGGGCGTCTTGAGCAGCAGCTGCGAGACGACGGCGGCGAGCGACTCGGACAGCATCGTGCGCACCTGCTGCTGCTGGTCGGTCGGGAAGGCGTCGATGACGCGGTCGATGGTCTTGGGCGCGCTGTTGGTGTGCAGCGTTCCGAACACGAGCACGCCCATCTCGGCGGCGGTGATGGCGAGCGAGATGGTCTCCATGTCGCGGAGCTCGCCGACGAGGATGACGCCGGGGTCCTGGCGGATGGCGCTGCGGAGCGCGTTGGCGAAGCTCTTGGTGTCGTTGGACACCTCGCGCTGGCTCAGGGTGCACTTCTTGTTCTGGTGAACGAATTCGACCGGGTCCTCGATGGTGACGATGTGCTTGGCGTACCTGGTGTTGATGAGGTCGATGATGCCGGCCAGCGTCGTCGACTTGCCTGAGCCGGTCGGCCCCGTGACGAGCACCAGCCCCTGCTCGAGATCGGCGAGGGCCGACAGCGCCGCCGGCGCGCGCAGCTCCTCGAGGGTGCGGATCTTCTCTGGGATGATGCGGAACACCGCCGCGGCGCCGCGCTCCTGGTTGAAGTAGTTGGCGCGGAAGCGCGCGACGCCAGAGAGCGCGTAGGCGAAGTCGATGTCGAGGTTCGACTCGTAATGCTCCCACTGCTTCGGCGTCGTCAGCTCCTTGAGGTGCTCCCGGAGCGTCTCGTTCGTGAACGGCTGCCACCCGCCGATGGGCTTCACCGACCCGTGCTGGCGCATGTGCGGCTGCATG
>JADCJJ010000422.1 GCA_020247085.1 Myxococcaceae bacterium | reverse complement strand
GGTCGAAGGCCAGACGCCCGCAGCGTTCCGACGGGCCTGTCACGCGGCGCTCACGCCACCGCGCTGACGAGCGGAGCGACCGACGGCTCACGACGAAAGAGCACGCGCCCGCCGACGAACCCGGCGACGAGCGAGCCCACCGCGGTCCGCTTGGCGGCAGCCGGAGAGGCTGTGACGGTCGCGGCGGTGGGCCGGGTGCCCCTCGCGCTCGTATCCGCGTGTGTGCTGGTGGTGGCGGGACTGAGGCCACCGGCCGCCATTCAGGCGGTCGAGCGCCAGCTCCCGGACGCTGAGTTCGACCTTGACGCCGAGGTCGCCGTTTCCGTCTTTGAGACGACCCACCGCCAGCGCTCCGTGGGCAGCGCGGAGCCGCGCTCATGAAGACGGACGTCGGCGCAGAGGTGGGCGAGTTGAGGTCCTGCATCGAGGCCGCACGGACCTTGGTGGACCTGCTGCGGAACCACTGCGCGCCAGACGCTGAGACGGCCAAGGCACTGCCCGCGCGCATCTCTGCGGTGCTCAACATCGCCAGCGTGCGGCTCGGGCTGCTGGAGCGGTGCCTGAATGGCAGCAGGAACCCAGCCGAGCTGGCGGCCTCGTACTCCTCGGCAGTGGGTTCGGATGGCACTCACATCGCTGAGTGGAGTCCGGCCCGGCGCCGGGCAGACGTAGAGCGTGAGTTGCGCCAGCTTCAGGCCGACCGACCACGGAGCCGACGAAGGAGGTCGTCATGAACGCTGTGGCCTACACGAGGGTCAGTTCGCGCGGGCAGGACCTCGGAATGCAGACGGCCGCCATTGAGAAGGCCGCCGCCGCGCGCGGTGACACCATCAGCCGCTGGTTCAGCGAGAAGAAGTCGGCGAAGAGCCTCGGTCGCGAGGAGCTGACCCGGCTGCGGGCCGAAGTCCGCTCCGGCCGTCTTGCGGGCCAGCGCTGCTACGTCTTTCGTCTCGACCGACTCACGAGGTCGGGCATTCGCGACATGTTCGAGGTGGTCGAGGAGATCCGCGCCAACGGCTGCGAGCTGGTCACCGTGGCCGATGGGTTCGACCTGTCCGGGCCTGCGGCTGAGGTGGTGCTCGCGGTGATGGCGTGGGCGGCCAAGATGGAACTGGTGGCACGCGGGGAGCGCGTCGCTGCCGCTCGTGACCGGCTCGAAGCAGAAGGTAGGGCGTGGGGTCGGCCGTCCCGGCTCACGGAAGACCAGCGCGAGCGCATCTACGAGCTGAAGAAGGCCGGGAAGACCATCAGGAAGATCGCCGCCGTGGTGAAAGTGCCGCGCTCGACGGTCGCGAGGGCGTTGTCCCGAAAAAGTGTCACGGGAAAGCAGGTCTCAGGCCCGAAGGGCGGGACCCCGTAGCAGGTACAGACCCGATTGTAGGCATCCGGGACGGCACCCAGCCGCCCGCTGACTGGAGGCGGCCAATGTGGATCTTCCTTGCGCACGCGGGCTTCTTCTCCGTCGTCCAGCGAGATGGGCACCCCGACCAGCTCGTCGTCCGAGCGCGGGATGCCGATGACCTGAAGAGGCTGAAGAAGCTCTACCTGCCGACGCTGGGTGAGACCATCCGGCTCAAGGGCCGCGACTACCCGGTGCGCGCGTACACCACCAAGGAGGCGTTCTCGTCCGCGCTGGCGCTGGCTGTGAAGGCCATCGAGTTCACGAACTTCAAGGCGGAGACCGCGCGAGCCATCGGAGCGGAGCGCGCAGCGACCTACCACGAGGTCTGGGCCATCCTGCATCACCTTGAGCCGCGCGACTGAGCGACAAGTCGATGAAGCGGCTCGGAGCAATGGTCACACTCTACACGCCGACGTCAGCGGCCCGGATGGCATCAAGCACGCGCTGGGAACCAAATAGCTCCTCCGAGTACCGTGCCGCGTAGCCTCGATCCGAGAACGGGCGTCGCGGTCTCTGCTGCCCTCGAAGGAATGCCGACAGCAGGTCTCCGTGGCGGCCGTTCCTCCACTTCTCCCTCACGGCCTCCGACAACTTCGTCGGCCCGAACACCACGAGCGCGTCTTCGAGTTCTTGAAGGGTGACAGCCTCCGCGTGCGAGACGCCCTCGGCACGGTAGACCCCGTCGGCAACGCCCACCGCGTTCAGGGCTGCCGCCTCGACGCACATCTGCTCCTCGAACGTGACGAAGAAGACAAAGTCAGTGATGTGTGCGAGGCGGGCGTCCGACTTGAACTCGGTCGCCCGAGGGGTGCGCACGCACTGAAGGAAAGCCTCCCAGATTCGCTGCCAGCTTGCGACGTACTGCGCGGGCGTAATGACGCTCTTCCCTTCGGCGGTTCCGAGGGAGGTCTTCGACTCGATGATGATCGCGGTCGTCCCCACGAGCACGGCGAAGTCGGCGTGCGTGGGCGCGGCAGGCCCGAACACAGCGTCAAGATCGACGACGGAGTCCCTGCCGCAGACGCCAACCAGCATCTCGCGCACGACATCGGCAAGCGCGTGCCCCACCTCGGTCTTCAGGGCTGGGTTCCATGTGGCGCCCAGCGCCCGCGCGGAGTCCGTGACCAGCGACTGCGTCTTCCAGACCAAGTGCGCCGGGCTTGGGCACAGGTAGGAGTGGGGTGGTGCTTGGTACTTGGTGAGGGAAGCGTCGATGGTGACGAGCGGCTCGCGCACGAGCGGATGAGGCACGTATTTTCGATGCGAGTCCCTGCAGGGCAGTACGACATCTCGATACCAAGAGAAGAAGTACGCTGGTGGCTGCCCCAGTCGGCTGGCGACGAGGCGCAGGGCGTCGAGGGTGATGCCGAACGGTTCGACCTCCTCCGTGCCGACGGACTGCAACGCAAACGCCCCGAGGGTCTTCGGGTCGTTAGCTCCGAGGGCCAGCAGGCCAGAACAGCACCGCAGAAGGTCGCGCAACCCGATGTTCCACTGCGCGGCGAGGCGCTCAAGGAATCCGGGCACCCGGCGTTCGAGATGCTGCGCTGTAGCCCATGCTCGAAGAATCCCTGTCGGAGTGACGGAGCGAAAGCTCCACTGCGCACGCAGGTCGCGTGCGACCGAAATGAACCCGTGAACTGCCCGCAAAGAGTCGTCGGTCGGCGCCACGCCCGAGAGGGACGCCGTCCCGTTGAGGGCGGCGCGAAGTTCCTCAAGTTCAGCAACCCGGTCGCGCTCTTCAGAAATCGGGCTGCGCACGCCTAGCAAGTCGTTGGCGAGCGCACGCATGTCCGACTCGGTGGGCACCTTGCGGTCGCCGCTGTCGTCACAGACTGCGACCCCGAGAGCCGAAATGAGCGGCATGTAAGCGCGGCAGACGTACCAGTCGGGAGGCTCCGGCGAGGGGGCGGGTGTCCTCCAGATGGTCCACGAGATGTGCGCGCCTACCCGCGCAATGCTGCTACGCGAGAACGTGCGAAGGCGGTCGATGAACGCCTCGAACCGCAGGTCGCTCGCGGAACCACCGGGGTGAACGCCGATTCCGCCGATACGCATCCCGGTCGGCACACGCTCACCGTTCCTTCGTGTTTCGACCCATCGACTCACCGATGTAGCGGAACACTGCCACAGCGACGCCGAACGCAAGTTCGGCATCCTCGCGTTCGACTTGCGCGAGCAGGCTGTTCGCGTGGGCGGCCTCGTTTCGGAGGTCACGGAGGGCCACCATCAGGTTGCCGAGCATGGCCCGCTTCGCGCCGTCGTGCGCATCAGGCAGTACCTCAGCGAGGAGCGCATCGAACCTCGCCCTCTGGTCGCCGTCGGGAGCCGCCGCCGTAGCCGCCGCTTCAACCGCTTTCCGCGAGTCGGTGGCCGCCGACGCCCATTGGCCCTGTCGCAGGGCCACCTGAGCGTGGTCGAGAAGCTCGAATGCCTTCTTGAACCTCTCGTGACGCACCAGCGGGCGAACGGCCATCTCGAAGACGATGAACTCGTTCCACCCGAGCCCCTTCAGGACTTCAAGCCACTGGTCGCGCTGAAGCTGAAGGCTGAAGCGCGCCTGACCGCCGCTGCTGGGTCCAAGCGTGCGCAGAACGCGGCGATCCTTCCCCTGCGGGTCGCGGGCAACCTGAAGCTCGAACGATTCCACCGGCCGGTAGTTGAAGCTGGCGTGGCCCTCCATCCGAATCGGCACGCTTCTGCCGCTCCGCCAGTTCTCGATGGCCTCGATGAACCTTCGTTCGACGGGGAGCGCCACATTCACGTACATCGAGCGGTTCGGGCTGATGTCCGACGAGGCGATGGGCAGGGGCATCTCCGGCCAGTTGGCGCCGGGAATCTCCGCAATCGAGGCGGACAATCGCGCCGAGGAGATCTCGATGTCCGTGTTCCCTTCCCAGCGGAACTCCGCTTGAAGGCGGAGGGTCGGGCTCGGGAACTGGCACCCCTGAAGGGTTCGCATCGACTCGATGAACTGCCAACTCATGCCTCCTCCTTCCGGGGGCGCGACTCGCCGCCCGAAGATCCACATACGACCATAGCGAGATGATCTGACTGCGTCCGCGCCCAAGCGGGAATGGGGTCAGTCGTCCCGCTCCATGAGGCGGCGGCAGTATGCGCACGTCGGCTCGTCGGACTCGTCGAGGGAGAGGTCGTTCCCGCAGGTCGCGCACTCCTTGTAGGGGCGGGACTCGCGGCAGGATAGGCACTCGTCCTCGTCAATCGAGTACGTCTCCGCGTAGCAGTTCGGGCAGGTGCCGATGGGCGCATCTCCGCCATCCTTCACGGCGGTGTAGGACTCGAAGGCGTAAGCCCGGTCAAGAGCGGTGGGGAGCACCTCGCGCAGCGTCGTGTCGGCTCCGCACGCCATGCACTCGAAGACGGACTCCTCCCCGTACACCTCGGACTTCGCCCGCACCAACTCCGAGTTGCACTTGGGGCATTCGACCAACCGCTCTACCGCACGGGACGCCGCATTGGGCACGTCCGACATCGACGTGCGCGAGTCTCGACACCTCGTCGCCACTTCCTGATGCGTTCGAGCTTCCGTGAGCATCGTTGCCCAGATGGCGGCATCCAGCGCCTTGGCAGGAGCGAGGTCGAGGTGTTCGTCCAGAACGTCTGCAACCAGCAGGAAGGTGCTTGCGACTGCGTCCTGCATCACCGCCTTGGGGGCGGTGGGGACATGGTGCTCGGCGCTGTTCCGCAACCGCTGAAGGTGCTCCAAGCGCTGCCAATCGACCGCGAGCCCGAGCGAGTCGAACCTCTCCTTGATCTCGTTGAAGTCAACTGTCTTCCGGCCGGTGCCGACGATCTGCACCTGCCCGTTGACGAGCCGAGGCGCGTACTTCACGTAGAGGAGGAGGTCGTTGCTGCCCGCAGGCGAAAGCTGACGGAGCTTCTCCTTGAGAAGGAGGAGGACTCCGGCGTACAGATTCCGCAGCGACGACGTGACGCGCCGCGCGTCGCCGCTCGTATAGTCGGCTACGCCGTTCTCGATGGACTCCAAGGCGTTCTTCAGCAGGTCGCTCGCCATGCCGTTCTCCGGCTGCAACGTAGGTCAGGGAGGCAACAGACCCAAGGGAGCCTCGTACCTGACGCGGTCCCCGTCCCCGTCGGAACCGCCCGATTACTCTCCGGTTTCTGGAGGGCGTCACCTGCGCGTGGTAAGCAACCATCGTGGCCGCCACCGACGACAAAGAGGGCGTCGTTAGCGACGCCCTGAAGCTGGAGATTGATGGGCCGGGGGTACACCCCGAGACCCTCGATCCTCTAGCAACCTTGGAATTGGGGCGCGCATATCTGCGGCTGCTCAACAAGATCGCCGATGAGGCTCAAGTCTCGCTGGAGTTCAAAGGGCTCGGAATCGAGGACAAGTGCGCGGCGCTCGTCTTCCCGACCGACAAACTGACGTTCGCCGAGCAGGCCGCGCTGGAAGCTCACCGTCTGCTCGGCGGTCAACAACTTGTTCCCCATCGCCTCGAAGTCGTCACGGACGACTTCAGAGCGGCGGTGCGCGCACTCCCGAAGGAGCAGTCGGTCACGGTGCTAGTTGGGGCGAAGCGGCTGCCGGTTCCCGTTCAGCCGCAGGTGAAGCTCCTGCCGGTGCGCTCGATCACCAAGCTCAGGGCGGTCGTGCTCGCTGTCGGAGGCAAGCAGCCTACGGCTCGCTTCGTCTCGAAGTCCGAAGGGGTACGACCCTTCACCGTCCGCGTCGAGGACATCCCGGTCGCTCAGAAGCTCGGCGCTCACCTGTTCCTCAATGTGGATGCTGAAGTACAGGTCGAGCGCGACGACGAGGGCACCATCGTCGGTGGAAAACTGCTCGGGTTCGAGCCGGTCGAGATGGTGAATGACCTCGATGCGTGGCGAGCTTGGTACAAGTCGGCCGCGCTGGACTGGGACAACGTCGAGGACATCGAGCACGAATTAGGGCGCGACGACGATTCGACGTGGGGGGCCGATGCCTAGTGCCACGTCTCCGTCGATGGACCCCAAGCTCCTGCCGAAGAGGGCGCTCATCGACACGGGCGTCTTCATTCGGGCTCTGGGTGAGCACCCCAATGACCCCAGAAGCGCGGACTGCAAGGACTTCGTGGACGCGATGGTCGCGCAGGGCAACGACGTTCTGGTCGCTGCGCCGTCACTCGCCGAGATGATTCGAGGTCTGCCCGTTCCGCAGCCACCCTCTACCGGCGCAATCATCATCGTCGCATTCGACGATCAAGCGGCGGTCGTACTTGGTATGAACTTTCCGGTCTCTGCGCTGAAGAAGCTCGCCACCGACACAGGGAAGAGCATCACGTACCTCAAATACGACGCCCTCATCGGTGCGTGCGCTGTACGACACAAGGCGGACTTCCTCATCACCATCGACGGTGGGTTCTCGGCGCAGGTTCCAAAGTCACTGAAGGTTGCCGCGCCGAGCGACTTCAGGACCAAGCAGATGACGCTTGTTGCCGTACCTGCCGCGCCCGCACCGACCGCGACCGGCAGCGTGCAGCCTTTGCCCGCGCCGAAGACGACGAAGAAGCAGTAGTCGGCGGCGGCGTGAAGATGGCGTTCGCTTCCCTCGAACATTCAAAGCGCAGCGTCTGTTGCGCTCGCGCGCACGAGGGATTCAGCCAAGCGTCCCGCACAGGTGTCTCGTGCGAGGAGCCGCGCTTCAAGGTCGTTGCAAAGCGCGGTCAACTGTTCGAGTCGCGCAATGATGCGCTTCTGCTCCGCGACGGGCGGCAGCGGAATCGGGAGCGACTCGGCGACTTCTGAATCGAGCCGACAGGTCCCGTGGGATGACCGCTCGACTCTGGCGAGCACTCGGGCGCGGGCTGCCTGACATGCGCGAAGAACGAAGGGAGCAAGGCTCGGGTCAGCGAACACGAGCGCGCGCATGTCCTGATTCACGGCCACGTCGCGTTCCGTCAGTGCGACAGGGAACGAGTGGGCGAGGATCATCCCGCGCAGCACCACCAGCAGGCTGGGGCTGGGGATGAGTTTGGCAGCGGAAGATTCCAGCGCGGCGCGCGAGATGTGGTCTTCGGCGTCAGCGATGAACGGCCGCTTCATGTCCTTCGGGCTGACCCACGGAATGGAGCCCTTCCAGAAGTCGGGATTCGCCTTCGAGGGCGTGCCCCCACCCATGAAGCACCCGAAGGCGTTCAGTCGAACCCAACGCCACGAGGGGGGAACCGCATGGGGCTGCTCGTCCTTCGGAACGCCAGTCGCCTGCGCATCCCCTTGTCGAAAAGCCAACTTCTTGGCAAGGGCCGCCCTCTTGGATGGCAGTGCATCAACGATGGCCTCCGCAGTTCCGTCTCCGATGTCCTGCGGGACAAGGAGCCCCTTCATGGCGAGGTCCAGCAGCGCCTCGCGCAGGCCAGCGATGACAGCGGGGCCATCAAAGAGGCTCGTGAAGTTGTCCGCCACGCGATGCCACGCGACCTTGAACTCCTCCGGCGTCTCGGCCGAGGTGAGCGCCCCGAGGGCCGCCTTCGTCACGCGGTCTCCAACGTCGCGCATCTTCGCCTGCTTCGCCTCCAGTTCGTCGCAAAGGGCCATGAGTTGGTCCACCTTGGCGACGATTCGCTTCTGCTCGGCGAGCGGGGGCAGGGGGAGAGCGATCTTGCGAATGTCCTCCAGCCCGAGGCTATTCTTGATGCCGCGCTGCGCCCTTTGGACGGCGCCGAGAATTGTCGGAGCCGTGAGCGCACGCGCGATGTACTCCGGCAGTGCGGTCGAAACAGGACGAGCCAGCGCGATGTGCTGATTGATGTAGGCGTCGCCCAGCCCCTCTCGCACGAGGCCGACCATCCCTGTGTCGCCGGTGATGGAGACAAGAACGTCGCCAGCTTCGACTTTCGTGCGCGTACCCTCTGCACCCACTGGAGGTTGCACGCGCTGGATCTCCTTCAGGTCAAGCTCGATGCTCTCGTAGTCGAGGTTTCCGATGCGGAGGAAGATCGGCCCCTTCTCGGCGTAGTACTGCGCCCAACCCCTCGATCCACTCGTCACGAACGAGAAGATCTCGGTCCCGCGCGCCCAGTGCCAGTGAGCGGGGACGGGGAAGGCACCGGCCGTTTGCTGCACTCCGACCGGTCCCTGAGCGATGAGCCGCCCCGACACTGCGCGGTCGAGAATCGCCGCACGCAACGCAGACACCGAGCCGTGCTGACCCGCCAGTTCTATGAGGAGGTCGTTCGCGTCAACCGCGTCCGCCTTTGGCGGAGCCATCGCGCTCGCGGTCCCGTGCATCAGCGCGCACCCTTCAGCGCGGCATTCAGTTGGTCGCGGAGTAGCGCCTGAATCCGAGCAACCTCGGCCGTTGCGCCCCGGTACTCCGCTAGGAGCGCCTCGGGATCTCCCGGCCCATCGTCGAGTGCGCGCGGGTTCTTGATGTCGAGGTTGTAGCCGCGCGCCTTGATGTCCTCGATGGAAACCCGCCACGCCTGCTCGTTCTCCTTCCGCTTGTTCCACCACTTCTTCTCCGGCGCGAACTCCTCAATGCGCAGCGGCTTCGTCTTCGAGTAGTTCTTCGCGCCCTCGGGGTAGGGGTGCTCGTAGAACCAGACTTCCTTGGTCGGCTCCCCCTTAGTGAAGAACAACAGGTTCGTCTTGATGCCGGTGTACGGGTTGAAGACGCCCTTCGGAAGCCGAACGATGGTGTGGAGGTTCGCCTCCTCCAACAGCCTCTCTTTGATTCGCGTCTTCACGCCCTCGCCGAAGAGCGTGCCATCGGGTAGCACGATGCCCGCGCGTCCACCGGGCTTCAGCAAGGTCAGGAAGAGAAGGAGAAAGAGGTCGGCGGTCTCCCGCGTCTGGAAGGTGCTGGGGAAGTTCTTCTCGATGCCGTCCTCCTCCATGCCTCCAAACGGAGGGTTGGAGCCAATGACGCTCACGCGATCGGCAGGTCCGTAGTCCCGCAGGGGGCGCGAGAGCGTGTTGTCGTGTTGGATGTTCGATGGCACCTCGATGCCGTGGAACAGCATGTTGGTGACGCAGAGCAGGTGGGGGAGCTGCTTCTTCTCCACCCCGAAGATGCTGGACTGGAGCTTCTCTTCGTCCTTCGCGCTTTTCACGTACTTCTTGCGGACGTGCTCGATGGCCGAGGTGAGGAAGCCTCCCGTGCCGCACGCGGGGTCGAAGAACTTCTCGCCAAGCTGAGGATCGAGCATCTCGACGATGAACTTAGTGACCGCGCGGGGCGTGTAGAACTCTCCCGCGTTTCCCGCGCTCTGAAGGTCCGAGAGAATGGTCTCGTAGATGTCGCCAAACTGGTGGCGGTCGGTTGCCTTGTTGAAGTCGATGTCATTCAGCTTGTTGACGACCTGTCGGAGCAGTTGGCCCGACTTCATGTAGTTGAAGGCGTCCTCGAACACGCTGCGCACGACACTAGCGATGGCGGCGCTCTTCCCAGTAACGGGAAGCTCCTTCAGCGTCTTGAAGAGGTCGTTGTTGACGAAGTCGAGAAGCGCATCACCTGTGATGCCCTCGGGATTCTTTGCCCATGTCCGCCATCGCAGGCGCGTCGGGATGGGGGACTTGTAGGTGTCGTCGAGGAGTTCCCTCTCCGCCTCGGAGTCATCGAAGACCTTGAGGAAGACCATCCAGACAAGCTGGCTGATGCGCTGGGCGTCGCCATCAACCCCCGCGTCCTTCCACATGATCTGCTGAATGCTGCCGACGGTGCCGCTGATGCTCATCCTTGCTTCCTCTCCTCGTCGCCGTCGTACAACTCGTCTTCGAGTTCACGAACGGCTTTCTGGTAGCCGCTCTTGTCGCCGAACCGGCGCACCAACTCCGTCGGCGTGCCAAGTTGGGCCAGCGGCTGGACCTTGAGCACGTTGATGTCCTCGATGTCATCGACGCCGTCGCTCTCGAACTTGGCGAGCAACCCCTCCAGCACCGCGCGACAGGCGTCTCCGTACTTTGTGAAGTAGTTCCGCTTGCGGACGTTGTTCGCGCGCTCCTTGCGGGTGAGCGGCGGTTGGTCGAAGGCCACATGGCAGATGAGGTCGAACGGGCTGAAGTCCTTTCCGACGTCCTCTGCGACCGCCTCGATGAAGACCCCTTCCTTCTGAAGTTCATCGACGATTGCGCGCTTCTGGTCGGCCTTGCTCCACGTCTTCAGAAACGAGTCGAGCGACGCGAACTTCTGGCGGATGGCCTTGCGCGTGTAGTCGCGGAGGGACTCGGTGATGAGTTGCCCGTCCTTGCCGTAGTACTGCACGCGCTGGGCGATGACCTCGACGGGTACGTCGGCGACGTAGAACTTGGTTCGGTGGCCTACTTCTTCGCCCACTTCCGGCAGCGGCAGCGGGGTGCCGTCATATTCGGTGGACTCACCGAACTCGTCCGTCGGCTCGTCTGGCGGCGTGACGGGCTCGTCGCCCTTCGGCTGATAGACCTGCACCGGCAGGCCATCGAAGTTCGGGTCCGCGAACAACTCGGTGGCCTTCTTGAAGTCGATGATGGTGAAGAAGAGCTTCCCGTGCTCCTCGGCGATGCGCGTTCCTCGCCCGATGATTTGCTTGAACTCGGTCATCGACTTGATGGACTGGTCGAGGACGATGACCTTGCAGGTGCGCGCGTCCACGCCCGTCGAGAGGAGTTTCGAGGTCGTCGCGATGACCGGATAACGCTCCTCGGGGTGGATGAAGTTGTCGAGTTCTGCTTTCCCCTCGGGGTTGTCCCCGGTGATGCGCATGACGTACTTGCGATTCTGCGCGCAGAGGTCGGGGTTCTCGTTGACCAGCGCCTGACGCATTCGCTCTGCGTGGTCGATGTCCTCGCAGAAGACGATGGTCTTGTCCCAGCGACTGGTGCTCTTGAGGAACTCGGTCACCTTCTTGGCAACGACCACGGTGCGCTGATCGAGCACGAGGTGCCGGTCCATGTCGCGCTGGTTGTAGACGCGGTCCTCAATTTCGTTCCCGAACTTGTCCTTCTTGCCCTTCTCCGGCCGCCATCCCTGAACGTCTTTGTCGAGGTCGATGCGAACGACCTTGTAGGGGGCGAGGAAGCCGTCCTCGATGCCCTGCCTCAGCGAGTAGGTGAAGACCGGCTCGCCGAAGTAGTTCATCGTCGAGATGTCGGTGGTCTCCTTCGGCGTTGCGGTGAGCCCGACCTGCGTCGCCGACGAGAAGTACGTCAGCACGTCTCGCCACGCCGAGTTCTCCGACGCGCTTCCCCGATGGCACTCGTCGATGATGATGAGGTCGAAGAAGCCCGGCGTGAACTGCTTGAAGATGTCCTGCTCGGGCTCGGTGCCGGAGATAGCTTGGTACAGGGAGAGGTAGACCTCGAACGACTGGTCCACCTTCCGGTTCGCAATCTTCGTCATCGCGCCGCCGAACGGCTTGAAGTCGTTCGTCTTGGTCTGGTCCACCAAGATGTTGCGGTCGGCGAGGAAGAGGATTCGCTTCTTCACTCCCGCCTTCCAGAGCCGCCAGATGATTTGAAAGGCGGTGAACGTCTTGCCGGTGCCGGTCGCCATCACCAGCAGGATGCGGTCCTGCCCCTTCGCGACCGCCTCCACGACTCGGTTCACGGCGGTGACTTGGTAATACCGAGGGTCTTTGCCCGAGCCGTCGGTGTAGTAGTCCTGCTGGATGACGGGGTGCTGCGCGGCGTCGATGTTCTTCCATCGGCAGTAGCGCGCCCAGAGTTCGGCTGGCGTGGGGAACTCTTCGAGCTTCAGTTCCCGTTCAACCTGCGTCGCTTGGCCCGTTCGGTCGTGGAACAGGAAGGCGTCGCCGTTCGACGAGAACACGAACGGCACGTCGAGCATCTCGGAGTAGTTCAACGCCTGCTGCATCCCGGAGCCGACGGCGTGGTTGTTGTCCTTCGCCTCAACCACTGCGATGGGCATGTTCGGCTTCCAGTAGAGGACGTAGTCGGCGAACTTCTGCTCGCCACGGGCCACGAGTTTTCCGCGCACGATGACGCGGCCGCGCGTCAGGTGCACGTTCTCCCGGACCTGAACCTGCACGTCCCAGCCCCCGCGCTCGATAGCCGGGGTGATGAACTTCGTGCAGATGTCGCGCTCGGAAAGGCCCCGCTTTTCCATCAGGGAGAAGTCTAAGTCGTTTCCAGAGGATGCGGATCTTGAATCACCCTCAACTGACAATCCACGATCGACTTGCTACTACCAAAGCATCGGCAGCGAGGGACGGACGCCCTCGTGGAACCGCTCGAAAGTACGCCACGGCATTGGTGGGTCACCCCCACTCGGGGTGCCGAGGTGGCAGCAGATACCCGGATGGAAGTCCGCCCGGCTCAGTACCTCGTGCTCGCGAGACGAGGGTCATCGGCTCTAGGCGAAGAGTGCCCCATCGCGCTGACGCAGTTCGATCCAGCGGAGCTGACGCTCCGCGCGAAGGAGCACACCATGAGCAACGAGACCACGACTGGGCAGGCGGAGCCGCACTCAGGTAGCGAATCGACCGACAACGGATAAGAGAAACAAAGCGGGAAACCGAGCGCGAGACCCCGCATCAAGGCCTGAGTTCGGGCACTTACCGCCTCACGCGGCGCCGAGATTCTTTGCAGCCTCACGGAACTCTTGCAGCTTCAGTGAACGGATAGTTGGGGTGAGTCGCTTCGCCGCTCACGACGCCGCGCAACTCGAGCGTGCGGGCGACGACGTGCGTGTGTCCCTGAAGGAGGCCCGGTGCCCGTGACGGCCCTCGAGCTGGCGCGCCTGGCCGGCCGACCCACTCGGGTC
>JADCJJ010000421.1 GCA_020247085.1 Myxococcaceae bacterium | reverse complement strand
TCGAGCGGTGGCACGGTGACGGGCGGCGGCTCCGGCGGTGGCTCGATGACTGGCGGCGGCTCCGGCGGTGGTTCGGTCACGGGCGGCGGCTCGAGCGGTGGAACGGTGACGGGTGGCGGCTCCAGCGGTGGCTCGGTCACGGGCGGCGGCTCGAGCGGTGGCACGGTGACGGGCGGCGGCTCCGGCGGTGGCTCGGTGACGGGCGGCGGCTCCGGCGGTGGCTCGGTGACGGGCGGCGGCGCTGGTGGGGGAGGTATGGGTGGTGGCTCCGCGGGTGGCGCTCCTCGGCTGCCTGGCGAGACCTGCGCTGATGCGATGGCCTCGATGTCCATCACGGCACCGGTGACGCTGTCGGCGCAGAACCTCGGCAACTACACCGACGACTACCAGTGGTTCGGCCAGCCGAACTGCACGCCGAACGGCACGGTCGGCCCAGACCGCGTCTACTCCCTCACCATTCCGGCCAATCAGCGGGTGCGCGTGACAGCCACGCCAGGCCCATCGTGGGACATGAGCGTGCAGCTCACCGACCTCTGCGTCGCCGGGTCGAACTCGTCGGGGCAGACCTGCATCGCTGGCGTCAACAATCAGGGAGCCGGTCAACCAGAGGTTCTCGGTTTCCTCAACGCATCGCCGAGCGCTCGTACGGTGCTGCTCGTCATCGACACCTTCGACCAACCGCCGGCCGTCACGAACTTCGACCTCGTCATCGAGTTCCTGCCGCAGGTTCTCGGAGACGTGTGCTCGAACGCCACGCCGCTGCCTGTGTCGGCAACCGCCCAGGACCTTTCGACCTTCTCGAACGACTACGCGAATGGCGCAGGGTGCGCGACGCTGCCCGGCAATGACCGCGTGTACTCGGCGACCATTCCTACTGGAAACCGCCTGTCTGCGACCGTGACCAGCACCTTCGCTGACGGCGGAGTCGGCTTCGCGCCGGGCATCAGCATCATCGCGGCCGCGTCCTGTGTCGCCGGCTCGGGCTGCGTGGCGAGCTCCAGCGGCGCTTCGTCGGCCACCACCTTCTTCGACAACGTGGGGCCCACGCCGTTGCCGGTCTTCGTCGTCATCGACACCAGCACGGCCGTGGTGCAGGGCCCCTTCAGCATCACCAGCACCATCGCGCCCTCTGCGCTGCTGCCAGGAGACGTCTGCAACAACACGGCGTCGGTCATCACGACGAGCACCATGCTGACGGCGCAGCCCTTCGCCGGGTTCACCGGGCACTATGGGCTCGTGAACGAAGGCCCGAACTGCTTCTTCGAAGACGGGCCCGACCGCGTCTACGAGGTGGCGGTGCCCGCTGGCTTCCGGCTGCGCGCCATCGCCAACGCGACGTTCCCCTACGCGGTCTCCATCGTTCCCGGCCCGGCGTCGAACTGCCTCGCGAGCGAGGTGACGTGTCTGGCTGGTCAGGCCCAGTCCTTCGTGGGCGGCCTCTCGACGACCGTCTTCGAGAACGCCGGAGCCATGACGCGCACCGTGTTCGTCATCGTCGACCGCACGGCCGCCACGCCGATGACGGATACGTTCACCCTTGGCATCGACCTGCAGCTCATTCCGCCGAACGACACCTGCGCGTCGAGTGGCACGCCCATCACCACGGGCACGACGCTGATGGCGCAGAACCTCGGCGCCTCGGGCAACGACTACCAGTGGGGTGGGCTGCGGTGCGCGAGCTCGAGCGGGTCGCCTGACCTCGTCTACCCGGTCACCGTGGCTCCGGGCGCACGGCTGACGGCGACGGTCACCAGCGCGGGCTTCAACCCGATTCTCAACGTCGTCGACGGCAGCGCGGGCTGCACCACGTCGATGACCTGTCTGGCGGGCTCGAACGTGCTCGCGACGAACGTCGAGACCATCACGTGGGACAACGTCGGCACGACGCCCCGCACCGTGTTCGTCGGGGTCGAGAGCGCCAGCGCCACGCCGACGACGTTTGACATCGCCTTTGCCCTCAGCGCCTCACCGCCGCCGCCCTACGTGAAGACCTCCATCGCCGCGGCCTGTCAGACGCTCACCGCCGCCGCCTCCCCCGTCGCCGCCATCGGTGACGACGTGGAGTCGACGTGGGCGGCGCTGCCGTTCACGCTCAGCTACTTCGGCGCTCCGGTCACCGCGTTCTCGGTGTCGTCGAATGGCTACGTGGGCTTCAGCTCGCTGACGTCGGGTGCCATCGAGCGCCAGTTCAGCAACACCGTCATTCCCGACTCGGACGTTCCCAACGGCATCGTGGCTCCGTTCTGGGACGACCTCATCAACGTCACCGCGCCTGCGACCCAGGTTCGTGCCGAGACGTTCGGCGTCGCTGGCAGCCGTCGCTGGGTGGTGGAGTGGGCGAGCGTCACCTTCTACCCGCCGTCTTCGCCCGAGCGCCTGACCTTCCAGGTGCAGGTGGTCGAAGGCACCAACGTCATCGAGTTCCACTACTGCAGCCTCGCGGCGAATGGTGCCACCAGCACCGACCGCACCAGCGGTGGGAGCGCGTCGTTCGGCCTCGAGAACGCGACGGGCACGGTGGGCGTCGAGCACTCGGTGAACCTGCCGAACGCGGTGACGACCGGCTCGGGGTTGCGCTTCACGCCATGACAGGATGACGACCCACGGCTCCCGCGGAGGCTGCGCGGGAGCTGCGTGCCGCCAGCGTCGCCCGCGTCGAACGCATGACGCCGACTTCTTCGGCTCGTCGAGCCTCGCGCGAGCGCCCGAGCTCCGGGGCCAACCTCGAGGTGAGCGGTCGTCCAGGAGGTCGGCGACGTCGCCGAGCGACCCTTCGAGGTGGTGAAGGCCTGCCCCGGAGAGAGGGTGATGGTGCTGGCCGCTCGTGTCGGTGCGACGTGACGCGCGCTGCATCGACCGACGAGGCACCTGAGGAAGGGCCGGGTGCGCAGCGCGGGCGAGCGGAACGTCGCCCGGTGCTTTCCGATGGCGGCGTGACGCAGGCGGCGCCCGCCAGAGGGCCAGCGCGAGACGTCGACCCCGAGGGCGTGCTGGCGCCGTCCTACTCCTCGAGGGAGAGACGGCCCACGAAGCCGCCCCGCACCTTGACGGGCCTCGACGTGAGGCATGGCTGCCCGAGGCGCCGGGGGTTGCGGTCCTCGTCTTCGTAGAGCGTGCCCTCGAAGGCGCCGCTGATGAGCGCGCCGTCGCTGCCGCCATAGTCGGCGAGACGCAGGGTGACCCCCTGGTGGCCACAGCTCCCGGCCATGACGACGCACACGCCCGTCGCCGCGCTGCGCTCCCAGTACGTCGTGTCGTACGTGAAGTCGCGCAAGGGCGAGACCGAGAGTGCGCTGCCCTGCACGTCGTCGGGGCCGCACCGCTTGAGGGCGAAGGTGCCAGCCCGGGGCCGGTCGACGTCGAGGCTGAGCTGCCACCCGTCGGACACGCTCACCGACAGCGCGGGCACGCGGTCGCTCCCGCGCAGCACCTGCACGAACTGGGCAGGTGCCTCGCGACGCACGCCATCGAGCTCGAGCCACAGGCCGTCCTGCTGAATCAGAATGGGCTTGAGGAGCAGGAACTTCTCTCGCCCGCCCCGGTCGAACGCGAGCTCGAGGCTGACGGTGACGGGGTTCTGCGCGGGCACCGACGCCGGGGCCACGTAGACGGCCCGGAGTCCGTCGGGCTGGAGCGAGCCCTCGCCTGAGAGCTGCCAGGCTCTGGCGCTGAAGCTGAGCAGGAACTCGTCGAAAGACGTCAGGGGCGCGAGCTCGTCTTCAGGCTCGCTGCGGGGAACCAGGGGAGCCAGCTCGCCTTCGCCGTCGCTGAAGCCCACCAGCGGGGCGAGCTCGTCTTCGACCCCCGGCTCGCTCGCCGGCAGGAAGCCGGTCGCCCTGAGGGTGACGGACCCCAGTGGCTCCACCACCGTCGAGCTCGAGTCGAGGCGAAGGTCGATGAACCGGCCGACGGCCCAGTCCGAGAAGCCCATGAGCCGCACCGAGATGGTCCTCGCGTTCGCATCGACGGTGCGCCGGAGCCTCGCCCGCCAGGCGCCCTCCTTGGTCTGCGTGAGCACCCAGAGCGTCTCGACGTCGCTGCCAGCGAGCTGGTCTGCCGTGAGCCTGAGCTTCAGGGTGGCGGGTACGGCGAAGCGCTGCCCCGCCGGCCCGAGGCGAACGGCTGCGCCCGACACGCCCAGCGGCGCGGTGTTGGTGACGGGCTGCATCGTGAGCATCGTGGGCTCCGCGAGGGCCCCGGCAGGGACCTCGAGCGTCACGGTGCCGTCAGGCGAGGCCAGCGTTCCGCCTGCGGGCCCCACGAGCGCCGACGAGGCGGCGCGCACGGGCTCACCCGGCCTCGTGACGATGGGCCCCGCCGGCGCCCGGCGCTGGGGAACGCCGCAGGCGAAGGCCAAGAGCGCCGCAAGAAGGAACACCCACCGAGTCGTCATGTCGTGCCTCCGGAGCGCGGCAGGCGTACCACGAATCGACGCCTCTCCGGGCGCTGCCGCTGGCCGCAGGGCGCCTCCCGGGTGCGCGGCCCGCTGCACGCCCGCGGTCGTCAGCCGTGCCTGGGGCCGGCGCCGGCGATGTCGGAGAGCCGTCAGAAGCGGGAGGTCGATGCACTCCCCGACGAATGCGTGGGTGACCCAGCGGGGGGCGTTGCACGGCGACGCCGTCGTCGACCACCGCTTCGGGTGCGGCGGGTCCATCGAGGGCTCGATGGCCCGCTCATCCGACGCGGGTACGAGAGTCCGGCAGACCTCGACGGCGCGTCGCGAGGCGCTCCCGGGCCACGAGCACCCCGCCCCGCCCGGAGATGACCGTCACCGCACCACCCGGCGTCGCCGCAGCGTGACCCGCTCGAGTGCGCCGCCGCTGCGCTGCACCTCGAGCAGCACCTCGCTGCCCTCGGCGCCGCGGAGCCGCTCGATGGTGCCCGCGAAGCCGAGGCGCGCCACGCGCTGCCCGTCGACGCTGAGGACGACGTCGCCGGGCGTGAGGCCGGCCTCGGCGGCGCCCCCACCGGGCACCAGCGTGTCGAGGATGACGCCGTCGCCCTCGGCCTTCAGCACCGCACCGATGCCCACCAGCTCGAGCCGTGGTGTGCCGCCGTCGGGGACGGGCGCGACGTAGAGCTCGAGCGGCCCCACCTCTCCGCGCGGCGGGGCGTCGACCGTCGTCAGGCGCGCGTCGTACCCATCGGCCTCCACCAGCACCGAGTGTCGCCCGAACGGAACCCCCGGGAGCCGGAACCGGCCGTCGCCGTCGGCGCGGACGAGGACCTGCGGCGTGAGCGCCGAGGGCTGGCTTCGCTCGAGCGAGAGCCGCGCGCCCGGGAGCGGCCGCCCGTCGACCCGGTCCACGACGCGCCCCACGACGGTGGCGCCCTCGTCGAGGGTGACGTCGAGCCGGGCCGGCGCGTCGGCGCGCAGCAGCACCCGGGCCGGCGCTGACGGCGAGAGGCCCGGCGCCACGACGACGACCTCCACCGGTCCCTCCGGGAGCAGCAGCGAGAAGCGGCCCTCGGGGTGGATGACGTGGCGGAGAGGCAGGGCGACGCCCTCGACGTCGCCGCGCAGCCGGCGCACCAGCACCGCGAAGCTCTGCACCGGGTGGCCACCACCCGTCGACACCTGCCCCTCGACCCGCGCGGTGGCCGACAGCCGCAGCACCACCGGCCCGCCCGTCGTCTCGACTGGCAGGGCCGCGCGCGCGCCGGCGCTCGCCTCGACACGAAACGGCCCCGCGGCCTCGAGGGGGACGTCGAAGGCCCCGCCGGCGCCCGTCTCCACCACCGCCACGAGCGTCTCACCGTCGGCGCCCTCGCCCGCAAGGCGGACCCGCACCCGCGCGTCAGCCACCCCGGCGTCGGCGTCGTCGACGACGAGGCCCCACAGGCGGCGCGGCCCTGCGTCAGCCACGTCGGCCCGGCGCAGCACCACCAGCAGGTGGCGTGCCACCAGGGCCTTCGCGTCGAGCACCAGCAGCGCCGACTGGAAGCCCTCGTGGGTAATGGCCAGCGTGTCGCCCTCGACGCCCTCGAGCTCGAAGCGCCCGGCGTCCGAGGTCGTGGCGACGACGCGCGGCGGCTGCGTCAGCGAGCGCACGGACACCGCCGCCCCCGCCACGCCCGGGCCCGCCTCGTCGAGCACCTCGCCCGTCAGCCGGAGGCGCGGCTCGAGGCCGAGCGTGACGTCGGTCGCGCAGGCTCCATCCACCAGCTCCAGCTCGACCGGCGCCCCGTCGAGCTCCGGGCGCAGGGGCTCGAAGCCGGGCGCCACCACCTCGAGGAGCGACACCCGCCCCTCGGCCGGGGCCTCGAGGCCGAAGGTGCCGTCGTCGCTGCTCGCAGCCTCGAGGGCCCCGCCGAACGTCGCCACCCGCACGATGGCGCGTGGCACCGGCGCGCCGCTGCGGGCGTTCACCACCCGCCCCTTCAGGCACAGCCGGCCGGTGGTGGGCGTGAAGACGCCCGACGGGAAGAGGTGGCCCCGGCTGGCGAGGGCCGGGCGCACCCCGGGCACGGGCGGCAGGCCGGCGTCAGCCAGGCGAAGCACCGGTGCTGGCGTGGGCCTCGGGGGGCCGTCGAGCCGCGCGAGCACCACGAGCAGGCCGGCGACGAGCAGCAGCGCGAGGATGAGCCAGCGTCGGGCGGGCGTCATGGCGTCAGTCTCTCCCACGCGGGCCCGGGCGGCACCTCTCGCGGCGCCGCGCCAGCCCGGGCGCCCCGGGGGCGAGAGCTGAAGTAGCCTTCCGTCACTGATTGGTGAGCGCACTCCGGCCGGGGGCGCGGTGACGGGGTGGCTGATGCGCAGTGTCGATGACGAGGGACGGAGGGGCGCGCGCGGGGCGCGGAGCGGCGAGGTGGCGCGTGGGTGACAGCGTCGGGTCGACGCTGCGCGCGGGCTGCTGTCTGCTCGCGATGGTGCCGGTGGCGCTCTCGACGGGCTGCGCGACGACGGCGACCGTGACCGTCCAGAACGGCATCGTCTACGAGGCCCGCATCTCCGGCGGTGATGCGCAGCATCTGCTGCTCACGTCGGAGTACGGCGTGAACCGTGTCGTTCGCCGGGCCGAGGTGCGCGACATCGACCACCCCGGCAACGTGGTGGCCGTGGCGGGAGGCATCCTCGCGGGCATCGCCGCCCTCAACATGGTGACCGTCGCCACGTCGTGCGGCTCGAGCCAGCAGGGCGCCCCGTGCATTCCGCTGCTGTCGATTGGCGGCATCATGCTCGCGGGTGGCGGCACGATGCTCACGTGGGGCCTGTGGACGTGGACCGGCTCGAGGGGCATGGTGGCCGACACCATCACCGCGGCGCCGCTCGCCGAGCCCCCGGCGGACACCGCACCTCCGGGCGTCCTGCTGCCAGGGCCTCCGCCGCCGGCGCTGCTGCCCTCGAGCCCGCTGTGACGGCCCGGCCTGACCAGCCGCCGCACCGCCAGGGCCCGGGGCGTCGGCTCGTCGCGACGATGGCGGCGACTTCAGGGGTACGCGATTCGAAGGTCAGACCCGGCGAGGTACACGACCCCGACGCTCGCTCCAAGCTGGACGACGCGGAAGGACGTCGCGCCTCCGAGGTCGACGGTTCCGACCGGAGTCCAGTTGGTCGACAGACTCGCGCTCGTGCAGGTTGCTGGATTCGTCGTTCGGGAGATCTGCACCAGGCTGCCCGACACCCACGCGCCCCAGTGCCCGCCGGCAGTCCGGGTCGCAACCGTGAAACCAGCACCGGGAGCGGCAACCGACGTGTACGAGGCGCCAGTCACGCTTCCAATCACGATGCTCGGCGCTGCCAGGCTCCGCGCTCGGCGGCCGGAGCTCGAGTCGTACGAGTAGATGAGGCACCCGGTGTTCGACACCGCTCCCGAGACCGTTCGAAGAACCGTCGACTGCACCCCGTCGGCAATGGTGCCTTCCTCAAAGATGCAGCTTCTGTTGCCGCTTAATGCGTCCCTCCCGCATCGGCGGTGCGAGGCAGCGAGGCTTGCGCCGTTGTAGCTGAGGCTGACCCACTGACGACCAGACGGAATGACCTTCGCATGAGGGTATGCGAGCGAGACGCTGACAGGATTCCGGCTGTACGTCTGCCCGATCAAGAGCCCCACGGCCGCACTTCCATCCGTCGCCTCGATGGGTGGTGAAACGATGGGAAGTCCGCCGGGGTCCGTCGCAGCACCGTCGTCGACGCTCATCGTTCGGAAGTTCGCGGCCAAGGCGCTCGGCAACACACCCTGTCCATTGATGGCCCTGGTCCGCACCACGTTCAAACCAGTGCCAATCGTGCTGTGCACCTGAACGTGAACATCCGAGTAGCTTGCGGTCGGCAGCGCGAGGCCGTTCTGGAGTGAGAAGGTGCCGTTCGTTCCATCGAGCGCCAACGTCGTCGCGGAGACCTGCCCAGCCCGAGTCAGGCCGATGAAGACCTGACCATCGACGTCGCTCGCGGCGTCGAAGTACAGGATGTTCGAGGCGACGACGCTTCCATTCGCGGGGACCATCGGAGCCGTGTGGAACCGCCACGACGGGAACGATGCAGGAGCATTTCCGGCGAGATCGGTCACGGCCGGGTTGACGGCCACGTTGAACACGGTCGAACCCGCGAGCGCATTCGACGTCCATCGCGTCTGTGGTGCATCCCAGGAACCGCCCGAGCCAGTCAGACCATTGACGGATGTATTCATCGGTTCCGAGAAGGAGACTGAACTCACGCGGGGGTCGTTCATCCGGCTCTCCGCTGCGGGACTGCTGGCGGTGACGGTGGGTCGAACCCGGTCGACCATGAAGGAACGGCTGGCGGGCGCTGACACGTTCCCTGCTCGGTCGATGGCATCAACGGTGCGCGAATACGTCACCGCGTTGTCCGTGGCCGAGGTCGTGACTGCTGCAGACCGGGAACTGGCCGCGACGGCCGAACCGTTGAAGTTCCGCGTCCCCGCCATCGGGTCTCCGTCGCTCACGGTCCACGTCATCTGCACGTCGTTTCCGCTCGGAAACGACGCGATGTTGAAGGTCTGGCCACCAGACGGAGCGGTGAACGAAACAACGGGGCCGACCCGGTCGACCGTGACAGAGAGACTCGACGACGTCGTGTTCCCCTCAGCGTCGAGCGCGACCACCATCACCGACACCGGCTGGTAGTCGACGACAGGCAGCGTGAACGTGTTCGAGAAGACACCTGCACTTCCCGTCACTGGCACGGTCGTCGAGCCAAGGCTGACGTTCACCGAGCCCAACGCCCCAGACCCGTCATTCACACTCGCCTGAACTTGAACGGACGACTGCGCCGGCCCCCCCAGCAGCGCCCCAGAGGCCGGGTTGAGTATCGTCACCACCGGCCCAACCGTGTCGACGAGGAACGTGCGCGGCACCACGGTGGCATTCGCGAGCGAATCGAGCGCGGTCGCGGTGCACACGAAGCTCGCGTTGTCGGCGGTGGGGAGCATCCACGAGAAGGACCAGGAACCACTCGTTACCGCCGCCGCGCGATTGCCGATGCCATCTGCGCAGTTCACCTGCACGCTCGCGACCCCCGAGCTGTCGCCGACCGACCCAGTGACCACCTGCGTTCTCGGATTCCCAAGGCGCTCCATCGATGCAGGTGCGGTGAACGAGAGGGTTGGCCCCTGAGTATCGACGAGCACCTGAGCGCTCGTCGTCGTTACGTTGCCCAGCGCGTCCTGGGCACGGAGCGTGATGGTTTGGGACACACGATCGAGGTTCGGTGGGAACGTCACCATGGCGCTCCAGGTGCCATCGGCCTGGACGGTCACCGGCTGTTGGCCGCTCCCGACGTTGACCGTCATTCCCGACACGGGGCCCGTGCTGTCATTCGTCGTCCCTGACAATGTTGCCGACCCGCCGACGGCGGTTCCAGAAGCGGGGCTCGTCAACGCGAGTGTCGGTCCCCGGGTGTCGACGAGGAGTTGTGCCGTCTGCGTCGACTGGTTCCCGAGCAGGTCGGTCGCCCTGATGGTCGCGGTGCGAATCGCGTAGTCGAGGTTGGGCGGGAACGTCACGATCACCTGCCAAGCCCCGCTCATTGCGATTGAGGCCATTTGAGGACCATCGCCAACGTCGACAGTCAGGAGCATGAGAGGGCTGGCCGGGTCGGTCGCAGTACCTTGAAGCGCCGCCATCGAACCGACAACAGTCCCCGCGGTCGGAACCGTCAGAGCCGTTCTTGGACCGAGCGTGTCGATTCTCACCGAGATCATCGTCGTGGTCGTCTGAGCTGAGACGTCGAGCGCGGACAAGGTGAAGGAGCGCGTCTCTTCAACCGATTGGGCCAGCGGCACGGTCACGCGCCACGTCGTACCGTTGATGGCGATGGGACGGGCCACTCCGTCGCCGATGTCGAGCGTCGCCGACGTCACCTGGCGACCGACCGACTGAGTGACCGCGCCAACGAGCTCGAACGTCATCCCTGCGATTGCCACGCCCGACGCGGGGCTCGTCAGCGTGAAGACGGGTGCCGCTGCCGCGGAGCCGCCGCCCATTCCACCAGCTGATCCGCCAGCAGCACCACCCGCAGTGCCTCCCGCAGCACCACCCGCAGTGCCTCCCGCAGCACCACCCGCAGTGCCTCCCGCAGCACCAC
>JADCJJ010000420.1 GCA_020247085.1 Myxococcaceae bacterium | reverse complement strand
TGCCGACACGAGAGGAGATGAGGTGCGCGACGTGATCATTCTCACCCGGCTGGACGGACAGCGTGTCGCGGTGAACGAGGACCTGCTGGTCTTCGCGGAGCAGACCCCCGACACGGTGCTGACGATGACGTCGGGCCAGCGGCTCATGGTGAAGGAGAGCCTGAGCGACATCGTCGAGCGCATCGCCACGTTCCGACGACAGAGCACCGCACCGATCATCAGCGGAGAGGTGCGCCATGGATAAGACGACGATCCCCGGAATCTTGTTCGGCATCGGCATGATTCTGCTCGGGCAGAAGCTCGAGGGCGGTCACGCCGGCTCGCTGGTACAGCTCACCGCATTCCTCATCGTGGTCGGCGGCACCATCGGCGCGGTGCTCGTCTCATACCCGCTCGGCGAGGTGATCAGCGGGGTCAAGGGGCTCAAGGTGGCCTTGCAGGAGCGCCCCTCGGACGTGGTGCAGCTCATCACCCAGCTGGTCGAGCTCGCCACCATCGCGCGCCGCGACGGGGTGCTCGCGCTCGAGGGCAAGCTGGCCGAGGTGAAGGACCCCTTCATGAAGCGGGCCCTGGGCTTCCTCGTCGACGGCGTCGAGGCGTCGGTCGCGCGCGACACGCTCGAGACCGAGATCGAGATTGAGGCCGAAGAGGGCGGCGTGCAGGCGAAGTTCTGGGGTGACTTCGGCGCGCTCTGCCCGACCGTCGGCGTGCTGGGCGCGGTGCTGGGCCTCATCCACGTGATGGAGAACCTCGACAACCCCGGCGCCCTCGGCCCAGGCATCGCCGTCGCCTTCGTCGCGACGGTGTACGGCGTCGGCGTGGCCAACCTGATGGCGCTGCCGCTGTCGAACAAGATCAAGCGGAAGGTCTCGATCGAGAAGGAGCGCAAGACGCTCATCGCCGAGGGAGTGCTCGCCATTCAAGAGGGGCTCAACCCCCGCATCCTCGAGGAGAAGCTGAAGAGCTTCGGTGGCCATCACGCCAAGCACATGAAGTCGGCCGAGAAGAAGTGAGGCGCCCCCCATGGCGAAGAAGCACAAGCACGAAGAGCACGAGAACCATGAGCGGTGGGTCATCTCGTACGCCGACCTCGTGACGCTGCTCTTCGCCCTCTTCGTCGTGCTGTACGCCTCGAGCAAGGTGGACAACAACAAACTGGCCGAGACGACCGAGTCGATGCGCTGGGCGTTGAACTGGAAGGGCGAGGGCGGCATTCAGAAGCTCTCCATCTTCAAGGGGCCCCCGACCGAGGGTGGGTGCGTCACCAACACCGGCGCGCAGCCCGTCAACACTCCCGTCGACCGGCGGGTGCTCGAGCTGCAGCGCAAGAAGCTCGAGCGCGCCCTCAAGAGCTTCCTCATGGAGCGCACGCGGAACCCGACCATCGCCTTCGAGATTGAGCAGGGGAAGCTGCGCCTGCGCCTGGCCGCCCAGCGCTTCTTCGACCCGGCCTCGGCGTCGCTGAGGCCCGAGTCCATCGCCGTGCTCGACGCCATCGCGGCGGAGATCGCCGGCTCGAAGATGAACATCGGCGTCGAGGGCCACACCGACGACGAGCCCGTCAGGACGGCGCGCTTCCGCAGCAACTGGGAGCTCTCGGCGTCGCGAGCCGCGACCGTCGTGTCGTACCTCGAGCAGGCCCACGCAATTCCAGCGACGCGCCTCTCGGCCGCAGGCCTCGCGTCGCAGCGCCCCCTCGTCCCCAACGACAGCGCCGAGAACCGCGAGGCGAACCGACGCATCGAGTTCGTCCTTGAACTGCCCAGGGGCGACCCCCTCGCCGGACCCGGCCCCTGAGCGCAGGCCGGGGTCGTTTCGCGCCCCCCGGGTGTCGAAGCACCCCGCCCTGCGCTCGTGCGCCCCCCTCCGCCCTCCCCTCATTCGAGTCATTTCAGCCCCTTGGGAGGCCATGTTCCTGACGCGTCAGAGGCATGCGCGTTGCCAGAGCAGCAGGCATGAGCGAGGAGAAGGACCCGAAGGCCCAGACGCCGCCCCCGCCTCCGGGCAGCCGGGGGAGCAAGCTGCTCCCCATCTTCGTCGGCTTGAACAGCCTGCTGTTGGTGGGCGTGATGGGCGTGCTGGTGATGCAGATGCGCAAGGCCTCGCACCCGCCCGAGCACTCGGAGGAGGCGCAAGCCGACCAGGCCCACGAGAGCGACGAGGCGCCCGCAGCGGGGGACGAGAGCGCCAAGAAGGAGGAGCCGAAGGAGGAGAAGAAAGACGAGAAGAAGGAAGAGAAAGCCGAGGGCAAGGACGAGAAGAAGCCCGGCGCGCCCGGCAAGGGCGTGGCGTCGGGCCTGGGGCCGCTCGTCAAGCTGTCTGACTTCGTGATTCACCTGCGCAACCCTGAGATCGACCGGTACGCGCGGCTCTCGTTCGACGTCGAGGTGTTCGCCGACTCGGACAAGGAGTCGCTCAACGCGCACATGCCCCGCGTGCGCGACGCCTTCATCAGCTATCTGTCCGACCGAACGCTCGAAGAGCTGCAGGGCGCCGAGGGGCTCGGCCGCACCAAGGACGCGCTTCAGCTGAAGCTCCGCGACCTCGTCCCGGAGGCGCGCGTGCGCAGCCTCTACATCTCAGACTTCGTCGTCCAGTGAGAGAGAGAGTTCTTCGATGGCCGGCCCGCTGCTGAACCCCGAAGAGGTGAACGCGCTGATGTCGGCCATTCAGGACGGCCGCGTCTCGCCCGAGCAGCCCAGGAACCGCAATTCGGCGGTCAACTATGATCTGACGAGCCAGGACCGGGTGATTCACCGGCAGATGCCGACGCTGGACGCGATCAACGAGCAGATCGCCAGCCAGTTCGGCATGGGCATCGCGGGGCGAACGCGGCTGAGCGTTCGCGTGTCGTCGGGGCCCGCGTCCCTCTTGCGCTTCAACGACTTCAACTCGATCCTCGCGCCGCCGGCGACCGTCACCGTGCTGTCGCTCGGCAAGGCGAGCGCGCAGGCGCTCCTGGTGCTCGAGCCAGGGCTCGCCGACGCGATGATCGCCGCGGCCCTCGGCGACAAGCGCGGGCGCACCGACGAGCCCGCGCCGAACGCCGAGGCGCCGACCCGCCGTGACTTCACCATCGTCGAGCGCAACGTGCTGCGGCGCCTGCTGCTCGTCTTCACCGAGGCGATGCAGCTCGCCTGGGCGCCGGTGCTGCCCTTCAAGCCGGAGGTGCTGCGCTTCGAGTCCGACCCCCGGCTGGCCGTCATCTCGCCCGGCACCGAGGCGGCGGTGCTGAGCAGCTTCGAGCTCGAGGGCGCCATTCGCGGGGTGATTCAGCTGGCGATTCCGTACACCGCCATCGAGCCGGCCAAGAAGGCGCTCATGTCGCCGCCCAAGCTCAACAGCACCAGCGACGAGCGCTTCATGTCGGCGCTGCGCGACGAGATCAACCAGGTCGAGGTGCGGCTGACCGCGCTGCTGGGCAAGACGACGCTGAGCGTGCGGCAGATCCTCGACCTCGAGCCCGGCGCCGTCGTGATGCTGGGCACCAGCGAGGGCGCCTCGCTGCCGGTCTTCGTTCAGGGAAAGGCCAAGTTCACCGGGCAACCGAAGGTCGTCGGCGGCGCCATCGCCGTCGAGCTCGACCACGGCCCGGTGTCGGAGTTTCGCCGCCCCTTCGAGACCGACCCGACCCCTCCCCCTGATTCCCGCAAAGCCGCCTGAAGGAGCCCCCATGTCCGACGCGATGAGCCAGGAGAACAACGAGGTCTCGACCCGCCGGCTCGACCTGCTGCTCGACGTGCCCCTCGACGTCACCGTCGAGCTCGGCCGTTCGCGCATGTCGATTCAAGAGCTGCTCGCGCTCTCGCCGGGCAGCGTGATCGAGCTCGACAAGATCGCCGGTGAGCCGCTCGATATCGTCGTCAACGACCGCCTCATCGCGCGCGGCGAGGCGGTGGTGGTGAACGACAAGTTCGGCATTCGCATCACCGACATCGTCAGCAAGAGCGAACGCATCGCCCGCCTTCGCTGAGCCACGCCGTCGTCCCCCGAGGGGGAGGAGCCCACATGCACGCCGCGCTGCTGTCCATCGTCGTCGCCGCGACCCCTTCGACCGCCGACGAGGGCTCCGCCGCCAAACCACCGCCGCCTGCCCCTCCGTCGGCGGCCGACACCGTCGTCGCCGCCGCCTTCACGAAGGACATCGACACGAAGGCAACCGCACTTCAGCCCGGGCCTGGCGCGGGCACGCTGGTGGCGCCGCTGCTGGCCATCGCCTCGCTGGCCGGCGTCGCCTTCGCGCTCACCCGCCGGCGGCGCTCGTTCGGCCGGAACGTCACCGTCGTCGAGACGACCGCGCTGGGGCCCAAACGCTCGCTCGTCATCGCCGACGTGCTGGGCGAGCGCCTGGTGCTGGGCGTGTCGGAGGCGGGCATCACCGTGCTGTCGACGCGCCCGGCGCCCGAGCCCGCGGCCCTGCTGGTGCCGCCGCCGGTGGCCGCCGAGCCGCCGGCCGCCGTGACGAGCGCGGCCCTGCTGGAGCGCCTCTTCAAGCGCCCGCCCCCCCCGCCGGCGACCTTCGATGAGGCGATGCGCGACTCGGTCGAGCACGAGGAACTGCGCGCGAAGCTCGCGCTCGGTCAGCGGAGCGTCGTGCCATGACGGGGCTGGTGCTGGGGGTGACCGAGGCGCCGCTGCAGGTGTCGCTCGGCGGCGGCTCGTCGGCGGTCAAGCTCTTCCTGCTGCTGACCGCGCTGTCGTTCGCCACCGGCGCGCTGATCTCGATCACCAGCTTCACCCGCATCGTCATCGTCATGTCGTTCCTCCGGCAGGCCCTCGGCACGCCGCAGCTGCCGCCGAACCAGGTCATCATCGCCCTGTCGCTCGCCCTCACCGGCTTCGTCATGGCGCCCACCTTCAGCCGGGTGCACGCCGACGCCGTCGGGCCCTACCTCGACGATCGCATCTCGGGCCGAGAGGCCTACGAGCGGGGCAGCGGCCCGGTGCTCGAGTTCTTGCTCCGGCAGACGCGGCCCGAGGACCTGCGGCTGTTCTACGAGCTGTCGGGCACCGCCCGGCCGGTGCGCGCCGGCGACGTGCCGCTGACGATCGCCGTACCGGCCTTCATGGTGTCGGAGCTCACGACGGCCTTCCGCATGGGGCTGTTCCTGTTCATCCCCCTGCTCATCGTCGACCTGCTCGTCTCGGCCATCTTGCTGGCGCTCGGCCTGATGATGGTGCCGCCGACGCTGGTGTCGCTGCCGCTGAAGGTGGGCATCTTCCTGCTCGCCGACGGCTGGCACCTGCTCGTGCAGTCGCTCGCCCGGAGCTTCTCGTGAGCGACGACGCGCTGCCGGCGCTCTTCCGCGAGGGGCTGGCGCTGCTCGGTGTCGTGGCGGGCCCGCTCTTCGGGGTGCTGCTGGTGGTGAGCCTCGTCGTGGGCGTGCTCCAGAGCGTGACGCAGGTGCAGGAGCCCGCGGTCGGGGCGGTGCCGCGCCTGCTGACGGTCGTGCTGACGGTGATGGCTGGCGGCGGGTGGATGATGGACCGCCTGGCGGCCTTCCTGCGCTCGGCCATCGAGCGGCTCGGCGACCGGGGGTTCTGAGGTGGACCTGCCGCTACCCCTGGTGCTCGGGTTCGCGCTGGTGCTGACGCGCACCGCCTCGCTCGTCGGCGTCGCGCCGATCCTGGGCTCCCACACGGTGCCGATGCGCGTGCGCGCGGCCCTCGCCGGCATGCTGGCGATGGTGACCTTCCTCGCGGCCGGGGCGCCGCGGGTGGCCGTTCCGGCCGACTTTGTGCAACTCGGCGCGCTGGTGGCCTCGGAGCTCGCGCTGGGGCTGGCCGCCGGGCTGTCGTCGCGGGTGCTCATCGACGCCGCCCAGGCTGGCGGACAGGTGGCGGCGAACGCGATGGGCTTCGGCTTCGGCATGATGCTCGACCCGCACAGCAACACCGAGTCGTCGACGCTCGGCGAGCTGTTCATGGCCCTCACCCTCGGTGCGGCGCTCGTCTTCCACCTGCCCGAGGAGTGCATCGGCTGGCTGGTGCGCTCGGTGCGCGAGGTGCCCCCGGGCGGAACCATCGACGTCGCCGGGCTGGCGAGCGCGATGACGCAGCAGCTCATCTTCGGGGTGACGCTGGCGGTGCGGGTCGCCTTCCCCCTCTTCGCCGCGGCCATCATCGGCTACGTCGCGCTCGGCGCGCTGGGCCGTACCGCCCCGCAGCTGTCGCTCCAGAACCTCGGCTTCGGCGTGTCGATCGCCGCTGGCGTGATGGCCGTCTTCCTCATCGCCCCCGACGCCGCGCGCATGTGCGCCGACGCCGCCACCCGCGTCTTCACCCGGAGCTGACGCCTTGGCCTCGGAGGGCGGCGACGACGACCAGGAGCAGCGCACCGAGGACCCGAGCGAGCGGCGCCTCGCCCAGGCCTTCGAAGAGGGCGACGTCGCGCTCTCGCGCGAGGCGGTGGTGCTCGGTGGCTTCATCGCCGGCTGCCTGGCGCTGGTGTCGCTGGCGCCGTCGATCGCTCGCGCGCTGCAGACGCTGATCGGCGAGAGCCTGCGCCTGGCGCCCACCACGCCCTTCTCGGCCCTGCCGTCGCTGGTGGCGCCCCTCGCCTTCCCCATCGCCACCGTCGTCGTCGTCGTCGCCGCCACCGGCATCGCGCTCACCTTCGCCCAGACGCGCGCACACCTCTGGGAAGACAAGGCCGCGCCGGACTTCGAGCGGCTGTTCAGCCCTGAACGGCTCACCCATTTCGTGTCGAAGCAGTTCCTGCAGGACCTCGCCTTCTCGATCGTCAAGCTCGTGGCAGTGGGTGGGGTGCTCTGGACCTCGCTGCACGACGAGTTCCTGACGCTCCCGAAGCTCCTGCAGGCGGCGCCGGGCGTTCAGCTCGCAGGAATCCTCGCGCCCCTCTCGAAGGTGCTCGTCCGGCTGCTGTTGCTCTTCGCCGCCCTCGCTGGTGCTGACTTTGCACTGACGCGGTGGCGGTACCGGAAGAAGCACATGATGACCCGCGAGGAGCTCAAGCGAGAGGTGAAGGAAGACGAGGGCGACCCGCTCATTCGCGGTGCGCGCCGCCGCAAGCACCGCGAGCTGGTGCGCCGCAACGCGGTCGCCGAGACGAAACGGGCCGACGCGCTGCTGGTCAACCCGACGCACATCGCCATCGCGCTGCGGTACCGGAAGGACGAAGACGCGGCCCCGCGGGTGCTCGCCAAGGGCAAGGGTGTGCTCGCCGAGGCGATGCGCGACGCGGCGCGCGGCGCGGGCATTCCCATCGTGCAGGACATTCCGCTGGCGCGCCTGCTGTACCGGAAGGTGAAGACCGGCGGCCAGGTGCCGCGCGAGACCTTCAAGGCCGTCGCCGCCGTGCTGGCCTTCGTCTACCGCATCACCGGCAAGACGGTGGCGTCACGCCCTGAGGTGCGCCCGTGAGCGCCGCCGCGCCCGCCCAGCGCGTGCCGCCCGAGGCCATGCTGGCCCTCGCCGTGCTCGGGGTGCTGGCGATCCTCATCGTGCCGCTGCCGGCGCCGCTGCTCGACGGCCTGCTGGCGCTCAACATCGCCATCTCGGTGATGATGCTGCTGGTCTCGCTGGGGTTGCAGAAGGCGATGGACTTCTCGGTCTTCCCCTCGCTGCTGCTCATCACCACGCTCTTCCGCCTGTCGCTGAACGTGGCGACGACGCGGCTCATCCTGCTCGAGGGGGGATCGGGGCCCGGCGACGCGGGGCACGTGGTCGAGGCCTTCGGGCGCTTCGCCGTCGGCGGCAGCCTCATCGTCGGCGCGGTGGTCTTCCTCATCCTCCTGGTGGTGAACTTCACCGTCATCACGAAGGGCTCGGGCCGCGTCTCAGAGGTGGCGGCGCGCTTCACCCTCGACGCGCTCCCCGGCAAGCAGATGTCGATCGACGCCGACCTCGCAGCGGGCGTCATCGACGACAAGCAGGCGCGGGACCGGCGCCAGTCGCTGGCCCGCGAGACCGAGTTCTTCGGCGCGATGGACGGCGCGAGCAAGTTCGTGCGCGGCGACGCCATCGCCGGCCTCGTCATCACCGGCATCAACATCGTCGGCGGCCTGCTGGCCGGCGTGCTGCGCGATCACCTCGGGCTGGCCCGCGCCCTCGAGACCTACACCGTGCTCACCATCGGCGACGGCCTCATCAGCCAGATGCCGGCGCTGCTCGTCTCGACGGCCGCGGGCGTGCTGGTGACGCGCTCCGAGGGCGCCGACCTCGGCACGCAGGTGGGCGGGCAGATCTTCGGCAGCCCGCGGGCGCTGCGGTACTCGGCGATGGTGCTGGGCCTGCTCGCCGTGCTGCCCGGCCTGCCCGCGTTCGCCTTCGCGCCGCTGGCCGTCGGCGCGTGGGTGATGTCGCGGCGCACGGAGCAGCGCCAGGCAGCCGAGAAGCTGGCGCCGAAGAAGCCCGACGAGGGCCTCAAGGGCGAACAGAAGATTCAAGACCTGCTGGCGCTCGACACGCTCGAGCTCGAGGTCGGGTTCTCGCTGCTGCCCTACATCGACGTGGACAAGGGTGGCGAGCTGCCCGGCCGCGTGACGGCGCTGCGCAAGCAGCTGGCGACCGAGCTGGGCCTGGTGCTCCCGTCGGTGCACCTCAAGGACAACCTGCGGCTCGATGGCACCGAATACCGGGTGAAGCTGCGGGGCGTCGAGATCGGCCGCGGCGTGGTGCACCCGGGGCGCCTCATGTGCCTCGAGCCGAACGGCGGCACGCCCACGCTCGACGGCCTCGCGGGCAAGGACCCGGCCTTCGGCCTACCGGCGGTGTGGATCGCCCCGGAGCAGCGCGCCCTCGCCGAGGCCCGCGGCTACACACTCGTCGACGGGCCCTCGGTGCTGACGACGCACCTCTCCGAGCTGATCCGCCGCAACGCCCACGAGCTCATCGGTCGGCAAGAGGCCCAGGAGCTGCTGGCCGCCTGCGCGAAGGAGGCGCCGAAGCTCGTCGAAGACACCGTGCCAGGCGTCGTCAGCCTCGGCGAGTTGGTGCGGGTGCTGCGCGGCCTGTTGCGCGAGGGCATCTCGGTGCGCGACCTTCGCACCATCCTCGAGGCGGTGGCCGACGCCGCGCCCCGGAGCAAGGACGGGCACTTCCTCGTCGAGCAGGCGCGCCGGCGCCTCGCCCGGCAGATCACCTCGCGCGTCGCCGAGCGCGGCGTGGTTCACGCCCTCACCCTCGAGCGCCCTGCCGAAGACGCGCTGCGGGGCGCCCTGGGGCAGAACGACGGCGAGCCGACCCTCGCGCCCGATATCGACACCGCGCGCCGCCTCATCTCGAGCCTCGAGACGCGGGCCCAGACGCTGGTCGCCGCGGGCAAGCAGCCGGTGCTGCTCGCGCCGACCGATCTGCGGCGGCCCCTCTTCGACTTTGCGTCGCGCTTCGTCCCCGATCTCGCCGTCATCTCGGCCCGCGAGCTGGTGCCCGGCACCACCATCGAACCCGCAGGCACCGTCTCGCTGAACCCGTGAAGGAGACCTCACCATGAGCACGTTTCGCACCTTCCGCGCCCAAGACACCCGCTCGGCGCTGGCCATGGTGAAGGCGGCGCTGGGCCCCGACGCCGTCATCATCTCGACCCGCGAGGTCTCGAACGGGCTCTTCAAGCCGAAGGAGCTCGAGGTGACGGCTGCGCTGCCCGAGCCCGAGCCCAAGCCTGCCGGCCTCGACGCGAAGGCCTGGGTGCTGCCGCCCGCGGCTGCGGCGCAGCCAGCCGACGAGGCGCCCAGGGCCCCCGCGCCCGCCCCGGCCGACGTCCCCTCGACGCCCCGCTCCAGCGCGCCCCGCCAGAGCGCCCCGCGACCGGCGGCGTCGGCGCCGCGCGGCGAAGACACGCCCCCGGTCGGCACCGCCGGGAGCGCTGTCGACCTGACCGACGAGCTGGTGCGCCTGCGCGGCGCGCTCGAGGCGATGCAGACCGAGATGAAGTCGCTGACGCGGCAGCGCGTCGAGCGAGACCTGGCCATGCCCGGCGCCGCCGTCGAGCTCTTCTCGCAGATGGTGGCCCGCGGGGTCGAGGAGCCCATCGCCGAGGAGTGCCTCCGCCAGGCCCTCGAGGCCGCCGAGGACGGGCGGAGCGAGACGCTGCTGCCGGCCCTCCGCAGCGCCGTCGCCGAGCGCATCATCGGCGGTCGCGCGCCCTGGCTCGGCTACCAGCGGCGCCGCACCATCGCCCTCGTGGGCCCCACCGGCGTCGGCAAGACGACGACGCTGGCGAAGATCGCCGCCCGCGCGCTGATGGAGTCGAAGCTCAAGGTGGCGCTCCTCACCATCGACACCTACCGCGTGGGCGCCAGCGAGCAGATGCTCAAGTACGGAGAGATCATGCAGGTGCCCACCTTCGTCTGCCGGGACCGTCAGGAGCTCGGCCGAGCCCTCGAGCGCACCGCCAGCGCCGACCTGGTGCTGGTCGACACCGCGGGCCGGAGCGTGAGCGAGGCGGTGGCCAAGCAGGCCGAGCTGCTGCGCTCCATCGAGGGCATGCAGCTGTACCTCGTGGTGAGCGCGGCGACCGGGGCGCGCGCCATGACGGCGGTCGCCGAGCGCTACCGCTCGCTGCAACCCGAGCGGCTGATCGTCACCAAGCTCGACGAGACTCCGGGCGCCGGGAGCCTGCTGTCGGCCTCGGTGCGCATCGGCCGCCCCATCGTCGCGGTGACCGACGGCCAGCGGGTGCCGGAAGATCTGCACGCGCTCTCGAGCACCGAGCTGGTCGACCTCGTCGTGGGCTCGGCCGACGCCGCGACCGCGCGCACGGGAGGGCAGTGACCCATGGACCAGGCCATTGGCTTGCGGGAGGCCATGAAGGAGCGCCGAAACCAGCAGCCGCGGCTGCGCGTCATCGGCGTCACCAGCGGCAAGGGCGGCGTCGGCAAGTCGAACGTCGCCGCCAACCTCGCGGTGCTGGGGGCGCGCGCGGGGCAGCGGGTGCTGATCGTCGACGCCGACCTCGGGCTGGCGAACGTCGAGATCCTCTACGGGCTGAAGCCCCGCTTCCACCTGGGGCACCTGCTCGACGGTGACCGCCCGGTGCGCGAGATCCTCGTCGATGGGCCCGAGGGCGTGAAGGTACTGCCGGCGGGGCACGGCCTGCAGTCGCTCACGCGGCTGGACGAGGCCCAGCGGCTGCGCGTCGTGTCGGCCATCGACCAGCTCGAGGCCGACTTCGACGTCGTCTTCATCGACGTCGGGGCCGGCATCGGCGACAACGTGCTGTTCTTCGTCGGGGCTGCGCAAGAGGCGCTGCTGGTGGTGAGCCCCGAGCCGACGTCGCTCACCGACGCATACGCGACCTTGAAGGTCCTCTGCCAGGAGGGTGGCGCGCGGTTCTTCAACGTCGTCGTGAACCAGGCGCCCAACGAGGTGGTGGCGAAGGACATCTTCGACAAGCTGGCGGGGGTGGTGAGCCGGTTCCTGGGCGCGAAGATGCGGTGGCTGGGCTGGGTGCCCCGCGACGAGAACGTGCACCGCGCGGTGATGTCGCAGAAGCCCCTCGTCGGGCTGTTCCCCAGCTCGCCGGCGACCCGGGCGCTCAACGCCGTCGCCGACACCCTGTTCCACGAGCCGCCGCCCATCCGCCTCGAGGGCGGGCTCAAGTTCTTGTGGAGCCGGCTCGTGCAGGAATCGAGCGTTCACTGAGAGGGCCGCCATGCACCGCGCCGCGCTACGCTACGAGTCCAGTCAGCAGGGCCCTCCACTGAGCGACGAAGAGGTCGTTCGCCGGTACGCCTTCATCATCGACCGGGTGGCCCGGCGCATCTGCTCGCGCACCGCCAACGCGGTGCAGCCGGGCGACCTCTGGTCGGTGGGCGCGCTCGGGCTGCTCGACGCGTGGAGGCGCTTCGACGCCGCGCGCGGCGTCAAGTTCGAGAGCTTCGCCGAGTACCGTATTCGTGGCGCGATGATCGACGAGCTGCGCGAGATGGACCACCTGCCCCGCCGGCTGCGCGCCGACGCCGACAAGGTGCGCAAGGCGCGGCACGCCCTCGAGGCGTCGCTCGGGCGGGAGCCGACGAACGAAGAGCTCGCGGCCCGCTGCGACGTCAGCATCGAAGAGCTCGACGCCATCGAGGCCGTCGCCCAGCCGACGATGCCGCTGACGCCGGAGCTCCCCCTCGCGAGCCTCGACGCCAGCCCCGACGAGCGCCTCGAGCACGCGCGGGCCATTCAGCGCCTCACCGACGCCATCGGCAGGCTCCCCGAGCGGCTCGCGCTCCTGCTGTCGCTGCACTACGTCGAGGGGCTCACCTACAAGGAGATCGCCCGGGCGCTCGAGGTGAGTGAGGCGCGGGTGTGCCAGCTCCACGGCGACGCCGTGAAGAAGCTGCGGGAGCAGCTCTCGGCCCTCGCCCCGGGCTGAGGCCCCACGGGCCCGGCGCCCCGCGCTGACGCACCCCGTCACTTCGACGACGGTTGATCTCCCGACGCCCGGTGCTAGGCGACGCGGCGTCATGAACGCCGCGCACCTCGCCCACCTCTCGGCCCAGCTCGACGACCTCCGCGCCCAGGGCCTGTTCAAGCGCGAGCGGGTCATCACCTCGCCCCAGCGCGCGACCATCACCGTGCAGAGCGGCGCCGAGGTGCTGAACCTGTGCGCCAACAACTACCTCGGCCTCGCCGACTCGCCCGAGCTCATCGCCGCCGCCCGCGAGGGGCTCGAGCGCCACGGCTTCGGCATGGCCTCGGTGCGCTTCATCTGCGGCACCCAGGACGTGCACCAGGAGCTCGAGGAGCGCCTCACCCGCTTCCTCGGCACCGAAGACACGATTCTCTTCTCGTCGTGCTGGGACGCGAACGGCGGCGTCTTCGAGATCGTCCTCGGCGAGGAGGACGCGGTCATCTCGGACGCGCTCAACCACGCGTCGATCATCGACGGCATTCGCCTGTGCAAGGCCAGGCGCTACCGCTACGCGAACAACGACCTCGACGAGCTCGAGGCGCGCCTGAAGGAGGCGAAGGCGGCGAACGCCCGCTTCCTGCTCGTCGTCACCGACGGGGTCTTCTCGATGGACGGCGTCATCGCGAACCTCAAGGGGCTGTGCGACCTCTGCGATCGCTACGGGGCCGCCGTGATGGTGGACGACTCGCACGCCGTTGGGTTCACCGGCGACAAGGGCAAGGGCTCGCACGAGCTGCGCGGGGTGCTGGGGCGCGTCGACATCCTCACCGGCACGCTCGGCAAGGCGCTCGGGGGCGCGTCGGGCGGGTACGTCTCGGGCCGCAAAGAGGTCGTCCAGCTGCTGCGCCAGCGCGCCCGGCCGTACCTGTTCTCGAACAGCCTCATGCCGGCCATCGCCCACGCGACGGTGCGGTGCCTCGAGCTGCTGGAGCAGAGCGACCAGCGGCGGCGCACCCTGCGGGAGAACGCCGCCCACTTCCGGGCGGGCCTGACGAGGGCCGGCTTCTCGCTCGCCGGCGAGGGGCACCCCATCATTCCGGTGATGATCGGCGACGCCGCGCTGGCCGCCCGCTTCGCCGACGAGCTGCTCGCCGAGGGCCTCTACGTGGTGGGCTTCAGCTTCCCGGTGGTGCCGAAGGGTCAGGCCCGCATTCGCACCCAGATGTCCGCGGCGCACACGCGCGCGCAGCTCGACCGCGCCATCGCCGCATTCACCAAGGTCGGCAGACAGCTCGGAGTCATCGCGTGAAGGCGCTCGTCAAGTCGAAGAAGGAACCGGGGCTGTGGCTCGAGGAGCTGCCGATGCCCCGGTGTGGCCCCAACGACGTGCTCATCAAGGTGCGCCAGACGGGCATCTGCGGCACCGACATCCACATCTACAACTGGGACGAGTGGAGCCAGCGCACCATCCCGGTGCCCATGGGCATCGGCCACGAGTTCATGGGCGAGATCGCCGAGGTGGGCAGCGAGGTGACCGGGTTCTCGGTGGGCGAGCGCGTCTCGGCCGAGGGGCACATCACCTGCGGCGGCTGCCGCAACTGCCGCGCCGGCAAGCGCCACCTCTGCCGCAACACCATCGGGCTCGGCGTCAACCGCCAGGGCAGCTTCGCCGAGTACGTCGCCATTCCGGCCTTCAACGTGTTCAAGCTGCCGAAGGACGTGCCCGATCACATCGCGGCCTTCTTCGACCCGCTCGGCAACGCGGTGCACACGGCGCTCTCGTTCGACCTGGTCGGTGAAGACGTGCTGATCACCGGCGCCGGCCCCATCGGCGTCATGGCGGTGCCCATCTGCAAGCACGTCGGCGCCCGGCACGTGGTGATCACCGACGTCAACGACTACCGGCTCGACCTGGCGCGCAAGATGGGCGCCACCCGGGCGGTGAACGTGGCGAAGGAGTCGCTCGACGAGGTGACGAAGGCGCTCGGCATGGTCGAGGGCTTCGACGTCGGCCTCGAGATGAGCGGCAACGGCGCGGCCTTCAAGCAGATGTTCAAGGCGATGAACCACGGCGGGCGCGTCGCCATCCTCGGCATCCCGCCGGGCGAGATCGCCATCGACTGGAGCCAGGTCATCTTCAAGGGGCTGGTGCTCAAGGGGGTCTATGGCCGCGAGATGTTCGAGACCTGGTACAAGATGACGGCGATGCTCCAGAGCGGGCTCGACATCGGCGCCGTCGTCACCCACCGCGTGCCCGTCTCGGACTTCAAGCAGGGCTTCGAGATCATGCGCACCGGCCAGAGCGGCAAGGTCGTCATCGACTGGACGCGGTGAGGCGCCCGGTGAGCTCCAAGCGAAGGTTCACCCCCGTCCCCGCGCCGTCGACGGTGGAGTCAGCCGAGATCGCGGCCACGTCGGCGGCCAGCCGGGGCAGGCGCCGCCGCGCCGGGAAGGCGCCGAAGCAGAAGCTCTTCGTGGCCATGGCCGGCAACATCGGGGCCGGCAAGACGACGGCCGCGAAGATGGTGAGCCAGAAGTTCGGCTTCGAGCTCTTCGACGAGCCCGTCATCGATAACCGCTTCCTGAAGGACTACTACGCCGACATGAAGCGCTGGAGCTTCACGCTCCAGCTCGAGTTCCTCATCCGCCGGGTCGAGCACCACGAGCTCATCCACAAGGTGGACAAGAGCTGCATTCAAGACCGCACGCTGTACGAAGACCCCGAGATCTTCGCCAAGTACCTGCACGGGCTGGGGTTCATGACCGACGCGGAGCTCGAGCTGTACTTCGAGTACTTCCAGCGGCTCACCCGCACCATCAAGCACCCGCAGAAGGTCATCTGCTTCGACGTACCGAGCGTGCAGGTGCTGCTCGACCGCATCAAGCGGCGCGGGCGCGAAGAGGAGAAGGGCATTCAGGCCCAATTCCTCCGCGGGCTGTCGGGCTACTACGCCACCTTCCCGATGGTGCTGCAGGGCAAGTACGGCATCGACGTGCTGACGTTCGACGTGACGACGCTCGACATCCGTACCGGGCGCGGGCGCGAGCAGTTCCTCGACACCGTGGCGACCTTCCTCGCGAAGTGACGGCGAGGCGCGGTCTTCGTCTTCACCCGCGCTCGAGGCGGGGCAGCAGGTAGCCCAGGGAGCGCTCGAAGCGGTAGTTGACGCCGGTGTGCCCGTCTTCGAACTCCTCGTGCACGTGCTCGATGCCGGCGGCGCGGAGCTCTTCGGCCACCAACCGGGCGCCCCAGCGCAGGTTGAACTCGTCGCGGGTGCCGCAGTCGATGAAGATCGTCTTCAGCTTCCGGTAGACGTCGAGGTGCTTGGGGGTGAAGCGCACCGGGTCGTGCACGAGCCACCGGTTCCACACGTCGACGCGCAGCCGGCCCGTCTGCAGGTCGATCGGCAGCTCGAGCCCCAGCGGCTCGCCCTTCTTCGGCGAGTAGGCAGCGGCCATGGCCAGCATGTTGATGACGGTGTGATCGTCGCTCCGCATCTTGGTGGCGAGCGCGCGGTTGATGAAGTCGCGGTACCAGTTCTCGACGCCGCCGGCCTTGAGCAGCGGCCCGGCGGCCTGCGGCAGCTCGTGCAGGTAGCAGTACTCGAAGCCCGCGTCGGCCGAGTGCACGGCGATGTGCGAGAACAGCTCGGGGTGGAAGCGGCTGATGACGAGCGCCCCGTAGCCGCCCGACGACTTGCCCACCAGCGCCCGCGCCCCGCCCCGCGGCACCGTGCGGAAGGTGCGGTCGACGAAGGTGACGAGGTCGCGGGCCACCAGGTCGCGGTAGCGGCCGAGGCCCTCGCTGTTGATCCACTGGCTCCCGCCCAGCGACGTCCACCCGTCGGCGAAGACGCCGATGCACGGCGGCAGGCCCTGCTGCGAG
>JADCJJ010000042.1 GCA_020247085.1 Myxococcaceae bacterium | reverse complement strand
GAGCGAGGTCGCGTGCTCAAACTCGACGGCCCATCAGTGCGCAGCAAGCACGTCGACCCAGCAGATTTCGAAGACGATTCCCAGCTACAACAACCGGCAGAAGTTTCCGGAAAACACCGGCAGTCTTTTTCGGAACCCACAACGCAGCGTTCCCGTCGACGCGCGAACGCCACGAGCAGCGCTGGTGCCCACCTCCGGACGTGCCGCGCGGCCGAGTGATGATGGGACACACCCTCGCCGGCGCGCCGCGACGCAGCGTCCCCATCAACGCGCGAACGCCACGAGCAGCGGTGGTTCTCACCTCCGGACGCGCCGCGCGGCCGAGTGATGAAGGAACACACCCGCGCCGGCACGCTGGCCGCGCGCCGCGGCGCAGCGTTCCCGTCGACGCGCGCACACCATGAGCGGCGCTGGTGCCCGCCTTCGGACATGCCGCGCGGCTACCTGATGGAGAGACGCGCCCTCGCCGGCACGCCGGCAGCGCAGGGAACCGGTCGCTGTCGTCGACGTGCGCACGCGACGAGGAGCGCCTGTCCCGTCCCCTGAGGGACCGCACCGATGCGTGGCCGAGGGCCACGTCCACGCCTGCACAAACGCAGCGCGGGCAGCCCGACCGCACCCACCTGGTGCGCGCACTCCAGGAGAGACGCCTGTCCCACACGTCACGGCGGCGCCGAGCGCCTGGAGTCGCCGAGGGGCGACCGATGTCGACGACGCCGGCGGCGCCGAGACGCCAGCCGCGCAGATGGGCGAGCGCACTCCACGCCCAGCGCCTGCGCCGCACACCCGGCTGCACCCCGCTGATGCGCCGCCGACGCGGGCTGACGTCTCGTCAGCACGGACGCCTCGCCGCGCGACGGCGCACGAGGCCGAGGGCCAGCAGCAGCAGCGCCGGGCCAGCGGAGCCGGAGCAGCCGCAGCCGCGGGGAGGCCCCAGGTCTGCGCCCCCACCGCCCACCGCCGCCCCACCGCCCACCGCCGCCCCACCGCCCTCGCCCCCACCGGCACCGGCGCCACCCGCCGCGCCTCCGCCAGACGCCCCACCGCCACCGGCGCCCGACACGCACTGCTCGTCGACCTGGCCGTCGCAGTCGTCATCCTGGCCGTTGCAGACCTCTTGCGAGGGCTTCACCTCGCCGGTGCAGCGCGTGTAGCGGCCCATGGTGCAGGTGCGCGTGCCCGGCTTGCACGCGCCCACGCCCCGCGTCTCGGACGGCCCGGTGTAGCAGGCGCGGGGCTCGTCCTCGCGGCACGTGCAGGCATCGTCGACCGTGCCGTTGCAGTCGTCGTCGAGGCCGTTGCATCGCTCGGGGCCGGGCGCCGTGGGCGCGCACGCGCGCACCGCCCCGGCGACGCAGCTGGTGAGGCTCTTCACCGCGCAGGCGCCCTCGCCACAGCGCTCGACGCCCAACAGCGCCTGCGTCTCGCGCGCCTGCTCCTGGAGCCCGTCGCAGTCATCATCCTGGTTGTTGCAGACCTCGGGCGTCGGAATCTTCCCCGCGAAGGCGACGAACCAGCCGCCGTCGTTGACGTTGCACTGCACGGTGCCCTCCTGGCACGGCCGCGTGGGCAGCGCCCCGGGCCCCAGGTACACTGAGCGCGACGGCTTCGGGCGCACCCCGCCGTCGGGAAGGACGGTGCGGCAGTCGAAGTCTTCGTCGACGCGCCCGTCGCAGTCGTTGTCACGGCCGTCGTCGACCTCGACCGCGGGCGCGCCGGCGTCACAGGCCTGGGGCACGCCGTTGACGCAGTTGTTCACCAGCCGGTAGCAGAGGCCCGTGCCGCACGTCGATTGGCCCAGGCCGTCGTCGACCACCCCGTCGCAGTCGTCGTCCTGGCCGTTGCACCGCTCGGCCGACGGGCGGGCGGTGGACACACACGTCATTCGCCCGGCGAGGCACTGTCGCTCTCCGGCCTGGCAGACACCGAACTCGCCGAACACCGAGCAGCTCGCGCCGCCCCCGGGGTTGCCCTCGTCAATCTGCCCGTCGCAGTCATTGTCGAGCCCGTCGCACACCTCGGGGAACGGGCTGATCTGGTCGCGGCAGGCGCCCCAGAACCCGTTGCGGCACACCTGCGTGCCCTGCCGGCACTCTCCGGCGCGCAGCGTGCTGGTGTCGGCCGTGTAGCAGGCGCGGCGCTCGCCCTCGGGGCACTGGGGCTCGTTCGTTTCGCAGTCGGCCGGCGTCTGCGGGCCGGGGTCGTACGGCGCCGGGCACGCCTGGTCGCTGCCGAGCGCCACCTGCAGGCTCCCGACGGTGGGGTAGGTGTGCCGCGCGCCGTCGCCGTCGGTGAAGAGGAAGTAGTACGGGTGGCAGCCGTTCGGCAGCACGTCAGGGTCGGGGAAACGCGTCTCGTAGGTGCCGTTGAAGTCGGTGCCCCAGGCGCGGTCCATGTCGAAGCAGTGGCCGGCCACCACGACGGCGGCGCGCTGCGGCCGCTTGCGGCTGGCGTCGTAGTAGTTCGCAGCAAACCACAGCTGGTTCGTGTTGCCGGGGTTCGGCGGCGGGTGCATGGCGCTCGCGGCGGGAATGCGGGGCACCGTCACCGCGCCGCGCCCGAAGGCGAGGGACCAGTACGGCATCGAGCAGGCGGTGCCGGGCGCCTGGTACTGCCCGGCCGCGAACTGGGTGCCCGCGTCGGCGTAGATGAGGGTGCGCTGCTGCCCCGAGCGCATCAGGTCGCACCACAGGTCGAACGCCGCCGCCTGCCCGCGCGAGACGCTGGTGGCCGAGAGCGAGGTGAAGCCGAAGAGGGCATAGCGTGCCTGCGCCGTCTGCCCGACGCCGGCGTCGCAGGTCTGCCCGCACATCGCGCCGGTGCAGCTCGCCGGGCCGATGCACCCCACGCCCGAGCCCGCGATGCCTACCTGGCAGCAGCTCTCGTTCTGGAAGCAGCCCACCTCGGCCATGGTGCGCGACGAGAAGCGGGCGCCCTGGTTGGCCTCGGGCGCGTACACGAGGGGAACCCGGCTCACGTCGGCGCCGAGCTCCTCGGTGTGGTTGCCGCACATGTCGCCGTTCGGCGTGCGCGCCGACACGCGGGCCTGGTTCATGAGCACGTGCAGCATGCGCTCCTGGTCCGACGGGAGGCCGCCGACGATTTCTCCCAGCGCCTGGCGCGACGTCGCTGCCGCCGGCCCGACGGAGCGCTCGTCGGCCGGCGAGGCGGCCCCGCTGCAGCCCAAAGCCCCTCCGAGGGCTACAGCGGCCACCACCCGGGTGATGCCACCGGGCCGTCGGGCGCCCGTGCCGAGGCCCGTCACCGCCGGCCGCGCGCCACGCCTCGCCCGCCGGCGCCGCGCGAGCCACAGGCCCAGCGCGGGGAGCACCAGCGCCCCCTCGCCGCCAGCGCACCCGCAGCCCCTCGGCCCGGGCGTGTCGCCGCCGCCCGGCCCGCCGTCGGCCCCCGCCGCGCTCACCGTCACGTCCGCCGTCGCCTCGAAGAGGCCACAGGTGGCTGTCACCCGCACCACGCCCGCCTCGCCCGGCGCAGTGAAGACGCCGCTCGCGTCGACGGAGCCACCGCTCGTGCTCCACGTGCAGGTGCCCACCGCCGCCTCGGCACCGCCGAAGTCGCGCCCCGTGACCGAGAAGGCCTGAGCGCCCTCGGGCGCCACCCGCGCCGCCGCCGGGCTCACCGCCAGCGTCGCGAGGCCCGGCTGCACCGTCACTGTCACGAAGCCCGTCACGGTGAGCTCGCGCTCGTCGCGCACGTCGACGCGCAGCGTGTACTGCCCGGGTGCCGCGAAAGTGATGCGCGTCGCCTTCGCGTCGGTGGTGCCGTTGGGCGAGAACGTCACCAGCGCCGGCGGGTTCGACGCGCCCCAGGTGTAGGTGAGCTGTGCCGCAGGCTCGTCGTCGGTGGCGGTGACGGTGCCGGTGGCCATCGCGCCGTCAACCGGGCTCGGCGTCACCACCGGCCCCGCGGTGATTCGCGGCACCGGCCCCAGCTCGGTGCGCACCAACTGCGTCGCCGCGCGCCCCCCGACGCGGGCCGTCAGCGTGCAGGTGCCCGGCGCCGTGGCGGTGAAGCGCCCGGTGGGGCTCACGGTGCCGCACGCGCCGTCGACCGACCACTCGATGTCCTCTCCGGTGTCGAGCGGCTGCCCGAACTGGTCGGTCGCCGAGGCGAAGTACTGGCGTGAGTCTCCGACGTTCACCGGCGTCGACGGCGCCATCAGAATGCTGACGCTCGAGGCGGTGGGTACCACGACGACCGACAGGTCCGCCGTCACGGCGAGGGCGCCCAGGTCGCGGGCGCTGACGCGGAAGCCATAGGCGCCGGCCCTCGTGAAGGTCACGGTGACGTTCTTCGCGCCGTTGGTGGCGTTGGCGCTGAAGGTGACGGGCGCCGGGCCGAAGGGCCGCGTCCAGGTGTAGGTGAGGTCGGCCTCGCTGCCGGGCGCCGGGTCGTCGGCCAGCACGAAGAGATCGGCCGTGGTGCCGACGATGGGAATGGGCGTGGCCGACGGCGGCACCACGATGAAGGGCCGCGCGTTCGCCCCCTGCACGGTGAAGTCCTGGCCCGCCACGGCGCCACCGTCGACCTGCACGAGGCGGCTCGCCGGCGCGAAGGTGAACCCCGGCTTGACGGGCGCGACCAGCCACTGGCCCTCGGGCACGTTCAAGAGCGCGTACGCGCCCCGCCCGTCGGTGAGGCCGCTCGCCACCAACCCGCCGTCGGCGTCGCTCGCGCGCACCTCGGTCTGCGTCAGGGGCGCCCCCGCCTCGTCTACGAGGCCCGTCACCGAGAAGAGCGGCTGTGGCGAGGCGACGGCGGTGAACGCCAGCCCCGTCACCGGCGCGCTGCCCACCGTCACCGGGTTGGCGAACATCGGCACGATGCGCTGCCCGCTCGCCGAGGCGACGAAGTTGTACGAGCCCGCCGGCACGCGGGGGAAGGTGAAGGCCCAGGCGTTGCCCATGGGCGCGGTGGTGACGGTGCGCACGCCGTCGGTCACCGTGTGGGGCCCCATGGCCCCGGTGACGAAGCCCGTCACCGGCACCACCTCTTCGACGAAGTTGCACCCAGTCACCGCGCCGCCGTTCACCACCACCGGGTTGACGCAGTTGGTGAGGCGGAAGCTCTGGCCTGGCGCGCCCCGGGCCGTCAGCACGTACTGCCCATTGGGCACGTTCGAGAACTGCCACAGCCCCTGCGGGCTCGACACGGTGGTGAAGGCGCCGGCCGAGATGGTGACGCCGCCGAGCGCCTGGCCCACCGAGGTGACGTTGCCGAAGATGCCGAAGCCCGCGCGAATGGCGTTGAAGTTGACGTTGGTGGCCCCGCCCGCAGGCACCGCGACGGGGTTGGTGAAGGCCGGCGAGAGCGCCCAGCCGGGCCGGCTGGCCGTCACCGTCGCCGACGTCGCCGGCACGCCGACGAGCACGTAGTCGCCGTTCGAGTCCGTCAGCGCCGTGCGCATGCCCGAGGTGACCCGCACCGCGTCGACGCCGGCCATGGTGTTGACGTCGATGACGCGCCCCGAGATGCGGCTCGTCGTCACGGCGCCCACCCGCACGATGACGTTGGCCGAGGCGAGCCCGCCCTTCATGTCGCTGACGGTGACCCGCATGACGGCGTCGCGCTGCGTCGTGAAGCGGTGCTGAACCGAGGCGGTGTTGGTCGAGACGAACGCCTCGCCCGGGGGCGGCTGCAGCACCTCCCAGAAGTACGCCAGCGGGTCGCCGTCAGCGTCCATCGCCACGGCGGTGAAGGTGAGCTGCTGGTTCACCGCCGCCGTCATGGACGAGGCCGAGAGCGCCACCGTGGGCACGCGGTTCTGCGTGAAGGCGCCGCGGTTCACCACGACGTTCATCGACGAGGGCGTGGTGGCTGCGGCGCCCGTCGGGGTGATGTGAATGCCCGCGGCCGGGTCCGAGAAGGTGCGGCCGACGTGGAGCGGCGCGTCGCTCGCCGACGTCGTCGAGGGCGTCATGTCGAGCAGGTTCGACTCGTCCGACGCGGGGTACCCCCAGAAGACGACGACGCTGCGGCCGAGCAGCCCCTGGGCCACCGGCCGGTACTCGACCCAGTAGTCGCGGGCGCCGCTGATGGGCACCTTGAGGCCGTGCACGCCGCCGAGGCTCGGCTGCTCGAGGTCGTACAG
>JADCJJ010000419.1 GCA_020247085.1 Myxococcaceae bacterium | reverse complement strand
TCGTAGCGCCCCTGCCCGCCCATGTTCTTCGCGGCGGTGAAGTAGTACACGATGGGGCTGACCTGGCGCTGCTCGGGCGGAATCGGACGGGTGACGTCAGGCTGTCCGTTCGCGTCCTTCTGGTAGTACTGCTTCCAAAGCCTGTGCCGTTGGCCGATGAGGACACGAGCAGACTCGATGGCACCGTACTTGCGGTCCCAGTTCAGCCGCTCCGTACGGAAGAGGCCGAACATCGACATCATATCGTTTCCGTAGAGAAGCGGCTCGTAGTCACGCGCGCGAATAGGGTCGACCTTGGCGATCGAAACCCGCATCTTGATCTCGGAGGAGCTGCAGTCATACAGCCCCTCGGCGAACCAACAGATCGGCAGAGCTCCCCAGCCTTCGATGAAGAATGAGTCGGGCATGGCGAGGTAGCGGCCCGTAACGTCGAGATATTTGAGCTTTCGGTTCGCACCCTCGCCCTCGTATTCGAAGCTCGGCCAGTCCTGCGGGTCCTCACCCTTCTCGTTGGGCTGAATCCAATTCCCCGTCGTCGAACCGCCAGCGGGGTTCTGAACGGTATTCCACATCATTCCCTGCGTCGTATTGAGGATGTTCGCAGACCAGTTCACACGAATGAACTCGCGCTGGTTCCAGTACCGGTCCGTCGTGTTCTCGGCGATCACATTGGTCACCTCGCCGGTCGCTGGGTTGTACCCTCGCTGAATGTCGAAGTGGCTCAGGATGGGGAACGCAACCACTGGAGAACCGTAGTACTTCTGGCCGCCGACGCACTTGCCGTCACGGTCGCAGTACTTCGCGGTCGTTCCCGAGACGATCGACTTGGGGTCGATGTTGGGTTCGATGCCGAGCATGTACGGGTACGACCGGTACCCGACCAGGTTCCCTTCTTGAACCTCCCACACGAGCTTCTCCATGTTCCCCGTTTGGCCGGGGTACGTGTAGGTCGTGTTGTGGGGCGTGTAGGTCACGCTGTTTCGGAAGTACCACTCGCCGTCCAGCAGGTCGCTCTTGCGAACGACGTTCGGTTGCACGCGGTTGACGTCGCCGTTGCTCTGCGCGCAGGCGGCGGCGAAGAGCGCGAGCGCCCCCGCAGCCAGCCACCGTGCATGGGTGGAATGCTGATTCATGGTGCCTCCGTGACGGTTCGACTTCAGGTTCGACGAGGGTGAAGACAATGGCATGCGAGAGCCTCAGTAAGCGGCGCCGAGCGAGACAATGATGCTGGTGTTGTTGGACGCGGCGTCGATGATCGAGCCGATCGGAAACCGCGGAACCCACGCGTCGCCTCGCCGCACGAGCGGACTCTGCAGGGTGAACGCATACAGGTCGATGTTGTAGTGCTCGTTGAGCTGGTATGAGGCGCCGATGAAGGCGCGTGTCAGATCCCCAGCGCCCATTCCTGCACGCCCCAACTGAACGCCTTGGTCGTCATTGCCCTGAGGCAACGTCTGGTCGTTGGGGTTGAGCGTCGCCGCGTAGCCCCAGGAGCGTGTGTACGAGTACCCTGCGAACAGGAGCAGGTTCCCTCCAGTTCGCCAGTTGACCGACCCGCCGACCGTGCCGCTGAAAAGCTGGTTCATGCCCGCGCCGGCTGCAAACTGCTCGTCAGGCCGCCCCACCACCAGCAGGTTGCCGAACGGGTCTCGGTTTTGGGCAGGTCCGCACGTGCCACCCTGCTGCATGCAGTACGGGTTCAGTACGCCAACGACCGGCCGAGCGGCCGTCGCACCTCCCGACAGGTTCAGTCGGAAGTCGAAACCACCCTTCCCTACCTTGACGGAGCGTGTCAGGGCTCCACCGAGCCCAACCGTGAAGTACGTCCCGCCCGTAAACGACTCGACGGACGTCGGGAGCACGAGCACGGCCGAAGGCGTGAAGGCGACGCCCGTTAGCTTCTCCTTCACCAAACCCGGAGCAACGAGACTTACCCGGGAGTCTTGCATGAAGAACCGCCGCCCGTTCGGCGTGTCGGGCAGGGAGTACTCGTAGAACGCGAAGAGGCGCGCCGAGGCAGCGAACTTCACGCCCTTTATCGCGAACAGGTACGTCGCGGAGAGCGACGGCGCACCGATCAGCGAAGCGTACTGCTGCGGGTTCACGAACGTGCCCGTTCCCAGGTAGTGGTCGAGGCCGAACGCGAACTGGAATCCGGACTGGTTCGCCTGCTCCTCGGGCGTACGCGCCTGCACGGCGTTCGCGAGGGCGTTCTGTTGCTGGGGCTGCGCCGTCGCCGCGACCGCCTTGCCGTCCTTCTTCTCGTCCTTTTTCTCGGCCGAGGCCGCCGGAGCCGCCTGTGCCACGGTGCCGGAATTCGCCGCGGGCGCTTCCGTTGAAGCCGTATCGCCCAAAGCCGCCGAAGGCAGCAGGGAGACGGCACAGAGGGTGAGCACGAGATGCTTCACGCGGACCTCCACAAACGGCAGGGCGCAACTAGAGGCAAGTTCCGTACCCCGAAGAGAAGCGATATTTCACCAGCAATATCATTGATTTCTTCGCCTACTTGCGACCGGAGACCCGCTGGTGCTGTGGCAGCGCGCCCAGGGAGCGTTAGCGTTCGGGTCAGCTGAAGCGGGCGAATCGACAGCAAATCGACACTCCGGTGGGTGTACTGGCGCGCGTGTACGACGGGCGGGGTGGCCTAGCACACCCTCCGAAGCGCGATCAATGCACCCCTTGGACCTCCTCACCTGGGCAAAGAAGCCGAGGTGTTGCGATGGGTTCGAGCGGCTGGGGCCTCTTGAGCGGCGCCCTCCCCGCCGATTGCCCTCCACGTGTTCTTGAGGGTTTCCCCAGACAGGCAAGCCGTTGATGGTCCGGCGTCACAGGCGCTTCGAGCCGGTCTGGGCCACCCGCGGGGCGCCCCCGCCGTGCCATCAATCGACCATCGACACGCGCGCAACCTCAGCCTGCTCATCGAGCGGCGACGGCACGTAGCGCACCGCCAGCATCTCGGCCTCGTCTCGGCCGACGGTTTCGCCCTCGGGTATTCGCGCGCCACGGCGGGCGACGTAGGCGAGCAGGTCGAAGAAGAAGCTGAGCGCGACGGTGCCCTGGCTCGCGGGCGCCACGAGCAACAGGTCGGGAAGGTCGAGCTGCCCCATGCCGAGCGAGAGCAACTCGACGCGCTCAGGCGTGCGGGCCAGGCTGACGCCGTTCCACACCATCATGGGCAGATCCGAGCCGGTGACCGCGCGCACGTAGAAGCCGGGCTCGTGCGTCGCGCCGGCGTTGCCCTCGTACACGGCCACGGCGCCCGACGCCCGGGTGATGGCCGCGACCACCCGGGTGTGGCGGACGAGGCCGGCGACAGTCTTCGTCTCGACGCCCATCGTGGTGACGAGCAGGTGCGCCTCGTGGCGCGGCACGGTGAAGCCCCCCTTGCGAAACGACGACACGCTCCTCACCGCGGCGGCGTCGGCCTCCTGGCCCGGCACCGGGACCGGCATCGTCGAGACGAATGTCGAGAGCTGCCCCGATCGGAAGTCGAGCACGCCGCTCGCGGCCGCGGGCTGGTGCACGAGCGCCGGCTCGCCGGGGAACAGCTCGGCGAAGGTGGCCACGACGGTTGCCGGGTCGACTGGAGCGGGAGCCTCGAGGAGGACGAACGAGAGCGCGGGCATGCCTCCGAGTCTGTCACGTCGATCGCGCCCGGGGGGCTCCGCGGCCAGGCGACTCCACCCCGGTGACGGCGAGCCGCCCGAGGCCGAGCTGCGACAGCGCCGGGCGCAGCGCGCACACCGCGAACCCTGCGAACGACCCGAGCGCAAGCACGCCCAGAACCACCAGCACCGGCGCGCGGGCCTCGGCGTGGCGGCCGACGAAGTGGGTCACCAGGGTCGCAGCGCCGCTCATGACGGCCATGGCGAGGGGTGCCAGGCGCGGCGGCAGGCTGCCCAGCGCGAGGGCGTACGCGCCCATGCCCAGGCCGCACTCGCCCACCGTGAGCGCGACCTGCGCGGCGAGCCAGCGCGTCGGGTCACGGGCGTCGACCCCCAGCGCGCCGCCGAGCGCTGCCACCAGGGCCCCGCCGAAGGTGATGACCAGCGTCAGCGGCAACGCACGCTCCGGCAGGAGCGCGAAGGCGACCGCCCCCACCACGCTCGCGGGCGCCAGCACCAGGGGGTTCAGCACGTGCGCCCACTGTGGCGCGTCGACGCCCATCGGCTGCACTTCGAACATCACCCACATCAGGGTGCTGGCGGGCACCAACAGGAGCACCCCGACGAGGCCCGTGGGCGCGGTGGCTGCCACCGGCAAGGGCCTCTTCAGGACGAGGTCGAGCGCGGCGCCGCTGCAGCACACCACCAGCGCGAACACCGCGGCGGCGACGGGGAGCCTCGAGAACTCGGCGGCAGGAGCTCCCATGGCGCCGAGGGGCGCCAGGGCCGCTCCGGCGTTGAGGGCCCCGTAGCCGAGCAGGCCGACGACGTACCGCGCCCGCGCCGAGCCCAGCATGTCGGCCGCGGCGCACACGAGGTTCGCCTTCGTCACCCCGGTGCCCACCGCGATGAGCATCACCCCCGAGTCGACCCCTGAGGACGGCTCGAGCGCGGCCATGAGATGGCCTCCCAGGGCGGCGAGCATACCGGCGGGCGCCAACCACAACCGCGGCGCCGCGAACGCCACGACGGCGGCGAGAACCCCGACGACCGTCACCACGCTCGTCAGCGTGGCGTAGAGCGCCGACGCCTCCTCGGGTGCGACGCCCCGCGCCAACGCCACCGCGCGAAACTGGGCGCGAAACCCGTAGTACGCGAACCGCTCGGTCGTCAGCGCGAGCAACAGTCCCCCAGCCGTGAGCGCGCGGGCCACCATGTGACGAGCTACATCTTACCCCACATCGGCGACGACCCTCTGCCGGACCGCGCTCCACTGGCGCACCCACGCGACGGCGGTCCGGGAAATCAACCGCCCGCAGCGCCTCGACCTTTTTCGACCGTTCCAGCGCGCCAGCGCCGCACCACGCCGACCACCTCGACCGCGAGCGTGCACGCGCTGCGCCTCGACCTTTTTCGACCGTTCCAGCGGGCCAGCGCCGCACCACGTCAGCCACCGCGACCGCGAGCGTGCACGCGCTGCGCCTCGACCTCCGCGACCACTTCAGCGCGCCAGCGCCGCACCACGTCGACCATCCCACCCGCGCCCCGGGCGCGCTCGGTCGCCGAGGTCGACCGTCAATTCGCACGATGAAGCGCACACGGCCCGCGCAGCCCGGGCTCCCAGGCGTTGACCCCCTCGACGGCGACGCGCCCGGAGCGCGGCGACGCTGGCGGAAGACGAGCCGGAGCACCTTCCAGCCGCGTCAGCCGAGGCGCTCGGTGGCCAGCAGGCGCGCCAGTCGCTCGGGCTCGACACGCAGCATGAGCGTCTTCTCGCCCGTGTACGTCACCGCCCCCGGCGCGGCGTCCCGGCCCTTTCGCACGCGCTTGACCGGCACGTAGCTGACCTCGCCCCGCGGCTCGCCCTTGAGGTCCGAGTGGTGGAGCGCCAGGTGAGCAGCGTCCAGCATCACCTCCTGCGACAGCGCCACCGACTTTTGCAGCGGGACCACCACGTGGGCGCCGGGCACCCCGCGCGCGTGGAACCACTCGTGCCACGGGCGAGCCACCTGAAACGTGAGCGAGTCGTTGTGGGCCGCGCCTCGACCGACCCAGATGGGCTGGCCCCCGTGGCTTTCGTACGTCCGGTAGGGCGGCAGCGCCGCCTCGGGGCCCGACGGCCGCCGCGGCGCGACGGGCGCTTCGACGGGCGCCTGCTCGAGCGCGGCCAGCTCGGCCTCGAGGCGCGCCCGCTCCCGCTCGAGCTGCTCGAGCCTCGTCGTCGCGAATGCGATGCCGCGCGTGAGGCGCCGGTACTGGTGGAAGCGGTGCTCCTGCTCCTGCTGTGGCGTGCGCTTCGGGTCGAGCCGCACCAGGTGCTCGACGACGACGCCGTCGGGCCGGTACTCGGGCAGCCGCACCTCGGTCAGCCCCCGCGTCAGGCGAGCGCGGTTCTGCGCCAGGAGCTCGCCCTCGAGCCGGAGCCGCTCGGCGTCCGGCCCCCGGCTGGCCTCGGCCAGCACCTTCTCGCGCGTGCGGGCGAGCCGCTTCAGCTTCGCGCGCACCGGCGCGAGCCGCTCCTCGTGCCAGCGCCGCTGCTCCTGCCCCGTGAAGAGCGCCTCGGCGGCGTACGCCAGCCGCAGGTGAACGTGGTCGCCCGACAGGCGGCTCGGCTGCTCGTGCACCGCCCGCGCCTCGGGGGGCTGCCACGTCGAGCCCGGCCGGGTGCCCTCGCGGAAGGGCCGCGACAGCGCCATCACCCGCGCCTCCCGCGTCACCAGCGCCACGCCCGGCGCGTCGCCGTACTCGAGCACCACCGCCCGCCGCACCGGCGCTCCGTCACGCTCGCCGCCGAAGTGGGCGAGCACCAGCCGCGGCCCCTCGAGGCTCTCGACGTCGAGCAGCGAGAGCCCCGTCAGCTCGCGGCGCAGCACGCTCTGCCACGCCGGCGGCACCTTCGGGTTGGGCGGCCGGCGCTCGACGGCCGACAGCCGGCTCGCCTTCACGTCGCCGCAGAACAGCAACGTCTCGCTGCGCCCCGGCACGCGCAGCTCGACGTAGACGCGGGTCGGCGTCGGACAGGCGAGCTGCTGCACGACGCCGCCCTTCAGCTCGCGCTCGAGCTCCTTCGCCACCAGCGTCGCCTCGACGGGGCGCATCGACATGGCGTCAGCCTCGCGCCCGCGGAGCGAGCGCCCGAATCTCGTCGAGCGAGAAGGGCCTCGGCGGGTCGAGCTGCGAGAAGGTGCACGAGGCCGGACTCCGGTCGTCCCGCCAGCGGAGGAAGGTCGTCGCGTGGCGAAAGCGTGCGCCCTGCAGGAAGTCGTAGCGCACCTCGCACACCAGCTGCGGCCGCAGCGCCACCCACGTTTTCTCGGCCGACGGGCTCCACCGGCTCGGCGCGTCGGGCGTTCGCCCCTTGCCGAAGCTCTCGCCCCCGAGGTGCGGCGCGAGGTGCTCGACGAGCGCCCGCTTCTCCTTCGCCGTGAAGCTCGACGTGTGGCCGACGTGGTGCAGCACGCCGGCCTCGTCGTAGAGGCCCAGCAGCAGCGAGCCCACGGTGCCCGGCGTCTTCCCGGCGCGGTAGCCGCCGACCACGCAGTCCGCCGTGCGCCCGTGCTTGACCTTCACCAGCACCCGCTGGCCGGAGCAGTACGGCAGCCCCTCGGGCCGCGCGATGACGCCGTCGCAGCCGGCGCCCTCGAAGTCGGTGAACCAGCGCGCGGCCTCGGCCGGCGCCTGCGTCTGGGGCGTCACGAAGACGCTCGCCGTCGCGCGCACCTCGCGCTCGAGCCCCTCGCGTCGCGCCGCGTACTGGCGCTCCCGCCAGTCGTCGTCCCCCAGGGCCAGCAGGTCGAAGGCGACGAAGCAGGTCGGCCGCTCGGCCGACAGCCGCTTCACCCGCGACGCCGCCGGGTGCAGCCGGGACTGCAGCGCCTCGAAGTCGAGCCCCTTCGGCCCGGGGAGGATGATCTCTCCATCGACGACGCACCGCGAAGGCAGGGCCTGCTTCAGCGCCTCGACGAGCTCGGGGAAGTAGCGGGCGAGCGGCCGGCTCTCGCGGCTCGACAGCTCGAGCGCCTCACCGTCGCGGAAGACGAGCGCCCGAAAGCCGTCCCACTTCGGCTCGTAGCGCCAGCCTGGTCCGACGGGAAGGTCGTCTCGCGCCTGGGCCAGCATCGGCTCGAACGGCGGTGCGAAGGGGAGCAGCATGACCAGCCACACCGTACTCCGCGCACGCCCGGCGGCCACGGGGCCGTTGGCGGTCCAGCGACGCGCTCGCCCCGCACCCACGAGCCGCGCGCCACGACGACGATGTCAGAGACCGGGCGGCCCCCACCTCGGCCTTCACCTCGTTGACGAGGGGCGGCGGTTGGCAGGGGCCTTGCTTCGCGCCTTCGGCATGCGCACCCGAGCCCCGCTCCTCCTGCCGCTCGTCGCCGCGATGAGCGCCTGCGGTCCGCTGAGTGGCTTCAGCCTCGTCGAGGACCCGGCGCCGCTGACGAGCGGAAGCAGCGACCCGCTCTTCACGCTGGCGTTCAACGCGGGCACCTTCAACACGGGCCTGCTCGCCTTTTCGGTCGTCCAGCCGGGGCGCCCCGAGACTCGGATCCGATGCCGCGACATCGGGCCGACCACCGGAGAGGACTTCGTCTTCGCGTGCAGCGAGCCCGACGAGAACCTGTTCGACGAGGCGAGCGTGGGCGTCCCGGTGCAGGTCTCGCTGGTTGCGGTCCGGCCCGGGAACCGGCAGCGCATCGACCACCGGCTGAACGATCTCGTGTGGGTGCCGTCGAACTGACGGCGTCGGAGTCGAGCGAGCGCCCATCGTCGCGACGTCCTCGCGTGGGTCGTGTCGGCCGGTGCGCCCGTGCGTCGCTGCGTGCCCAGCGCTGGAACGACCTCGGCCGCGGCGCGGCGACGAGCGCCCGAGCGGCGCCAGGCGCGACCGTGGAGCGCGGGGCCGGTGCGGACGGTCGGGTTCAGCGGAGTGCGCTTCGAAGGCCGCGGGCGCCCGCCGCTCTCACGGCCTGTCCACCGGTTGTCGCGTTTTCGTCAACCGGTTGACAGCCCCGGGGAAGGCGCGGGTCCCGGGGAGCGAGGTGAAGTCGGGGCAACTCCTCCTGCGAAGCGACGCCGCGCCAGCCACCCGGCGCCTTGCTCTGGGCGAGGTGGTGCGCCCCAGCGGGCGCGACGCCGTTCCGTGCATCACCGTCGGGCGGGCAGCACCGGCGGCGCTCGTCGCGTCCGCCGGGCGAGGTGGCGAACGAGGGCCATGACGACCGCCTGGGTCGAGGCGTCGAGCCGCGAGAAGGGCTCTGCGATGTCCGGCGTGGACCGGGTGGACGGGCGGTAGACCGCGCCAGGCTCCGCCACCACCATCGGCGCGGCTCCGTCCCACTCGAAGAACGCCGCGGGGCTGACGGCGAAGGCCCTCGCCAACCGCACGAGCGTCGACAGGCTGGGCAGCATCTGCCCCCGCTCCAGCCTCGAATAGACCTGCGAGGCGAGGCCAACCCACTCGGCCACCTCCTCCTGCGTCGCCCCGCGCGCAGTCCTCAGCGCCCTGGCCGTCGACCCGATGGTCGCGGCGAGGGCCTTGTCTTCGGTGCGCACCATGACGACCTCCGGAGAGCCAGCTCCGAGGCGCTATGGGCCCTTTCACCGCCCCTTAAGGCCCCCTAGGGTATAAACCCTGTGGGTCCATCGACCATCCTGGTCGAACCCGAACCACGGAGCCCTCCATGAAGACACGTGTGACCTTGCCCGGACTGGGACTGATTCTGGCGGTGTTGGCGGGGCTGGGGGCTGCCTGTGGGCCTGCCGCCTCGGGTTGCGACGCGACCACCTGCGCCGGCTGCTGCTCCGTGGGCGGCGTCTGCCAGACGGGTACCCTCAACACCACGTGCGGCACCGCTGGAGCGCTCTGCGACGCGTGCGCGTCGTCTCAGACGTGCAGCGCCGGCCGATGCGTGACGTCAGGCGCTGGTGGGAGCGGCGGCTCCGGTGGCAGCGGCGGCTCCGGTGGGAGCGGCGGCTCCGGCGGGAGCGGCGGCTCCGGTGGGAGCGGCGGCTCCGGCGGGAGCGGCGGCTCCGGCGGCTGCACCTCGAGCGCGGCCTGCTCCAACGCGACGCACGTCTGCTACGTCGGCACCTGCGCCTCTGGCTTCGGGCGCAGCTACCGACTCGTGCTCGTCTCGGCGACGGCCCCCGCGAACGACTCGGGGAGCGCCTGGGACGCCGCCGGCGGTGCGCCGGACCTGAAGGCCTGCGTGAAGGTCGACGGCACCCGCGTGGGCTGCACCCGCGAGGTGAGCGACGTCTTCACCGCCACCTGGAACACCTTCTTCGACGTCACCATCACCTCGGCGACGCGCGTCGAGGTCGAGCTCTTCGACGTCGACCTCACCTCCGATGACTTCATCGACGGCTTCCAGTGGGCCACCGGCGCCAGCTTCATCGCCGCCGCTCGAGAGGGGGGCCTCACCGGCGCGCCGTACAGCGGCAGCCCGACCTCGTGGAGCGTCACCATCACCGCCCGCTGACGGGCCGCGGCGCGGCGGACCCCGGGAGACCGTCGCCCGGGCGCCGACGCGCGCGCCCCGCTCCTGGCCTGACGCCGCCGCGCCCTCCGCCCGAGCGCGCACCCGGAGGGGCCGACCACCCCACCCGCCTCCGACGCGCCGCCGCACCGCCGCCTGCAGCACTCCGTCACGCACGCGCCGCCCGACCCCGGTGGGCTCGTCCGGGCGGGGCGGGTCTGCTATTCGCGCGCGCCTCGCCTCGTCGTGCCCCGGAGCGCCCCATGACCGCCGCCGTCGCCATTCCCCCGCCGATGCCGTCGACGCAGCTCGACGCCCTCGTCACCCGCGTGAAGGAGAACGCGCCCGCCTTCGCCCGCACCAGCATCGACGAGCGCGTCGCCTTCCTCCGCCAACTGCGCGACGGCTACATGCGCATCGCCGAGGAGTCGGTGCGGCTGGCCTGCGCGTACAAGGGCGTGGCCTTCGACAGCCCGGCCTCGGGCGAGGAGTGGCTCGCCGGCCCGATGGTGACGCTGCGCGTGCTCCGCCTCACCGAGGCCGCGCTCGACGAGGTGAAGCGGTACGGCGCCCCGCGCGTGAAGGACGCGTGGCTGCGAGAGCTGCCCGACGGCCGCCTCGCCGTGCGCACCTTCCCCTCGGACGCCTTCGACGCAGCGCTGCTCGCCAAGCACGTCGGCGAGGCCTACATGCTGCCCGGCGTCACCCGGAAAAACCTCTCCGAGCACCAGGCCGGCCACTACCGCAAGCCGCACCAGGGCCGCGTCTGCCTCGTGCTGGGCGCCGGCAACGTCAACGCCATTCCGCCCACTGACGTCGTCTGGAAGATGTTCGCCGAGGGCACCGCCTGCGTCCTCAAGATGAACCCCGTCAACGCCTACCTGGGGCCCCTCATCGAGCAGGCCTTCGCGCCTCTGGTGACGCGCGGCTTCTTCGCGGTGGCGTACGGCGGGGCCGACGAGGGCGCCTACCTCGTCAACCACGCCGCCATCGACGAGATTCACATCACCGGCTCGGACAAGACGCACGACCTCATGGTGTGGGGGCCGCCAGGGCCCGAGCGCGACGCGCGCAAGGCGAAGAACGCGCCGCTGCTCACGAAGGACGTCACCTCGGAGCTCGGAAACATCTCGCCCGTCATCGTCGTGCCCGGCCCCTGGGACGACGGCAGCCTCGCGTACCAGGCCCGCAACGTCGCCGGCATGGTGTGCAACAACGCCAGCTTCAACTGCAACTCCGCCAAGCTCCTCGTCACCTCGCGGGGCTGGGCCCAGCGCCAGGCCTTCCTCGACCAGACGGCGCAGGCCATCGGCACCGGCGGGGTGCGCCGGGCCTACTACCCGGGCGCGACCGACCGCTGGCGCCAGTTCGTCGAGGGCCGCAAGAACGTGAAGCTCATCGGCGAGGCGCGCGAGGGAGAGCTCGCCTACGCGCTCCTCACCGACGTCGACCGCGGCAACCCACAGGACCGCGTCTTTACCCAGGAGCCCTGGTGCACGGTGCTCTCCGAGACGGCCTTCGAGGCGAGCGACGTGGCCACCTTCTGCGACGAGGCGACGGCCTTCGTGAACGACACGGTGTGGGGCACCCTGGCGGCGATGGTGCTGGTGCACCCGAAGACGATGGAGAACCCGGCCGAGGCCGACGCCGTCGAGCGCATGATTCGCGAGCTGAAGTACGGCGCGGTGGTGGTGAACACCTGGGCCGGCGCGGTGTTCGGCCTCGGCAACGCCCCCTGGGGGGGCCACCCCAGCGCTACGCTCCAGGACATTCAGTCGGGGCGCGGGTGGGTGCACAACAGCTTCCTCCTCGAAGACGTCGAGAAGTTCGTGCTGCGCGCGCCGGCGAAGAACTTCCCCATCTCGCCCTGGTTCCCCGGCCACCGCACGCAGCACGTCCTGGGCCGGCGCCTCACCGAGTTCGAGTACGCGCCGTCGTGGCTGAAGGTGCCCCTCGTGGCGGCCGCCGCCCTGCGCGGCTGAGCGCCGGTTCCGCAGTCAGGGCGCCGACGCGCTCCGAATGTCGTTGCACGACAGGCCGCTGGCCGGGGCGCAGTTCTGCCCGATGAGGCAACCGCCCGAGCCGTTGAAGTCGACGCAGCGAATGGAGCGGCAGTCGTCCGAGTTGACGCACCGCTTGCGCGAGATGCTGCACTCGCCGCCCATGCACGACTCGGGGGCGCAGTCGCTGTCGACCTGGCAGCTGCAGAAGCCCTGCTCGTCGCCCTCGCCCACCGCGCACCGGCCGCCGCAGAAGCCCGTCGCCTCGCCCGGCGCCTTCGCGCACACCCCGCCGCGCCGGCAGTCCGAGTCGTCGCGGCAGGGGAGCTGCCGGTTGACGGGGCAGCCCGGGTTCGAGCGCGTGCAGGCCCACTGCGTCAGCACCACGATGACGTCCTGGCAGGCGTAGCCCCGCGGGCACGACTGCCCCTCGCTGCAGTCGGCGCCGCAGAAGAAGTTGCCTGGGTTCCGCGTGTCGACGAGGCAGTAGTTGGGGCCGCTCCCGCACACCTGCAGGCCGCCGGCGCCGATGACGCAGTTGTCGCAGTACGGCCGCAGCCGCGTGTCGTAGTCCGAGTAGCACTGGGCGCGCGGGCCTGCGTCGGGCTCGGCCGCCACGCCGGCGTCGGCCACCACGCCGCACTGCTCGCCGAAGGCACAGAAGTCGCTCGAGGCGCAGAAGGCCGGGTCGCACACCCCGATGCGGCACCGCGCCAGGGCCTCGGGCGTCGTGCCGGTGCAGCTGCAGGCCCCGTCGCCGCAGCGGCACGACACGCCGTTGCAGTCGCCGTTCTTCCGGCAGCCCTGCACGCAGCTGCCCCGGCGAAAGTCGCACACCTCGCCGAGGCCGCACTGCAGGTCAGACGAGCAGCGCCCCCGCGGCACGCACTGGCCCACCGAGGTGTCACAGAACAACGACACGTCCGGGCAGTCGGCGTTCGTCGCGCAGCCCGCGCGGTCCTGGCAGAAGCCCAGCCCGTTGCAGACCTGGCTGGGCGGGCACGCGGCGTCGGTGCGGCAGTAGCAGACGCCCGTCGCCGTCTCGCAGCGGTAGGCGCTCGCCGACGCCCCCACCACCAGCGACGCCGTCATCGCCGTCGCGCAGTCGGCGTCGGTGCCACAGCGCCCGCCCTGCACGCGCGTGTCGCGGCAGCCGGCCAGCCCGGCCCACAGCACCCAGAGGAGCCCCGCCCGTCGCATCGCGGCGCTCACGGCATGAAGGGCGGCGACAGCGCGATGGCAAAGCTCGACCAGGCGACGCCCGAGAGCGAGTCGTACGTCCACTGGTTGTAGGCAAACTTCGGAGAGCGGCTCGAGTAGATGACGACGAACATCGCCGCGCCCGGGTTCTCGGCGCGCAGCTTCTGCACCGCCGCTGGGGGCAGCACCACGCGGTTCTCGGCGCCCGGCAGCACCACGTCCCAGAGGTTGACGTTGCCCGAGAGCGACGGCTTGAGAATCTGCACATTGTGAATGTCGGCCACCGCGCCGGCCTGCGTCGTCCACGAGATGGTGCCGGTGAAGGCGCCCCGCGGCTCGCTCAGCAGCGGCGGGGGCAGCATGGGCCCGATGGTGACGCCAGCCGAGAGCGGGCCTGGCTGCCGCCGGAAGAAGTACGTCACCGGGTAGTTGTTGGCTCCCACCGACTCGTTGAGGAAGATGAAGTTCGACCCGTCGAGCTGCGGGAAGTTGGGGAACGACAGCGACGGGTTGGTGCTGGCCACCGACGTGGTGCCGCTGGCGCCCGTCGCCCAGTTGTTCGGGTTGGGCACGAAGCCCTCGGCGCCCAGGTCGAGCCACGCGTACACCTTGTTGTTGCCCTGCAGGTCCGGCTGGCCTGGCACGACCGCCGGGAAGGACACCGGCGAGTCGATGGTGACGGGCACCGTCTGGTCGAGCGCCATGTCGAGCACGATGTCGCGCCCGGTGGCGGGGTTGTCGGCCGAGGTGGTGACGCCGCGGCGCACGCCCATGGTGATGGGGGTGAACGAGCCGTTGCCCGCGTTGACGATGCCCAGCACGGCGTAGACGGCCCGCAGCCCGGCGCCGGTGAAGACGAGGTAGTCGCCGGCCTCTTGCGTGATGCGCCACTTCTCTCCCATGCGCATCGGCGGCCCGCGGAAGGGGGCGCCGGCGAAGAGCGACGTCTGCGCCACGAAGACGCGGGCCTCGAGCGTCTCGCCGTTGACGAGGGGGCGGGGCGCCTTGAAGCCCAGCACCCGGCCGGCGATCTGCGACGGCGGCACGCCTGGCGGCGGCGCCCCCGGGCTGCCCTCGCCCGGGCCGGTGAAGTTGATGAAGACGGTGAGGTTCTCGGCGTTGACGCTCGAGACGGTGACGGCCTGGTAGTTCTCCTTGAAGACGGTCACGGTCTGCGCCTTCACCAGCGCCGGGTCCGAGAAGGTGACCTGCCCGCGGTTGTCGGTGAAGCCCTGGAAGGGTGTCGTCTCGTCGGTGCCCAGCATGACGCGGGCGAGCGGCACGGGCGCGCCGTAGTTGCTGCGCGTCGCGTCCAGCACGGTGACGTTCAGCGTGCCGACGAGGGGCCCGCCCGACAGGCCGCCCGAGATGCTGCGCGGGTCGAAGTACGAGAAGCCGCCGGCCAGGGTGTCGCTCTGCGCGCCGCGCACCACCCGCACGTCGACGGTGCCGACGTCGCCCCGGGGCGTGCGGCAGGTGATGAGGTGCGGGGTGACGAACTTGATGTCCTTGGCGGTGAAGGCACCGAACTGCACCACGGTGCTCTCGCCGAAGCCGCTCCCCAGCACGGTGACGAGGGTGCCGCCGGCGATGGCGCCGCGGTCGGGCTGCACCCGCCCGATGGACAGCGGCTCGTCGAAGGCGAAGGCCTCGGGCAGCAGGAACTCGTTCTCGGGGTCGGCCGCCTCGCGCACCCAGACGTCGCTGGCGAAGCCGCCCGAGCCGCGGGGCGTCGTCGCCGTCAGCGACGTCTCGCCGCCCACCGTCACGCCCGTCGCCGCCAGGGCGCCCACCGACAGCAGCGCGTCGGGCGGGAGGGCCTGGCCCGCGACGGTGATGGCGGTGCCGCCGGCGGCGGGGCCCGCGCGCGGAGTGACCGAGGCGAGGCGCACGCGCCAGGTGACACCCTCGGCGAGCGTGGCCGAGGTGGCGGCGGTGACGACGACGTCGGCGCGGCGCGGCGCGGCCCCTCGAGCGGGCACGGTGACGGAGGCCGAGGTGGCGGTGGCGGCCCCGACGACGGCCGGCACGCCGCCGATGGTGACGCTCAGGCCCGGCGCATCGAGGCCCTGGCCGACGAGGGTGACGACGTCACCGGGGGCGACGAGGCGGGGCGCGACGGCGGTGACGGCGAGCGGGCCCGCCGGGTCGACGTACGAGAAGCCGCGGCGCACCGTCCAGGTGCCGCGAGGGGTGGTGACGGTGACGTCGACGGCGCCGAGGGCCTGGGCGGGCGCGGTGACGGTGAGCGAAGTGTCGCCCGCCACCGTGAGGCCGGTGCCGGCCACGGCGCCGAAGCGCACCGCGGTGGCGCCAGTGAAGCCGCTGCCCGTCAGCGTGACGGCGGTGCCTCCGGCGGCGGGGCCCGAGGGCGGCGAGAGGGCCGTGACGCGCAGGTCGGCGAGGTAGCGGAAGGCGCGGCGCTGCGTCGACACGCCGTTCTTGTTGTACACGACGACGTCGACGAGCTCGGCCCGCTGGCCGCGCGGGGTGACGACGCGGAGCTCGGTCGTCCCGGTGCGGGTGAGGCCCGTGGCCGAGGCGCCGCCCACCACCACCGTCACCTCGTCGTCGAAGCCCTGCCCGGTGAGGGTGAGGGTGGTGCCGCCGCCCAGCGGCCCCTCGCGCGGCGAGAGGCCGGTGACGACGAGGTCTTCGAAGTAGGCGTAGCAGTTGTTGCAGACGAAGCGGCCGTTGGGGTTTTGCACCGATACCGACGAGGGCCCGGCGAGGCCCGGCGGGGTGCGCACCTCCATGGTGGCGTCGTCGATGATGGTGAAGTCGGGCACCGGGTTGGTGCCGAAGCGCACGGTGGTGAGCGGCTTGGCGCGGCTGCCGGTGGGCGCGAAGTCGCGCAGAAAGCCCGAGCCCTCGAGGAGCACCGTGGCGCCCCCGGCCGTCGAGCCCCGCGGCGGCAGCACGCGGCGCACGCGCAGCTCGGGCGGCGGCCCGGCGTCGGCGGCGCCGCCGTCTTCGGGGGCCCCGGCGTCGGCCACCTCACCGGCGTCGGTCTCGGGGGCGCCGGCGTCGGCTTCTGGCGTGCCCGCGTCCACCGGGGTGGGGGCCGGCCGGGGACAGGCGGCGAGGGCCAGGGCAGCGAGCAGCGCCAGCAGGGCGTGACGGGGCATGGGCGACCTCTTCATGGGAACTCCACCTGCAGGGTGTAGGCGTTCGACAGGCGGTCGGTGCTGCCCGAGACGCGGGCGAGCACGCTCTGGCCGGCCACCTGGGCCGCCGTGGCGGTGAGGCGCGGGGCCGTGTCCTCGGAGCAGCCGAGCTCGGTGGCGCCGTCGGCGGACAACAGGCACAGGCGCAAGAGGCCCCGCGACGGCTCGTAGTTCGACAGCGTCACCGAGACGCCCAGGCTGGCCATGGGCGTGATGCGGAAGAAGTCCTTGTCCTGGGGGCACACCTTGCCGTCGATGCTGCGCTGGGCGTTGAGGGCGACGGCGGTGGCGGCGTCGTCGTTGGGCTCGCTCGCGTCGTCGTCGCAGGGCGTGCCGCGCGACAGCAGGAACGTGGCGTCGAAGCTCTGGAACGGGTCGGTGCTCGAGACGACGACGAAGTAGCGGGCGGCCACCGGAGCGACGTAGCTGACGAGGAGGCGGCCCGACGCCACGGTGCGCCCGGCGGCGTCCTTGATGACGGTGCTGAAGGTGGCTTCGCTGAAGGGGTCGGCGTCGAGGTTGACGCCGAGCAGGTCGCCGCGGCCGAGCTGCAGGGCGAACCAGTCCTGGTCGCCGCTGCACAGCGTCATGCCGCGGAAGGTGCCGGGCATGACGCCGAAGGCGCGGGCCTGCTCGTCGTTGGGCTCGTAGCGGTCGGGCTGGCAGCTGCGCGGCACGCAGCGCTGGGCGCCGACGTCGCAGCGCTGGTCGACGGGGCAGACGTCGTTCGAGGTGCAGGAGCGGCGGCGCGGCAGGCAGGCGCCCGTCTGGATGAAGCAGGCGAGGGGCACGGTGCAGTCGCGGTCGGAGTAGCAGCGCTCGCCGGTACTGCAGCGCCCGGCCTGGTCGCAGACGAGGCCGACGCCGCACTCGCTGGCCTGGGTGCACTGCACGCAGCGCTCGTTGACGCAGCGCTCGCCGGCGCCGCAGACGGTGGCCTGGGTGTCAGCGGTGCAGCGGGGGACGCAGCGGCGGCTGCCGGTGTTGCACACCTCTTGGGCCGAGCAGTCGTCGTTGGTGGAGCAGCCGAGGTCCTCCTCGCAGACGGTGGTGATGGTACTGCAACGCTCACCCTGCGGGCAGGTGGTGGGCTGGCCGCTGGGGCAGAGGTTCACCTGGCTGCGGGGGAGGCAGAGGCCCTGCTTGCACCAGTCTCCGGCCTGGCAGTCTTCGTTGCGCGAGCAGGCGGTGCCCCAGCCGTCGCGCAGGGCGCACAGCCGCGTGTCGGGGTTGCACGCTTCGCGGGCGCTGCACTGGCCGCTCGTCTCGCACGACGCGCAGAACTTCTCGGCGGTGCACACCTTGCCGGCGGGGCAGTCGGCGCGGCTGTCGCACTCGGGGGGGCGGCCGGCGTCGGCGGCCGTCATGGGGCGCGGGCAGCCGCTGGTGGCGACGGCGAGGACGCAGGCGAGGGCGCTCGAGGCGCGCATCAGGGCACCGCCGTGACGTCGCCCGAGGGCCACACGACGTCGGCGACGAGCCAGACCTCGTTGCGCTCGGTGAGGGTGCGCGAGAGCTCGGCCTTCAAGATGCCGAACTGGTACACGCGGACGGTGGCGCGGCTCTGGCGCTGCATGGTGCCGAGGCCGAAGTCCTGCTCGAAGACGACGGCGATGCGGTAGGAGCCGTCGATGGGGTTGACCCAGCCGAAGACCTCGGGGCCGTAGCCGGTGAGGGCGTCGCGGGAGAGCTCGGGGTCGTCGGCCGGGTCGCCCACCACGCCCCAGTCGGGCTTGCGGTTCTGGTAGAACACGGAGCCGGGCACGGAGCCGACGCGGGTTGAGGGGCTGCCGAGGAAGTGCAGGTCGAGGTCGGTGCCCAGGTTGTCCCAGAAGAGTTCGACGAGGAGCTTCTGCGCGGGCGAGGCGACGATGGTCTTGCGCGCGGGCTGGCACGACTTGACGCCCTGGGCGTCGGTGACCTCGAGCTGCACCTCGTAGACGCCGGGCACCGAGGGGTCGAGGCGCATGGCGGTGAGGGCGTTCTGCGGCATGGCGATGGCGGTGGTGCTGGCGAGGGGTCGGTTGCGCAGGGTCCACCGGAAACCGAGCGGCGCGTCGCCGTCGGGGTCGCTCGAGGCGGTGCCATCGAGGGTGACGGAGAGGCCGGGGGCGCCGTTGCCGAGGTCGGCGATGGAGGCGACGGGGGCGCGGTTGATGGTGGCGCGGAGGGGCACGACGAGCTCCTGCGCGTCGGGGTCGGTGGTCTTGAGGCGGAGGCCTCCGGTGACGTCGCCGGTGGCGCCGGGAGGGGCTGCGTAGCGTACGGTGAGCTGGAGCTGGCCCATGAGGCCGGTGCGTGGGTCGACAGTGCGCACGGTGGCGGGGGTACGGGTGCTGCCGACGAACGAGAAGCCAGCGGGGGTGCCCTCGGTGAAGCCGAGCTCGGTGACGACGAGGTCGGCGGTGCCGGTGCTCTTGACGGTGAGCTGCTGCACCGCGGTGGCGCACTCGCCGACGCGCCCGAAGTCGAGCATGGCGGGCTCGAGCGCGAGGCGGGCGCGGGTCGAGCCGGTGCCGGTGACGACGAGGGTGACCGAGGGGTTTTCGGCGTCATCGCTCTTGAACGACAGGCTCGTCTCGTAGGGGCGCTCGGCGGTCGGTCGAAAGGCGAGCTGGATGAGGCCGGTCTCACCGCCCTCGACGGTCGTCGGCGCCGTCGCGATGCGGAAGATGCCATCGTCCTTCGCGAGGGCGACGTCGCTCACGGAGAGCTTGGCGCGGCCGAGGTTGGTCACCTCGACGTCGACGACCTTCTCGTTGAGCACGGGCACGGTGCCGAACTCGACGGGAGACGGCGGCGGCTGGAGCTGGGGGCGCACCTGGCCGACGGTGTCGTTTCGGCAGCCCAGAAACCCCACGGCGAGCACGACCCCAAGCCCCCCCAGTCTCCCCAGCCCCCGCCTCACGGCCCCTTCCCTTCCTCGAAGTACTGGAGCTCGACCTGCGCGTTGAGGCCGGGCACGGAGTCGCCGGCGAAGAACACGAGGTTCTGCCCCGGCTCGTAGTCCCAGCCGTCGGTGCCCTTGAAGGGCGGGGTGCAGACCAGGCCGTACTCCGAGGGCGAGATGCCGGGCTCCATGCAGGCCGCGCGGTCGAGGCGGACGCACTTCGAGAGGTTCGCGTCGGGCGTGTTGCACGGGTACTTCACGCGCACCTCGATGGTCATCACGTTGGGCTTCTCCTGGAGCGCGAACTTGCGCTTGAGGCCGACGGCGTTGGTGGCGAGCTTCTTGAGCGTCGTCGAGAAGTTCGTGTCGCAGATGCTGCCCACCTCGCCGCCGGTGAGGTCGGACAGCTCCTTGTAGCGGAGGCCGGGCGTGGCGTTACAGCCGTTGCCGGCGAGCCCCATGATGGCCGCCGTCGTCACCATGCCGTCGTTCCCGATGCCCTTCACCGTCTCGTAGTAGCGGTAATAGAAGCGCACGTCCTCGCGGGACTCGTCCTCTTCGTCGGTGACGAAGACGAGGTAGAGGTAGGCGTCGGGGCGGAGGAAGGCGAAGTCCTTCTTCGCGTCGCACTGCGCGAGGCAGGCGCTCCGGTTCTGCGTGGGGCAGGCGCGCTTGCACTGCTCGATGGTCTGCGCGTTGGCGGCCTTCTGCGCCTCGATGGCCAGCCGCCCCCCCTCGAGGCCGGCCTCGAAGGGGCTCCCCTGAATGCCCACCTTGATGTTGTTGGCGAAGGCCGTGGCGACGTTGGGCGTCTGCGGCGTGATGACCCGCGGGTTCCCCTTGAGCGCGCCTTTGTCCTTGAAGATGTCGGTGGTGGTGACCGCGACCCGGTAGTCGACGGACGAGCGCGTGAAGGTGTCAATGAAGGCCGAGAAGTTGCGCCCGAGCGACTCCTGCCGCGGCGCCATCGAGCCTGAGTTGTCCACGACCCAGAGCACGTCGATCTTCGACGCGGCCTGCTGCGTGTAGGCGTCGACGCGCACGTCGGGCGGCAGCGTCGCGACAAGCCGGTCGGGCCCACAGGCCCACAAGCCGGCACCCAGCACGAGCAAGACGGCGTTCGATGGTGCTCTGTCAGCCATGGCGGTCTTCATGCCCACGGGGCGGGCGCACTGCAATGAGAGACCCGTTCTACCCGAAAGTCGCACCGCTTCGCTGCAACCCGCCGTCGTTTCTCGAAGATGGCGCGCTCGCGCGCCGGCCCGGGGCTGCCCCCGACGAGCCCCCGCCCGGACACCGGTGTCAGGGCGCCAGCCACAGGTGTCGGATCTCGGACAGGCCCGCTTCTGGTAGCAGGCCGGCATGACTGGCATCGCCCTCACCATCGCCGGCTCCGACCCCTCGGGCGGCGCCGGCCTGCAGGCCGACCTGAAGACGTTCCACCAGCACGGAGTGTACGGCACCTCGGTGGTGACGCTGCTGACGGTGCAGTCCACGAGGGGCGTCGCGCGGGTCGAGCCGCTCCCGGCCGACCTGGTCGACCAGCAGCTCTCGCACCTGCTCGACGACGTGACGCCCGGCGCGGCGAAGACCGGCGCGCTCGGCACCGCAGCCCTGGTCGACGTCGTCGCCACCCGCGCCCGGACCTGGGCGTTCCCGCTGGTGGTCGACCCGGTGATGATCAGCAAGCACGGACACCGGCTCATCGACGAGGCGGCGGTCGAGGCCCTGCGGCTTCGGCTCTTGCCGGTGTGCGCGCTCGTGACGCCGAACGCGCACGAGGCGGGGCACCTCGCCGGTGCGCCGGTCGAGACGCTGGCGCAGGCGCGCGAAGCGGCCCGGCGCATCGCCGGCCTGGGCGCGCGGGCGGTGCTGGTGAAGGGCGGCCACCTCACCGGGGCCCCCATCGACGTGCTGTTCTCGGACGGGCGTACTCACGAGTTCCCCGCGGACCGCATCGACACCCCGCACACGCACGGCACCGGCTGCACCTTCTCGGCGGCCATCACCGCGCGGCTGGCGCTGGGCGAGCCCCTGGTCGACGCCGTCGCCGGCGCGAAGACCTGGCTCACCGAGGCCATCCGCACCGGCCCGCGCTTCGGCGGCGGCGTCGGGCCGGTGAACCACCTCGCCCCGCTCCCGCGCCGGGCGGCGGCAGACTGAGGCCCAGCCCCGGGCGGCCCGTCACGCGCGCCCCCCTCGCTCGGACACCCGTTGACGCGCGATGACGACGTGGCCCGTCAGGCCGCCCGGCGCCCAGCGCGCGGCAGCCCATCGCTCGTCGGGAGCGAGCCCAGCGCCGGCACGTGCGGCCAGTTGGCGAACTGCCGCCCCACCAGCGGGGCGATGTGGTGCCCGACGATGTTGGCGCTCTCCATGATGGTGAGCAGCCCGGAGCCGGGGTGGGTTCCGCCGCCGACCCAGTACAGGTTGTTGACGTGCGGCGACTTCACGCGCGGCCGCAGGGGCCCGAGCTGCAGCCAGGTGTGCGAGAGGTTGAAGACGGCGCCGCGGAAGACGTTGAACTCGTCCCGCCACGTCTCGGCGGTGAAGGCGCGCTGTTCGACGATGTGCTTCTCGACGTCTTTCGCGCCCACCTTCGCCAGCCACCGCGGCACCTTCTTCGTCAGCTCGGCCTCGATGCGCTTCCAGTCGTGCGGCGCGCCGGTGTTGGGCGTCGGCACCAGCACGTACATCGCCGAGTGGCCCTTCGGCGCGCCGGCGGGGTCGGTGACGTTGGGGTTCACCGCGTAGAAGGGCGGGTCCTCGAGGTCGGCGGCGCGGTCTTCGAGCGTCGCCCGGTCGGTCTTCCGGGCGGCGTTCGAGAGGTAAATGAGGTGGTGCGGAAGGTCCTCGTATTTCGTGTCGAGGCCTAAGTAGAGCATGAAGGTCGAGCAGCTGTACTTCGCCCGCTCGAGCGACCGGCTCGACAGCCGCGTGCCCTCGCGCCACCGCTCGGGCACCAGGCGCTGCGCGGCGTAGGGCAGGTCGGCGTTCACCACCACCAGGTCGGCCTTGAGCACCTCGCCGGTCGAGAGGCGCACGCCGGTGGCGGTGCCGTTCTCGACCACCACCTCGTCGACGGGGCTCGACATCTTGAACGTCGCGCCCAGGTCCTGCGCGCAGCGCATCATGCCCTTCGCCAGCTCGCGGAAGCCGCCCATCACGTGCCACACGCCGAAGGCGAGCTCGATGTAGGGTATGACGCCGAACACCGAGGAGCACGTCGTGGGGTGCAGGCCCAGGTACTTCGATGGGTAGCTGAAGGCGTACGAGACGCGGTCGTCGTGGAAGTGCTCGTCGAGGTGGTCGTACAGCGTCTGCCACGGCTTGAAGCGCACCGTCGGCAGCATGCGAATCGGGTTGAAGTACGACAGGTCGTTCGCCGGGTGCGCCAGGAACTTCTCGTACGCGACGAAGTACTTGTCGCGCGAGAGCGTCATCCACCTCTCGTAGGCGGGCACCAGCCGGGGGTCGAGTCGGGCGAGCTCGGCCTTCATCTTCTCCTGGTCCCAGTGGGTGTCGAGGTGGCTGCCGTCCCAGAAGTGCAGGCGGGTGTTCTCGGGCAGCCGCACCAGGCGCACGTAGTCCTCGATGCGCTTCCCGGCCCGCCGGAAGATGCCCTCGAGGATCTGCGGCAGCTGCATGATGCTCGGGCCCGTGTCGACCTCGTAGGCGCCCATCTTCAGGCCGCGCATGCGGCCTCCGGGAATCGGCTCTTTCTCGACGACGGTGACGTCGAGGCCGAGCCCCGCGAGGTTGATGGCTGCCGACAGCCCGCCCGGACCAGCTCCGACGATGAGCGCTTTCATGGCCCGCGAGGAGTAGCCGCGCCGCGGGCGGTTTTCACGGGTTTGTCGCGGTCCGCGCGCCTCGAGCGGTCGTGCGCCGAACGGGTCGGCGCCCGTCGTGGGCGCCCGTCGTGGGCGCTCGCCGGTGCCTCGCCGCGCTTCGTCGCGCCTCGAGCCGGCGCAGGTGAGGCGCTCCACCACAGCGCGGCCCGGCCTGCTCGCCCGGGCGGTCCGCTCACCACGTCGGCGCCCTAGCCCTTGAGGTGCTCCGCCCGGTCGAAGATGCGGGGCAGCAAGCGGCCGGGGGCGTAGTACGTGAGGTGAATGCCGCCGGCCGTGACGACGCAGCGGTCGACGAGCTGCAGCGACTCGCCAGGCTGCAGCGACATGCGGCGCACGATGGTCGTTGCGTTGGCGCCGGGCGCCACCGTCAACACCCACGGGCCCTCCGGCAGCGGCGCGAGGAAGAAGTGCACCCGGGACACGGTGAGGTCGTCGAGCACCAGGGCGTTGCCGGGGTCACGCCCGACGGCGAGCCGCTCGGCGCCCTTCTCGAGCTGGAGCGGGAAGCAGAGCGGG
>JADCJJ010000418.1 GCA_020247085.1 Myxococcaceae bacterium | reverse complement strand
CGTGATGGTGACGTGGGACGGGCAAACGAAGCTGCTCGACTTCGGCATCGCGAAGGCGGCGAACTCGCTGTCGCGGACGAAGGTGGGCACGGTGAAAGGCACGGCCGGCTACATGTCGCCGGAGCAGGTGCGTGGTGAGCCGGTCGACGGGCGGGCCGACGTGTTCTCGTTGGGCGTGGTGGCCTGGGAGATGGTGACGGGCCGGCGGTTGTTCTCGGCTGACACCGAGCTCGCCGAGATGCAGCTCATTCTCTCGGGGCCCGTCGAGCGGCCGGATGTCGTCGAGCCCGTGGTACCGGCGCCGCTGGCCGACGTCGTCATGCGCGCACTGGCGAGGGAGCCGGCTGACCGCTTCCCGACGGCGAGAGACTTCTCGAAGGCCCTGGGCGCCAGCTGCAGCGACCTCTCGTTCGACCAGGAGCAGCGCGGCGCCTTCATGCGCGAGCTCTTCTCCGACCGCATCGAGCAGACGCGAAAGCTGTTCGAGCTGTCGAAGTCGAAGAAGCAGGGCGCCACCATCGAGGGTGAGGCGCGGCGGCTGGTGAAGTCGCTCCAGGAGAGCGCGATGTCGCAGCCGGTGCTGAAGCCCATCCCCGGGCAGCCGCGCGTCCACGCCGGGAAGCGCAAGACGAAGGTGAGGCAGCGCTCGGCCGAGGACGAGAAGCTGTTCGAGCTGGCGCTCAAGGTGGAGCAGGTCTCGGCGGGAGAGGCGCTGCACGCGCCGCCTCGCCGGACGTGGGGCGGGGTGGTGCTGCTGGTCGTCGGGGTCTTGCTCGCCGTCGGTGTCGCCAGGCGGGTGTTCCTCCCCGAGAAGCGCGTGTCGTCGAGCGGTCTCACCCTGTGGGACGGCGAGTCGGACGACGGGGCGGTGGAACAGGAGCGGCTGCCGGGGGAGCGCGGCGTGAGGCCGACGGGCCCGGTGGACACGGCGGCCATTCCGGGTCTCGACCGGCCCGCGAGGCCGCCGGCCGACGAGGCACCTGGCGGGAGTGAACCCCTCACCGTGCCGGCACCCGTCGAACTTGAGCCGCCCGGCTCCGACGCTCCCCTCGCGCCAGTGGCGGAGCCTCGCCGCGTGCCCCGTGTGGCCGCCGCCGCGGCCACCGGTGAGGTGACGCTCGCGCTCCTGCCAGAGGCCACCGTCTTCCTGGGCAAGGAGGAGCTGGCGCGTGGCTCGTTCGTCTCGTTCAAGCTTCCGCCCGGCACGCACCTGCTGACGATTCTCGGCAGCGACGGCGTCAAGCGCCGCCTGTCGCTCCCCGTCGCCAACGGGAAGAACCCGGCGCGCCGGTTCAAGCTCGACGACCTGCCGGCCCAATGACGTGCCCTCGACCTCCGTCGCGTCGTCACCGTGGCTCGCGGACGGTGCCTTCCGTGAACCCTGCTCGACCAGCGGTGGCTCACACCCGTCCCCTCGTCCCAGGAGCGCTCCTCGTGCGTCGACCCGTCGTCATCTTCTTCCTGCTCACCCTCGTCGCCGCCGCATGCCCCGCCTCGTCGTCGACCCGCGTCCCGCCTGACGAGGCGAAGGCCCTGGTTCGGAGCGGGGCGCGCCTCGTCGACGTGCGCACACCCGAGGAGTTCGCCGCCGGCCACCTCGAGGGCGCCATCAACGTGCCGGTGGACGACCTCGAGGCGCGGCAGGGCGAGCTCGGCCGCGAGGCGGCACTGGTGCTCTACTGCCGCAGCGGCGCGCGGAGCGCCCGGGCGCAGGCGATGCTGAAGAAGGCCGGCTTCGAGAAGGTGTACGACCTCGGCGGCATGTCGAATTGGAAGTGACGCGCGCGCTCTTCCTCGCACTGGCGGCGGCGTCGCTGGCGCCGGGGGTGCCGGCCTGGGCCGCGCTGCTGACGGGCGTCGCCTTCGGGGTAGCGCTGGCGCCTCCATGGGCGGCGCAGGTGAAGCGGGCCTCGACGTGGCTGCTGCAGGGCTCGGTGGTGGGGCTCGGCGCCGCGATGAACCTCGAAGGGGTGCTGGCGGTGGGCGCCCGCGGCCTGGGACAGACGCTGGTGTCCATCATCGCGACGCTGCTGGCCGGCCTCGGCCTGTCGAGGGTGCTGGGCGTGGAGCGCCTCAGCGCGCTCCTCATCTCGGTGGGGACGGCCATCTGTGGTGGGTCGGCCATCGCCGCCGTGGCGCCGGCCGTCGGGGCGAAGAGCCACCAGGTGTCGGTGTCACTCGCGGTGGTGTTCCTGTTCAACGCGCTCGCGCTCGTCGTCTGTCCGCCCATCGGCCGCGCGTTGGGGCTCTCCGGGCCGGACTTCGGGCTGTGGAGCGCGCTGGCGATTCACGACACCTCATCGGTGGTGGGGGCCGCGATGCAGTTTGGCTCCGGGGCGCTCGAGGTGGCGACGACGGTGAAGCTGGCGCGGGCGCTGTGGGTGGTTCCCCTGACGGTGGTGGCAGCGCGGGTGGTCCGGCCGGGAGAGGCAGGGCGCGCGGGGCCCCGGCCCTGGTTCATCGGTGGCTTCGTCGCCGTCGCGGCGTTGGTGACGTGGGTGCCGGGCCTGACGGAGGTGGGTGAGGGCGTCGCTTCGCTGGCGAGGCGGGTCCTCGTGTTGACGCTCTTCCTCGTGGGCAGCGGCGTCACCCGGGCCGCGCTGCGTGAGGTCGGCTGGCGCCCGCTGGTGCTCGGCGCGGTCCTGTGGGCGCTGGTCGGCGTCTCGTCGCTGGCCGTGGTGGTGCTGGGGAGGGTGCCGTGAGAGTCCGCTCCAACGTGAGCGGCGGTGGGGGAGACCACCCCCGAGCGCGAGGCGCCGGTGCGCGACTCGGCGTCAGCGTCGACGCTTCGTCGGGAGCGTGAGCGGGTGCGCAGGTGAGGTGGCTTCGCCCGCGAGCCAGGCCTCGAGCGAAGGGCCGACCAGCGCCCGCGTGTCCACCGGGTTGGCGTCGACGGCCGTGAGCCCGATGCCTTCCCGGTAGAGCGAAGCGGTGGTGGCCAGCACGTAGCTGCTCAGGGGGTCGATGCGTGAAGGCAGCTCGAGCACCGCGTCGGGGTGCGAGACGAGCTTCGTCAGCACCTCCCCGGGCACGTCCACCAGCACCACGCGCTCCGAGCCGGGAACGGCGTCGAGCAGCTGTCCGCGCAGGAGTGCTCCCGCCGGAAGGCCGGCGCGGACCCCGCTGCGGCCGAACAGCCCCGCGTCGGCCTTCGCCGTCACCTTCAGCGCGCGGGAGACGAGGCGCGCGACGTCGTCCAGGGACAGCTGGGTGCGCGAGAAGCCCAGCGCCTGCTGCCGGCTGGCCTCGAGCGACGTCGCGACGCGCCGACGGAGCGCCGCCAACGGCTCGTCCTCGGGAACCGCGCTGACGTCGAGCAGCCGCGCCGAGAGCGAGCGCACCGCGCCCAGCTCGGCCCGAAGATGCACGACCTGCGCCCGGGTGGTGTCGAGGTGCAGCACGGTGGTGGCGCCGACGCGCCCGTCGCTCGTGTCCGGGCAAGCCTTCGCTACCACGAGGTCCACCCTCCAGCCCGGGTTCCGCTCGAGCGCCGCCGTCACCGGCCTCGAGCAGCCCGCCACCAGCACCACCACCACCTGCGCCCCCTGCTCGTCGGCCATCGCCGTGGTGCTGGCGAGGGCGCCCTCGAGTGGGAGCGGCTCGAAGAGGCCGTCGGAGGCCGAGACGTCGGGGACGCCGATGACGCCCACCTTGACGCGCTGCCGCTCGAAGAGCGCGAAGGTCGACGAGGGGCCCAGCACGCCCGCGGTGTCCCGCACCGTCGACAGCAGCAGCGCCGCGCCGCTGGTGTCTCGCAGCGTCGCGAGGCGTCGGGCGCCGAAGTCGAGGTCACTGGCGCTCGGCGTCAGGGCCGCCACCGACAGCGCCTTCATCGCCTCGGCCGTCGGCGTGCCCTCGAAGACGGTGGCCAGGTCGGTGCCGCTGAAGGTCGAGCCGATGGACAGCGCCAGGCGGTGGGGAGCTGGTGCCTCGCGCTCGAGCTGCGCCGCGAGGCCCGGGGCCCGCTCGACGAGCCGCCCGCGCTCGTTCCCCAGCACGACGACGTGCGCCACCTTCGGCGGCGGCGGACCCGAGTCTGGGCGGCTGGGCCCCGAGGGGGCGGGGCACCCGAGGAGCGCGAAGACGAGGGCCAGCGACGAACGCATCAGGCCACCATGCCATGGGCGACGGCTCGGTGCTGCGCGGGCGCGCCCCGTCAGCTGTAATGCCTGCCGCGTGCTGGTCACTGCGGTGATGACGCGCGCTGGGGGCGTGACGGAAGGTCACGGCGCGCTGCAGGTGACGCTGACGACGATGCTGGCAGGCCTCGCGATGGCGCGGTGCAGACGTCACCCACGAGGGTCAGTTCTCCGTTGTCCCTGTCGGTCCATCGCCAGCCCTGCTGCCCCGTTTCGTCGAAGGGCACGCGCGCGCCGTCGAGGGACACGATGATGCTGCCCTGCGCGTCGGGAACCGAGCT
>JADCJJ010000417.1 GCA_020247085.1 Myxococcaceae bacterium | reverse complement strand
GGTGAGGGCGTCGCCCACCGGCCCGACGTCGGAGAAGTGCATGCCCCACCACTCGGTGGCCACCATGGTGCGGGCCGTCTCCGAGGCGATGCGCCGGGCGGCGCCGCCATCCACCTCGGAGAGGTTGCCGAAGAAGCCGTGCCCGAAGAGGAACAGCGGCGACGGGCCGGGCGCCATCGCCGCCGACTTCGGAATGACGGCGATGAAGGGAAACTCGACAGTGCCCGCCTGCGCCACCCGGCCGTCATCGCCGCGCACCAGCCGGCAGCCGGGCTGGGCGTCGTTGGTGCAGAAGCGCGGTCCGGTGACGAAGCCCCGCACGACGCGGAAGGTGTCGTCCTCGGGCGCCTCGCGGGTGTCCGTCACCCGCACGGCTGGCGCGTTCTCCGCGAGCCACGAGAGCGTCAGCGCGCGCACCCGGAGCAGGTCGCGCGTGGCCCACTCGCTCGAGCCGGTGGTGAACTCCCAGGCCAGCTGCAGCTCGGCGCGCGAGACGCCGACCTGCTGGGCGAGCGGCGCGAGGCGGGCGTCGAAGGCGCGCGCGAGGGGAGCGAGCGCCGGGTCGCTCCCGGCCAGCCCGTCGCGGAGGCGGCGAAAGCCTTCGGGCGCCGGAGCGAGGGCGCCGTCCTTCGTGCGCACGCCCTTCAGCAGCACGACGTAGCGCGTCCGCTCCTTCAGCCCGACGAAGGGCTGCACGATGATGGCCTGCCGCCGCGTGTCCTTCGTACGCGGGTCGAGGTCGACGAAGTGGGGCACCGTGGCGCCGGTGTCGGCGTCGAGCAGCAGGGTGTTCGACGTCTCCTTCGAGAGGCTCAGGTCGCCGCCGTCCTCGAGGCGGACGAAGCCCTCGGGTGACAGCTCGGCGTCGAGCATCGCGACGATGGTGGGCACCGTCGAGAAGCCGTCGATGGCCTGCTCGGCGGTGACGTCGAAGGGTGCGCCCGCCCGGGTCCGCGGCTGCGCCGCCGGCGCCACCCGCACCGCCTTGCCGCTCGGCTGCGCGGCGTCGTCGACGAGGAAGAAGTCAGACGGGTACGGCAGCAGGCAGTCCGTCCCAAGGAGCGGCTGGCACCCCGCGGGGACGTCGAGCGGCGCGAGCGCCGGCGTGCACGAGGCGAGGACGAGGGCCGAGGCGGCGAGGAGGCGCATGCGCCAGCCGCATACCCAAGTCGGCCGCCTACGCCCACCGTCGGGCAGGCCCGGCGGCTCCGCGCGGTGCGGCCTGCACGAATTCTGCACGAACGTTCCCCAGCGCTGGCACCGCGGCTGCGCCGGCACGCCGTCGCGCGCGCCGACACTCTCCCCATGCACGCGATGCCCTCTGCCAAGCCCCTCGAGGTCGACCCCGCCGCCATTCCCTTCGCGCTGGCCCCACGCCCGCGCCCTGCCCGCCGGCCGGTGGTGCTCGGCGCGGCGGCCGTGGCCTCCGCGGCCGCGCTCGGCCTCGACGGAGGCCCCGTCGGCCTGGGCTTCTTCCTCACCACCGCGGCGGCGGCGGTGGCCCTGGCGGTGGGCGGCGGCCGGGAGGCCTGGCAGCGCGCGGGGGCGCACCGGTGGCTGGTGGCGGCCGCGCTCGTGCTGGCCGGCTTCGTGGTGGTGCGCGACAGCGAGCTGCTGGTGGCCCTCGACGTCCTGGCCGTGGGGTGGCTGCTGGCGCTCGCGGTGCGCGGCTGGAACGGCGAGGCGCCCCTCGTCGACGCCAGCCTCGGGCACACCTTGAAGGCCCCGGCGTCGGCTTTCGTCGCGAGCGCGAAGACCGGCGCCGCGGTCACCGGGGAGCTGCTGCGCGCGTCGAGGGTGGGGCAGACGCTCCCCGCGCTGGCAGGTCCGGCGGTGAAGGTCACCCTGCTGGCGCTGCCCGTCATCGGGCTGGTGACGCTGCTGCTGGCCTCGGGCGACGCCGCGTTCGGGGTGCAGCTCGGCGTGGCGGTGTCGTCGGCGGTGGCGATGCCGCTCGACGGCGCCGCGCGGACCGGCGGCGTGGGCTTCTTCGCCTTCGTCATCGCGGCCGGCGCGGTGACGTGGGCGCTGCGGCGCCGCACGCTCGACGCCGGTCAGGCGCCTTCAGCGCTGCGGCTCACCCTCGGCGCGCCCGAGGCCTTCGCCCTGCTGGGCGGCCTCACCGTCGTGCTGGCCCTCTTCGCGGCGGTCTCGGGGCGGTGCAGCTTCGCCCCCGACAGCTGCCAGCTCCCGCCGGGCCTGACGTTCTCGGAGTACGCGCGGCGGGGCTTCTGGGAGCTCCTCCTGGTCGCCGGCATCGTGCTGACGGCCCTGTTGAGCGTGCCACGCCGGGCGACGCTGGCGTCGGCGGCCTCGAGGACGGCGCTGAAGGCCACCTCGACGGCGCTGGTGGTGGCGGCGCTGCCGATGCTGCTGTCGGCGGTGAACCGCATGATGCTCTACGAGGCGGCCTATGGCTTCACCCGGCAGCGCGTCTTCTCTCAGCTCGTCTGCGTGACGCTCGGCCTGCTGATGGTGTGGCGCGCGGTGACGCTGTGGACGTGGCCTCACCGCTTCGCCGTCGGCGCGGTCGCGACGGTGAGCGGCGTGCTGGTGCTCTTCAACGCCATGAACCCCGACGCCTTCATCGCGCGGCGCAACGTCGAGCGCGGCGGGGCCCTGGACGCCTGGTACCTGCGAGCCCTGTCGGCCGACGCGGCGGGCGTGCTGCGGCAGGTGCCCGCGGCACGCCTCGACGCCTTCCACGCGAGCCTCTTCGCGAGCCCGCGCTCGGCCCCCGCCACCATCGCGTCGTTCAACCTCGCGAGGGCCTGCGACGACGTGACGGGGCGTGGCTGGCGGGGGCCGTGGTGCCCATGAGCGACACGGGGGGGCGTCGACGGCGGAGGGCCGTCACGGGCAGCGTGCGCCAGCGCCTGGTCCTCGCCTGAAGAGGGCTCCGCGCCCAGCCGCATGAGGGGGAGCGGCGCCGGGCCGGTGGCGTCGACGTCGCGGCGGCCCTGCCCGCGGCAGCGAGCCCATCGCCTGGGGCACCCGCCCACGGCGGCGACGGGTCGAGTCGGCTGGGGCCAGGTGAGGGAGCGCGGCCGCGGAGCCCGGCGTCTCGCGAAGGCACCGCCCATGGGTGAAGGGGCGCACCCCCGCGCGCGGCCGTCAGCCCTCGCGGAGCCCCGCCACGGCGAAGTCGAGCAGCGCCTCGATGGCCGCGGCGCGCGCGCGGCCCACGGGAAGCGCGGGGTGGCCTGACGGCGCCAGCGAGGCGAAGCCGTGCACGACGGTCCACGCCTTGAGCTCCGCGCCCGCCCGCCGCGCGGCGGGCAGCCCCCCGTCGGCCACGAGCGCGTCGAGCGCCGCGCCCAGCAGCGTCCAGGGCGTCTCGCGCGCGGGGTCGACGGCGCCGAGGCACCCGACGCCGTGCGCGCCGAACATCAGCCGGAAGAGCGCGGGGTGCTCGGCCGCGAACTCGACGTACGCCCGGCCGACGGCCTTGAACCGCTCGATGGACGAGCGCTCGCCGTGGGCCCGCTCCATTGCCCGGCGCATGCGCCTGGCCAGCCGCTCGAACCCCTCGGCCGCGACGGCCGTCATCAGCGCCGCCTTGTCCTCGAAGTGGCGGTAGGCCGCGTTCGCCGACACCCCGACCTCGCGCGCCGCCTCGCGCAGGCTGAAGTCCGCTTCGCCCTGCCGTTCGACGAGCTGCACCGCCGCCGTCACCAGCGCGTCGTGCAGGTCTCCGTGGTGGTACGCCTCGCGGGTCGCGCTCATGCTGGGGGATGTTGACATGATGAACATCTCGCGTCAAAGTGAGCAGCGTGAACATATCCCCGTTGGTTGCGCTGCCCGCCGTGCCTGGTCCGCTCGATTCGCGCGCCCGGGGCCGCTTCGCCGAGGGGGGCGCCGGTGAGTGCCACGTGGTGCTGGGGCCGTGGCGCCGTGGCCGTCGGGGGGCGCCATGAGGGTGGCGGTGCTGGGGGCGACGGGGCTCACGGGCGGGCTGGTCGTCGCGCGGGCGCTCGCGCAGGGGCACGAGGTGGTGGCGCTGGTGCGGGACCCGGCGCGGGTGACGGCGACGCACCCTCGGCTCACGGTGCTCGGCGGCAGCCCGACCTCGCCGGGCGACGTCGAGGGCTGCCTGCGCGGCGCCGACGTCGTCATTCACTGCCTCGGTATCGGCGGGCGGGGCGACGGCCGGCCGACGACGCTCGTCTCGGACTCGGTGAAGGTGGTGCTGGCCGTGATGGCGCGCCAGGGCGTGCCGCGCCTGGTGTGCATGTCGAACGTCGGGGCGGGCGGCAGCGGCACCTGGTTCGCGAACCGTGTCGTCATTCCCCTCTTCCTGCGCTGGCTGCTGCCCATCATCGAGGACAAGGACCGCATGGAGGCGGCGCTGCGCGCGAGCGCCGTCGAGTGGGTCTCGGTGCGGCTGCCGAACATCGTCGAGGGGCCGGAGCGCCCGGTGCGCGTCAGCGCCGACGGCCGGGGCCTCGGGCTGTCGGTGACGGCCGGGTCGGCGGCGCGCTTCCTGCTCGAGCAGGCCACCTCGCCCACCGCGCTGACGGGCGCGACGCCGAGCATCAGCTCTTGAGGCACTCATGACGCCAACGACGCCGCTGCGCCGCATCACCACCCGGGCCGGCTCGCTGGCCGTGCGAGACGAGGGCGCCGGTGTGCCGGTCGTCTTCTGGCCGTCGCTCTTCAGCGACCACCACCTCTACGCGCACGTGCGGCCGCTCCTCCGCGGGTGGCGCGTCGTCTGCATCGACGGCCCGGGCTTCGGCGAGAGCGACCCGCCGCGGGGTGACGTGCAGGCCGACGTGTACGCCGACGCGGTGCTCGAGGTGCTCGACGCCCTGGGCGTCGGCGAGGCCTTCGTGGCGGGCTGCTCGTGGGGCGGGCAGGTGGCGGTGCAGGCCGGGGTGCGGGCGCCATCGAGGGTCAAGGGCGTGCTGGCGATGAACACGCCGTTGGGGCCGAGCCGGGGCGGGCACCTCTTCGAGCGCCTGGGCACCCGGTGGCTCGGGGCGACGCGCTTCTGGGGCGACGGCGTGGGGCGCTCGATGTTCTCGGCGGCGACGAAGCGGGCCCACCCGGAGCGCGTGGCGGCCTTCTCCGAGGCCTTCACGCGGTTCGACGCGCGCGCGGCGGCCGCGACGGTGCGCACGGTGCTGACGCGCTCCGAGGGGTTCACCGCGGTGCTGCCGCGGCTCTCGGTGCCGGCGACGTTCCTGCTGGGCGAGGAGGACCAGCTCTACCCGGTGGCGCACCTGCGGCCCCTGGCGCAGCTGGCGCCCCTGGCGACGGTCGAGGTGGTGCCGGGCTGTGGCCACCTCGCGCCGCTCGAGGCGCCCGAGGCGGTGGCCACGGCCTTGCGGCGGCTGGCGAAGGCGCCCGGGGCGTGAGGCGGTGTCAGGGCGCGGGCCAGCCGACGTGGCTCGTGGGAGGGCGCGGCGCCGCGCGGGAGAGAGGCGTCGGCGAGGAGGCAGTCCAGGCAACGAGGTCGACCGGCGCCAGGCGCGGTGTGGCCGTGGACGCGTGACGAGCGCTCACCCCGCCTCGACGCGTGGCTCCCTGCCTGCGGGCGAGCGCCGTCGCGTCGTACCGCGTGACGCTCCTCGTCGAGGGCCTGCTCGCCCGTCGCTCCGGAGCGCTCCTCCCCTCCTTCTCCTCCTCCCGCTCGGGCCCTCGCTGGGGCTGTTGGTGCTGGGGCGCGGCGCGCTCCTGCGCGCGGCGTGGGGGGCCTCCGCCACGGTCGCGGGTTGGCCCTCCCCGGCCTGCTGCTCGGGGGCCAGCCAGCGGTCGCGCCCGCCGCCAGCGAGCGCTGCGCCGGGAACGCCGCGGGGCATGGGGCCGCTGGGGTTCTGCGTCGCGCGGCAGTCCCTTCGAGATGCTCCGGGCGCTGCCCGCGTGCCCGCCCCGGTCGCCTTTGCGCCGACGGGCCCGCCTCACTTCACGACGACGCGCGCCCCCAGCGGCGCCTTGACGCGCAGCACCCCGTCGGCCCAGGCGACACCGCGCGGCACGGCGGCGACGTCGGCGACGAAGGGCAGCGCCCCGCCGTCGGCCTCGACGCTGCCCGGCCGCGGCGCGAGCACCTCGTAGACGACCGCCCCGGTGAAGACGGCGCCGGCCTGGCTGCGCAGCACGAGCCCGTCGTCGCCCTGCTGCTGCTCCAGCCGGGTGCCGTCGTACACGACGAAGGACGAGGCCGTCGCCGCCGGCACGACGCGCACCCAGAGGTCGCCCGCCTCGTTGGCGAACGAGTCGACGTCGGCGTCGCTCGCCGGCGACAGGGTGTCGATGGTGGGCCGCAGCATCGGCACCAGCGCCCCGGCGCGGACGAAGAGCGGCAGCGCGTCGAGCGGGGCAGGCACGGTGATGGACGCGCCCGGAGCGCCCTCGAGCGGGCGGCCATCGAACCAGCCCTGCCAGTCGCCGGGCGGGCGCACCAGCGTCTTCTCCCGGGCGCCCGCGCGCTCCACCGGCGCGACGAGCAGGTCGTCTCCGAGCAGGTACTGGTCTGCCGGGTGGAGCCCCAGCCCGGGGAAGGCGACGCCGAAGGGCCGCTGCAGCGGGCGCCCCGTGTCCTTCAGGCGCGTCGCGTACGTCCACCCGTAGGGGAACAGCCGCAGGTGCAGGCGCGCGAAGCGCCGGTAGTGCGCCACCGCCTCGTCGTCGCGGCCGTTCTCGGGCGTGAAGACCCACGGCGGCTGGCTCGAGCTGTCTCCCGTCTGCATCACCGTCGACAGCGCCGACTGGGAGACCCACCGCATGAACGTCTCCTTGTCGGGCGGGCTGTGGCGGTAGCCGCCGGTGTCAGCGCCGAAGAAGGGGAACCCCGACATCGACAGGCTCTGCCCGGCGCGCACGACCGAGGGCAGGCCGCCCACGCCGACGAAGCGCCGGCCCCCGCGGGTGGTGAAGCTCTCGCCGAAGCGCGAGAGGTTGGCGTCGACGTCGCCTGGCCAGACGACGACGCCATCGGTCTGGCTCCCCCACTTGCCGGCGCGTACGAGGAGGAGCCCGTCGAGCGCCCCCAGCGTGTCGCGGTACGCGCGGTGGTACAGCCGCGTGTAGTCGTGGTGCATCGTCTTCTCGGTGGAGCCGTCGGCGAAGCCCCAGCCCGAGCGCACGCCCCCCACGCCCGCCACCACGTCCTCGGCGAAGTCGAGCTTGAAGCCCTCGACGCCCAACGCGCGGTACGAGGTGAGGGCCTGGCGCCAGGCCTGCGCGGCGGCCGGGTTGGTGAAGTCCAGCGGCGGGCTCCAGCGGTTGAGCAGCACGCCCGTCGACCTCGGGAACCAGCCCTCGGCCTCGGCCCGGGTCCGCAGCGGCGCCGCCGTCGGCTCGAGGTAGGGCGTGTGCCAGAGAGAGAAGCGCAGGCCCGCGGCGTGGGCGGTGCGAATCATCGCGCCCGCGTCGGGGTACTTCGCCGGGTCGAAGTCGAAGGTGTTGACGGCGGTGGCGTATGGCCGGTCGACCCACATCGCGCTGGTGGCGAGGTCGAGCCGCCGGAGCGTCGCGATGTCGTCGAGCACCTCGGCCTGGTTTCGGCTCTCGTCGCGCCACAGCAGCGGGCCCCAGGCCCAGGGTGACGGCAGCCGCACCTCGCCCGTCACCTCGAGGTAGGGCTTCAGCAGGTCGAGCGGCTCATCGGCCGTGAAGAGGTGCATCGTCAGGCCGGCGGCGCTCTCGTCGGCGGTGCCGAACATCGCGTCGACGAGGTCGTCCTCGCCGCGGGCGAAGCTGATGACGCCGTAGCGCCTCGTCTCGAAGAAGGCGCCCCAGCCGCGCGTGCCGAGGTGGAAGGTGGTGGTGACGTGGTTCTCGGTCGACGAGCTCTCGACGCCCAGGTCGGGCTCGAGCTGCAGCGGCCGCACCTTGCCGCGGTGGTTCACCTCGTCGAACCACTCGCCCAGGCCGTAGAAGCCCTCGGTCGCGTCGGTGTGCGTGCGCACCCGCAGCATCGCGACGGGCCGGCTGGCGACGTCTGGCACGAAGCGCAGCGCGAAGCCCGAGGCCGTCGCCGTCACCGTCACCACGCCCTGCACGTCGCTCTCGAAGACGGCCTCGAGGCGAAGGGACGAGGCGTCGGGCTGGGTGACCGAGGCGGAGGTCAGCCGGCGCCAGCGGAACCCGGGCGGCTCGGCCTTCTGCAGCACCGGGTCCTCGACGACCAGCCAGTACGGGTCGTAACTCTGGTTCGGGTCGAGCTCGCGCACGGTGCCCACCTGGAAGGCGTCGTCGAGGAGGCGCACCAGCGGCCGGTCGCCGCGCCACAGCGTCAGCGTGCCGTCGGGCGTCCAGGTCAGCCTGCCGCCGCGCGAGGAGAGCGATGGGGCCGGCGGCGGCGCTGGGGGGCAGGCGAGGCACAGCACCAACGGGGCCATCAGGAGCGCACGAGCCATCACGAGCGGCCTCGTAGGGGTGGCGGGTGGCAGCGTCAACGCGATGTCGGCAGCGTGGCGGTGATGGACTGGTGGCCCGGTGGCGCAGGGCGCCCTCGGGGCACCTGGCGGCGGGTCGCGATGGGTGTCAGGCCGGCAGCGCTTGCGCGGCGGGTGGGAGGGCGCGCGAGACGTGCGCGGCGCGAGGGGCGCGCGGTGGGGGGAGTCAGGTGGTGCTCGAGCGCACCGCCGCGGGCACGCCTGTCGCAGCGTGTGCCGGCAGGAGGTGCCCCATGGCATCGCACTTGAGAGACGACGTGCAGGCGTTGACGAAGGACATCCGGGCGCTGCGTGACGAGGTCCGGTTGAAGGTCCACCTGGCCGGCATGGACCTGCAGACCGAGTGGCAGAAGCTCGAGCCCCGCGCCGAGCTGCTGCTGCGCGAGGCCACCACGGCCACCACCGGCGCCGTACAGGACGTGAAGGCGCGGCTCGAGGCGTTCAAGCGGCGGCTCGAAGCGAAGCCAGACTGACGTCAGCCCGAGCGCAGCGAGGTCGCTCGCGTGGGGCTGTCTGGAGCGCCCCGCGCGGAGACGGCTGGCCGTCGTGTCGTGGGAGCCACTTTGTCGGCCCCGGCGTTCTCGAGGCATCCGTCGCCCAGCACCGCTGCCCTGCTCCGAGGCTGTCACACCGAGCGGGGAAAGGAGTGTCCAGCGGAGGGGCGAGGCTGCGAGGGCGTTGAAGGAGGCGGCCACGCACGGGCTCGGCCCGGGCGGCCCGCGGGGGGCTGCGTCAGCGCCGAGCGGAGCCCTGTGGCCGGTGAGGGGGCCCACGCCCTGATGCACCGGCCTCCTACTTCGTCGTCAGCGCGGGCCGAGGCAGCGCGGGCGGCTTGCCGAAGTCGTCGCGGGCGCGGTTCAGCTCGAGCAGCTTCACCAGCACCGAGGGCGCGACGGCCGACACGTTCTGGCCGAACTGCTCGGTGTTGACGAGCGTGGGGTCGTCCCCCAGGCCGACGATGTCCTTCAGCACGCGCTGCGAGGTGGGCTTGAAGGCGTAGCCGCGCACCAGCTCCTCGCGGCCGTCGGCGTACACGCGGTGCACGAGCAGCGGCAGGTTGGGCAGCTGCACCGTCGAGCCGTTGGGCCGGTCGCTGAGGCTCGCCGGCAGCACCGACACCATCAGGCCGAAGTCGCTGTCCTCCTCCTTCGCGAGCTGCACCAGGCGCTTCTTCAGCTCGGCGAGAGGCTCGGCCTGCGCGGTGGTGACGAAGAGGTTCCCGGTCGAGGCCTGGCTGCCGCGCGCGTGGCCGTTCGTCTTCGTGAACGCCTTCGTGGGAATGCGCGACATGTAGAACGTCTGCAGCACGCCCTCCTTCACCAGCGTGATGGGCTGTGGCGGCACCCCGTCGTCGTCCACCGGGTAGTGGCCGAACAGCGGGAGCACCTCGCCCTTCGGCGACGTCCACGTCTTCTGCGTCGGGTCGTCGACGGCCGACAGGCGCGACACCGAGACGTGCTTGCCCAGGCGCTCGGTGAGGCGGCCCTGCTGGCGCTGGCCCAGGTTCTCGCGCGGGAAGCTCAGCGGGCCCGACAGCGTCGAGAGGAAGAAGACGGGCGCGGCCTGGCCGGTGAACAGCACCGGGCCCACGTAGTCGTCGGACGCGGCCGGGGCGGCCAGCTTCTTCTCGAGCGCCTGCCACGTCTCCTTCACGCGCTCGAGTAGCGCCACCTCGCCGGGCAGCTCCGCCTCGCTGCGCGCCAGTTGGCTCCACTCGGCGCCCACGGGCATGCCATCGGCCGCCTGGCCCTGGGCGCTCACTTTCACCTCGAGCTTCGTCTCGCAGAAGCGGTGCTTCGCGCCGTCAGAGGCCACGAAGCGCTGGCACATGAAGCGGCTGCGGAACGACACCGTGCACGCGTGCGCCTTCGTCGAGGCCCGGCACGCGGCAGAGGCGGCCTTCACGCGCGCGGCCCACGCGTCGGGGTCGAGCTTCGGCGGCTCCTCGCGGGGCAGCACCAGCGTCTCGGCCTTGTGGGCGCTCCAGTCGGCGATGACCTCCTTCACCTGGTTCGCCTGCAGGAACGCGCGCTTGCGCGCGATGGCCTCGACGGCGCCCTTGTAGTTGGCGTCGAAGGACAGCCACAGCGCGCGGCGAATCGCGTCGAGGTCCTCCTCGGCGGGGAAGCGGCCACGCCCTCCGAACGAGAAGTCGAAGCCGCCACCCGAGAAGTTGGTGTTGTCGAACGCCTCGCTGCCGATGCGCACCGAGGTGTCGATGGCGAGGCTCCGGCCGCCACCCGGGGCCGAGAGGGCGCCGAAGTTGGCCGAGACGGCGAGCTCGTCTTCGACGGTGACGTAGGCGCGGGCGTAGTACGGCTTGTCGGCCATCAGCCTCGGGTCCGTCGCCGACGGCATCGACAGCGTCATGGCCCGCTTGAGCTCGGCCTCCATGACGTCGAGCACCGGGTCGGCGGGGGCGGCGGCCAGCAGCAGCGAGAGGAGCGCGCTCACTTCGCACCTCCCTTCGCCGGCGTGCTGGCCGACGGCGGTGGCGGTGGCAGCAGCGGGGCCTTCTCGTGGCCCTTGCCCTTGCGCTCCACCTCGAGGTCGCTGATGAGGAGGCTGGGCGAGATGGCCGACACCGGCACCCAGCCCGACTCAGCGCCGCAGAAGCCGTTGAACACCTTCGCGTCGTCGCCGGTGACGAGGATGCGCTCGAACGAGGCGATGGGAGTGCCGACGAGGTCGACGCCGCGCACCAGCTCGTCGGGCCGGCCGTCTGGGTAGACGCGGTAGACGATTTGCGGAATCACCTTGAAGGCCTGCGGCGCACCGCCTGCGCGGGTGTTGGTGAAGCCACCCGAAATCTCTTCGATGAGCAGGCCGTAGGGCTTGCCGCGCTTCTTCACCTCGTCGAGCAGCGCGGCCCGCAGCTGCGCGAAGGGCAGCTGCTTCGTCGACTCGATGATGAGGTTGCCCTGGCGCGAGACGGGGCGCAGGCCGGGCTGGGCGCGCCCGTGGCCGTTGGAGCCGGCGAAGCCCTTCACCGGCGACCGCCCGAGGAGGAACGTCTTCAGCACGCCCTTCTCGACGAGGGGCACCTTCTGCGCCGGCTGGCCCTCTTCGTCGAAGAGGTAGAAGCCGTTGAGGGGCAGCTCGCCCCACTGGCGCTTCGTCGGGTCGTCGGTGACGCTGATGAAGTCGGGGACGATGAGCTGGCCCACCTTGCGGGTGAACGTCTTGCCCTCGTCGGCGTCCTTCTGGCGGTGGCCCTCGATGCGGTGGCCGAAGATTTCGTGAAAGAACACGCCCGCGGCGCGGTGGGTGATGATGGCGGGGCCGACGTAGGGCTCGATGGCTGGCGCCGCCCGCAGGGCCTCGAGGCGCTCGATGGCCCGGGCGACGCGCGTCTCGAAGTCGCTCTCGGTGGGCAGCGCGTCGGGCGAGGTGGCCTCGATGGCGTCGTAGAAGTCGAGCTCCATGCCGTCGTCGGCGCGGACGCTGCCCCACACGCCGAGGCGGGCGAAGAAGCGGGGCTCGCGCAGGCGGGCGCCGTCGGAGTCGACGAAGTAGTGCGTCATCGACGACACCTGCATCGAGACGGACGAGCGCAGGATGTGTGGCTTCGTCTTGAAGGCCGCCGATAGCCGGCGCAGGCGGGCCTCCCAGGCGTCGCGGTCGAGCACCTCGGCCAGCGGCTTCGCCTTCGCCTCGAGGCGCTGCTGTGGCTTGTCTCCCGAGAAGTCGGGGGCCTTGTCTTCCTCGGCGACCTTCACCGCGACGTTGGCGCGCACCTTGAGCAGGTCCTTCGTGGCGGCGCGCACGGTGTCGTCGGTGGCCTTCCACAGGGCCACCTCGAGGGCGCCCTTGTCGTCGTCGACGGGCAGGGAGCGCCCGCCGCCGCCGAAGTCGAAGTCGAAGCTGCCGCGCACCTTGTGGGTGTTGTCGAGGTCGCGCGTGCCGACGCGGGCCATCACGTCGAGCAGCCGCACCCGACCGGCGAGGCGCCCGGGCCGGCCCGACTGGCCCTCGAGGGCGCCGAAGCTGGCCGACGCGCCCCAGGCTTCGCCGTCGGTGACCCGGTACGAGAGGTAGTAGAGCGGCGCGTCTTTCTCGCCTGGCAGGCCCTTCTTGCTGCGGGCCAGCTCGCTGGTGAGGGCCTCGAGCAGGACGTCGGGCGGAGGAGGCGAGGGCGCCGGCTGGGCGAGGAGAGCCGCGAGGACAGAGACGAGCATGGGGCAGGCACTGTAGCCGCCGCGCCGTCACCGGGCAGGGAAACCTGTGGCGCCCAGGGCTCGCCAGAGGGGTGGGGCCGGGGCCCGGCTCGGGCGCCGTCGTCAGCCCCTCGAGCGCCGGGCGCGCGTCACCGCGGCGCAGGCCTCACGGCGCCTTCCCCTGCAGCTGGGAGAGCGCCCGCGCCATGAACGAGCCGGCGCCGAGAATGGCCAGCAGCGAGGCGATGACGACGAGGGCCTTCACCGCCAGGCCGGTGGCCGGCGGCGGACGCTCGGCCGGGCGCTGCAGCATCGCCGCCGAGGCCGCGGTGAAGACCTCGTCGCGGCCGCGCAGGGCCCACGGGTCGTCGGGCATGTGGGCGAGCCGCAGCCGGTAGAGCCGGCCCAGCGCCGGCAGGTCGTCGCGCTCCATCGCCAGCCTGCGCAGCGCGCCGTGGCGGCCGTCGTCGTCCCACGCGAGCAGCGCCTCTGTCCACGCCGACGCGAGGTAGCTGGGTGGCCCGAGGGCCGCGAGGTTGGCCTTCGCGAACGTCAGCCCGCAGGTGGCGCAGGCCGGCGCCTTCTCTGCCCGCTTCGCGAGGCACTTGGGGCAGTGGCCGGCGGGCACCGCCAGGGCTGCCCCCGCCTCGGCCATCGCGCGGGCGCTGTCCACCGCCGCCGTCGACGGCGAGCGCAGCATCACCACGTTGCTGGCCTCGGCCGACGACGCCAGCACCAGGGCGCGGGGCCCGGGCGTCTTGCGCGCCACCACCGGCAGGGGCGGCGCCGCCCGCGGCACGTCGACGAGGGCCGGCAGCGCCTCGCTCGTCACCGCCAGCGACGACTCGACGCCGCACTTCGGGCAGCCCACGAAGGCGGTGTCGGCCACCACCTTGACGGCCACGACGTCGATGAGGCGCTCACAGCTCGGACAGACTGCTTTCACGAAGCAGAGCCTAGCCCACGGGTGGGCCGCCGCGACTGTCGGGCCGCCCGCCGCGCCTGCCACCACGACGGCTTCACACCCGGGCGTGCCGTCGGGGTACGGTGCCCGCCGCGTGACGGTGACGGTCCAGTTCCAGGGAATCGGTGCGAGTCCGGGGGTGGCCGTCGGCCAGGCCTTCGTCCTCGACGCGAAGAAGCTGCGCACGCCGAAGGTGCGCCTCGAGGCGAGCGAGGTCGACGGCGAGGTGCTGCGCCTGCGCACCGCCATCAGCCTGTCCGACCGGCAGCTCGAGGAGCTCAAGGAGCGGCTCTCGACGGGCGCCGAGAACGAGCACGGCCTCATCCTCGAGGCCCACCGCATGATGCTGCACGACCCGGTGTTCCTCGTCGAGGTCACCCGGCTCATCAAGGAAGACACCATCAACGCCGAGTGGGCGGTGCGGCGGGTGTGCCGGCGGCTGCGGCACCAGTTCGACAACCTCGAAGACGAGTACTTCCGCGAGCGCAAGAGCGACATCGAGTTCGTCGCCGACCGCATCGTGCGCAACCTGATGGGCGAGGTGGTCGACCAGGAGCTCGAGGTGCCCGTCGGCGCCATCGTCGTCGCCCACGACATCAGCCCCGCCGACGCCGCGATGCTGGTGAAGACCGGCAAGGTGGGCGCCTTCGTCACCGACCTGGGCGGGCAGACGAGCCACACCGCCATCGTCGCGCGCGCGAGAGACGTGCCCGCGGTGGTGGGGCTGGGCAAGGCCGCCGAGGCGATTCGCGCCGGAGACACCCTGGCCGTCGACGGGCGCCGCGGCCTGGTGCTCGTCAACCCACCCGAGGAGCAGCTCGCGCTCTTCCGCGAGACGATGCGCCGGCAGCTCGCCATCGAGGCGCTCGCGCTGAAGACCGCCGAGCTCCCGTCGGTCACCGTCGACGGCGCGCGCGTGCGCCTCAACGGCAACATCGAGTTCGCCGACGAGATTCCGTCGCTGCTCGCGCACGGCGCCGAGGGCATCGGCCTGTACCGCACCGAGTTCCTCTTCCTCGACCGGCCCGCGGCGCCCACCGAAGAGGAGCACTACCAGGCCTACAAGGCGGTGCTCGAGGCCATGGGCGAGCGGCCCGTCACCATTCGCACGCTCGACCTCGGCGCCGACAAGGTGCCGGGCAAGGCCCGCGAGAAGGAAATCAACCCGGCGCTGGGGCTGCGCGCCATTCGCTACTGCCTGCAGCACCGCGAGGTGTTCCGGGCGCAGCTGCGGGCGCTGCTGCGCGCCAGCGTGCACGGCAACCTCAAGGTGATGTTCCCCATGGTGTCGGGCGTCTCGGAGCTGCGCGAGGCGCGCAGCGAGCTCGAGGCCTGCCGCTCCGAGCTGTCGCGCCAGGGCGTGCCGCTGGGCCGGCGCTTCCCCGTCGGCATCATGGTCGAGACGCCCAGCGCCGCGTGGATTGCCGACCGCCTCGCCCAGGAGGCCGACTTCTTCAGCATCGGCACCAACGACCTCATCCAGTACTCGCTGGCCATCGACCGGCAGAACCGCGACGTGGCCTACCTGTACCGGCCGATGCACCTCAGCATTCTGCGCATGGTGCAGCACATCGTCGGGGCGGCGAAGGGCGCGGGCATTCCGGTGGCGATGTGCGGCGAGATGGCCGGCGACGCGTCGATGACGCTGGTGCTGCTGGCGCTCGGCCTCGACGAGTTCTCGATGACGAGCGGCCAGATTCCCACCGTCAAGCGCATCATTCGCAGCGTGGCGCTGGCCGACGCGAAGGCGCTGCTCGAGAAGGCGCTGCAGTTCACCACCGCCGAGGAAATCGAGCGCTTCGTGAAGGCCGAGATGGACCGGCGCTTCGCCACGCTCGAGTGAGGCGCCAGCGGCGCCGCGTCAGGGCTGCTGGCGGAGCGCGCGGAGGGCCGACAGCTCGCGGCGCAGGCCCTTGCGCGTCTGGTGCAGGCGGCGCTCCTCGTCGGGCCCGCACACCGCCTGGAACGCGCACCAGGCGCACTCGCCCTCGTCCGGCGCCGCGGGGAAGAAGCCCGTCTCGAGCGCCTCGCGCAGCGCGCGCGCCACCTGGCCGAAGGCCGCGCGCGAGAGGGCGTCGAGCGGCGTCGGCCGCTCCTCGTACCCGCCCACCTGCGTCGTGTAGTAGAGGCGCCCGCCCCACACGGGCTCCCCACGGAAGAGCTGCTCGAGCACCAGGGCGTAGAGCACCGGCTGCAGGTGGCGGCCGCCGCCGATGACGTTGCCCGGCTCGGCGCGCGCGCGGCCCGTCTTGTAGTCGGTGGCCCGCAGCGCGCCGGTGCCGCGGTGTCGCTCGACCAGGTCGATGGAGCCCCGCACGGTGAGTCCCTCGGCGAGCGTCACCGGCGCGGGGGTGCTGGCCGGGTCCTGGGCGTCGACGTCGCGGCCTGGCAGGCCGAAGGCGAGCTCGTAGTGCGCCGGCCGCCACTCGGCGTCGCGGCTGGTGCGCTGGAGCCACTCGCGCAGGTCGGCCTCGAGCGTCTGCACGCCGTCGCGCCAGACGCGCTCGATGGCGGGCTTGAACTCGTCGTACACCTCGCCGGCCACCTGGGCGACGACGACGCCCAGGCGCCGCAGCACCTCGTCGAGCGTCGCCGGCGTCACCTCGAGCCCGTCACGGCGCAGCGCCGACAGCAGGCGGAACTGGGCCTCGTGCGCCATCGAGCCCTTCTCGAGCGGGCCCAGCGCCTCGAGCTCGGCGGGCACCTCGTGGGGCTCGAGCCGGAGGATGGCCGAGAGGAAGAAGCGGTACGGGCAGGCGGCGTACTGCTCGAGCGCGGTGGGCGAGAACGGCCGCCGTGACGGGTGGTGAGCCTCGAGCGCCGCTCGGGCGAGGGCCGAGGGCAGCACGAGGCCGTCGGCCGAGGACAGGGCGCTCGTCTGCCAGCGCGCGTAGCGGGCGCGCAGGGCGCGGGCGAGGTGCGGGTTGGCGGCCACGAGGTAGCGCGCGCGGCCGCGCACCGGGCCGCTCCCGCCAGCGAGGGTCGAAAGGGTGGCGAGGTCGAACTCGGCGTCGTCGATGGCGTCTTCGCGGCGCGGCGGGGCGGGCCACGCGAGGCGCACCCCGGCGCGGGCCTCGGCCTGCCGGGCGAGCGCCTCGAAGGCGGGCAGCTGGCCCTCGACCGCGCGGGCGGCCTCGAGGGCGTAGAACGAGGGCACGCGGGGGCGCGCGTGGGCGACGTCGACGCGGGGGTACGACAGGACGGCCCGCGTGCGCGCGGCGCCGACGGCGAGCAGCAGCGCCAGGCGCTCGGTCTCGATACGGCGATCGCCCGTCTCGAGGCGCGGCGAGAGGGCGGCCCGGGCGCGGTCGGAGAGGAGCGGGTCTTCGTGCAGCTTCTGCGGAAAGATGCGCTCGGCGAGGCCGGGGACGAAGACGGTGTGGAACGAGGCGCCGCGCGCGGCCTCGACGGGCGCGACGAAGACGCGGCCGTGGCGCCGGCCCTCGGGGGCCTCGGTGACCTCGGCCAGGCGCCGCGAGAGCACCGCGCGCACCTCGGGCAGCTCGAGCGGGCCGACGGGGCCCAGGGGGGCGAGCTCGGCGAGCACCGAGCGCACGCGCGCCGGAGCCTTGAGGGCGCGGGCCGCCAGCGCCGAGAGGGCTTCGAGCCACCCGGCCCAGCTCGCGCGGGCCGGCAGCGCCGCGAGGTCGTCGAGGACCGGCAGCGCGAAGCGCTCGAGCGCGTCGAGGTCGGCGAGGGCGCGCTCGACGCGCGCCAGCTGGGCCTCGGTGGCGGTGGGGTTGAGGCGCTCCTTCTCGAAGCGGCTGCGGAGCCCGCCGAGGCGGCGGCGCCACCGGTCGGGCCCGCCGATGACGGCGGCGTCGACGATGAGCTGCTCCCAGCGGCGGGGCGCGCGGAGCTGCCCGAGGACGACGGGGGCCTCGACGTCGTCCACCACGTCGGGCGCCGGCCCAACCGAAGGGGCCGCGGCCTCGAGAGGCAGGAGCGTCTCGCCTGCGTCGGGGCGGGCGAAGGCAGGCGTGACGCGCGGCGGTGCACCGGCGGCGTCGACCTTCGGCACCTGGGCGAGTGAGAGGTACTCGTTGAAGCGGCGCGCCGACAGGCGCTCCTCGGCGCAGCGCAGGAGCGCGAGGAACGCACGGCCGGCCGGGTCGGGCCGGGGCAGGCCCGAGGCGAAGTGCGCGGGGACACCGGCGCGGCGCAGGGCGTCCTCGAGGGGGGCGCGGTAGGCCTGTGGGCTGCGCAGCAGCACGGCCACGTCGTCGAAGCGCACGCCCTGCCGCGCCAGCTCGACGATGCGGCGGGCCACCTCGACGCACTCTCGCGCCTCGCCGGGGGCCGAGAAGAGGTCCTCGAGGGGGCGCGGCTCGGCCGGGGCCTCGTTGGTGAAGAGGTGACGCTGGAGCGCGCCGAGGGCGTCGGTGGCCGAAGGCCGCAGCCGCCGGGGTGGGCCGAGGGCCGCCGAGAGCACCGCGACGCTGGTGGCGTCGTCGTCGGGCGCGACGGCGAGCACGCGCGGTGCGTGGGCAGCGAGGGCGGTGAGGAAGTCGGCCTCGGCGCCGGAGCCGACGGGGACGTCGACGAGCGCCAGGGGCGCGCGGGGCGAGGCGGGCACGGCCTGCGTGGCCAGGGCGAAGACGTCGGCGCGGTCGGCCAGGTGGGCGCGCTCGAGCGCTGCCTCGAAGGCGCGCATGGCGGCGCCGAGGGCCGGCTCGACGGCGTCGGCCGACAGGCCGGCCTGGCGCAGCTCCGAGATGGTGCGGGCGAGGGCGCGAGACAGGCCCGGGCGGTCAGACAGCGGAGCGAGGCGGCCGAGCTGCCCGGCCCGGGCCAGCTCCCACGTCACCCGGGCCCAGAGCGCCTCGAGGCCGAGGCCGGTGGCGGCGGCGCGGCCCTCGGCCAGCAGCGCGGGGCGCGCGAGCTCGAGCGCGTGACGGAAGAGCGTCGCGCGGCGCCAGCCGAAGAGGGGCCGCCCGAGCGCGCGCGTCACCTCGGCGAGGGACTCGAAGTCGGCGCCGAGGAGCACCGCCTCGTCGCTCGAGGCCACGGTGCCGAGGAAGGCCTCGACGGCGCGAAGGCGCAGGTCGCTGCGGCGGCTGATGACGAACTCGCGCGTCACGGCGCGCATCTCAGCACCCGGCGCCGCCCGCGTCTCTCGCGGGCGCAAGGGAGCAGGCGCCAGGCCGGGTGGAGGGCGCAGAGGGGGCGCGTCTCGTCAGCGAAGGGCTCGACCCGGGCGCCGAGGCGCGCCACGTCAGTCGCGTGAGGCCGGGGGGCCGCGGCGCCGTCGCCGCTCGC
>JADCJJ010000416.1 GCA_020247085.1 Myxococcaceae bacterium | reverse complement strand
TCACGTTCTCCAACGCCCACACCGTTCGCGCCGGAGGCTCGGACCACTTCCCCGTCAGCGCCACCTTCTCGGGCGCCTCGCCCGCCCCTCGCCGCGACGCCCCACGGTGACCTCACGCGTCCGATGGGCGAGACTTGCCCGGAGCCCGATGCGCCACCATGAAGCGCATCATGCGCCCGGCTCTCGTACTCGCCCTCGTCGCAATCGCCTCGTGCTCGCCACCGAAGGCGCCGCCCGAAGCGGTGCAGCGCTTCGGCTTCACCCCACGATGGGCCTACCAACCGTGGATCTCGAAGGACATCTCGACCACCGCCGATACGTACGACTTCGTCGGCGGCTTCGAGCAGCGCGGCATTCCCGTCGGCGTCGTGGTGCTCGATAGCCCCTGGGAGACCAACTACAACACCTTCGTCCCCAACGAGGCGCGCTACCCCAGGTTCGAGGAGTTGGTCGCCAACCTGCGCTCGCGCCACGTACGGACCGTGCTGTGGACGACCCAGATGCTCAACGAGGGCTCCTTCGACGCCGAGGTGGGCGGCGACGTGTACCCGGGGCCCGCCGATGGCTTCCGCGAGGCGCTCTCGAAGGGCTTCTTCGTCAACGACGGCCAGCTGACGTTCTGGTGGAAGGGCCGCGGCGGCGGCATCGACTTCTCGAACGACGAGGCCCGCGCCTTCTGGCACGCGAAGCAGGCACGGGTCCTCGAGGTCATCGACGGGTGGAAGTGCGACTTCGGCGAGGACTACCTGCGCACCGGCGAGCAGGCCACCTTCGCCGCCAAGGACCTCTCGGTGAAGACGAAGCAGGGCACCGTCACCCTGCAGCAGTACTCCGAGGCCTACTACGAGGACTTTCTCACCCACGGCCGCGCGGTCAGGGGCCGCGAGTTCCTCACCATGGTGCGCCCCTGGGACGCCTCGTACGGCTTCCCGGGACGATTCTACGCGCGCAAGGAGCACGCCCCCATCGGCTGGGTCGGTGACAACCGCCGCGACTGGGTCGGCCTCGAAGACGCCCTCGACCACGTCTTCCGCTCGGCGAAGGCCGGGTACGTCGCCATCGGCTCCGACCTCGGTGGGTACCTCGACCGTGACGACCTCGCCCTCGCCGGCCCCACCATTCCCTTCAGCCAGGCGAACTTCGCGCGGTGGACCGCGGTGAGCGCGCTGTCGCCCTTCATGCAGCTGCACGGCCGCGGCAACCTCGCGCCGTGGACGGTGCCTGAGCGCGCCGACGAGACGGTCGAGCTGTACCGCTTCTGGTCGAAGCTTCACGTGCAGCTCGTCCCGTACCTCTACTCGCTGGGTGAGGCCGCCTACCGCGGCGCCGGCGCTCAGCCCATTCGACCCGTCGGCGACGAGCCGAGCTGGCCGCGCGACTACCGCTACTTCCTGGGTGACGCGCTGCTGGTGGCGCCCATCCTCGACGACTCGGGCCGCCGCGACGTGCCGCTCCCGGCTGGCGCGCGCTACGTCTCGTGGTGGGACGACGCCGGGGCGCCCCTGGCAGGAGGCCAGGTGTTGAAGGACCTCGACTTCACCAACCGCGCCCGCATCCCCGTGTTCTTCAGAGAGGGCGGTGTCCTCGTCGCCGACGTCACTGACGGCTCGACGCGCCTGGGGAGCGCCGCGCACGCAGGCCTGCTCACCGTGCTCGCCTGGCCGGCCGCGACCGAGACCACCTTCACCGTGTACGCCGACGACGAGGCCGGGCATGTCATCATCACCGCCCGCGAGAAGACGCTCACGCTGTCGGCCGCCAGACAGGGCGCGATGGTCGAGCTGTGGGTCGACGCGCCACCCGCGGCCATGACGCTGAACGGGCGCTCGCTCGAGGCCAGGGCCTCGAAGGCCGAGCTCGATGCCTCGGCCGACGGTTTCTTCATCGTGCCGAACAGCCGGTATGTGTGGGTCAAGGTGCCGGCGCTGGCGAACGGCGCCGCGTCGCTCGCCTGGCCTTGAGGCGGGCGGTCACCACGGAGCGCCTCAGACGCCATGGGGAGACGTGGTGTGCCCCGCCTGGTGTCCTTCGAGCGGCTGCATCGGTCGGCTCACGCGATGGCCGCGTATGACCGTCGAGGTCTGAGACCCTCCGGCGGGCCGGAAGGCGTGCGTCGCCGGACGCCGCCGCGTCAGCGGACCCAGACGGTGATGCGCTCACGCGTCGCGGCGGCGCTCCGCAGCGAGTGCGTTTCGGGAAAGATGTGCGCCGCGCCTCCGTTGCACGCGCTGTGCACCATGCTCGGGTAGGTGGCGCTCGAGGTGCACGAGGCCGTGAAGTTCGACGCCGAGAGGTTGCCCGTGTACGTCCACCCGGCCGCGTCCGTGATGTTCAGCACCACGAGCCCGCGCAGCTGGGTGATGGCCTGCGAGTTCGCGCTGCTCGTCGCCGAGGCGCCGTTGACCGGGTCCACGAAGCGCACCTGCGAGCCCGCCTGTGCCAGCGCGCGCACCGATGCCCTCGGCAGGTACGTCGCCGAGTCGAGCGCGACGCGCAGGCTCTCGACCGTCTGGTCCGCGGTGTGCGCCTGAATCATCGTCCAGCCGCCGCCCGCGCTCGTCATGTCGCACTCGGCTTGAATCGGGTACCCGCCGGCGCTCAACGCGTATACGCCGCTGGGCGCCGTCGGCCGCTGCGCCAGAATCGTCGCGCACGAGATGGTGGCTCCGCTCGCCGGAGAGGGCGTCACGGCGCTCCAGGTGTTCGCCGCGCAGAGCTCGAGCGCGCCGTTGTTCAGCCGCAGCGAGCCCGCCGTCGCCGCGTTGCACGGCGCGCTCGCGGCGCTCGCCAGCTGCAGCGTCCCGCCGAGGCGGGTCGGGCCGCCACCCGTCGCCTGGAGGTTGAGGGTTCCACCCGGCGCAGAGGGCTCGAGGTTCGTGGTGGCGACCGTGCCCGCCGTCGTGCCGATGCGGCCGTTGAGAATCGTCAACAGGCCCTGAAAGTTCCCGTTCACCTCGTCGGCCCGGGCCGGCGCGTCGGCGCAGAACGTCACCAGCGGCGCCGGCAGCGTCTGCGCGCAGGTGTTCTGGGACAACGCCACCCGCGCCATCAACGCCGCCGCCCCGGCCACGACGACCCCCGCCGCGCGCCGCACGCGCACCCGGCGCCGCGCCGCCGCCGCGCCGTTCGCCCGCTGCGCCTGCACCAGCCACTGCGCAATCTCACCCTCCGACACGCCCTGCTGCCTCGCCGCGTCGGCAGGGGTGAGGACACCGTCGAGAATCGCCGCGACGACGTCTGCACGGCAGGGGAGCTTCGGCATGGGAGACGTCCATTGCAGTACTTCGGGGGACGGCGATGAGGCGTGACGGGCCCCGCTTCCCACGTCTGCGCGCCGTCTGCCACCCCGCCTCGCAGACGGCCGTGGCCTCAAGGGCCCGACCGCTTGAAGACGAACGGGTACGACACCCTGAAGCCGGCGCCAGCCTGCTGCGCCGCGGGGAACCGCCACGTGAGGATGCGGCCGGCGAGGCACGCGCCCAGCTCGGGCGAGGGCGTCGACAGCACCTCGGCCGAGTCCACCACGCCCGCGGTGGTGACGTGCCACGTCACCACCACGCGCCCCTCGAGCGCCGGCAGGCGCGACAGCAAGGCCTCGTAGCAGTTCCGCACCTGCGCGAGGTGCTCCCGCACCACCGCGCGGAGGCGCTCTTTGTCGAGGCAGCCGTCGGCGACGTCGGGCGGCTGCTCGAGCACCGTCGGCGTGATGGCCCTCGTCTTGACGAGCTTCACATCGCTGGGGCCGCGCGCGCCCTCGGGAGTCCAGTCGAGCGCCCCGATGCGCTCCGGCCCGCCCACGTCGCCCCCCGCGCCACCGCCGCGCAGCGTCAGCCCGCCGAGCCCCGGGGCCGCCCCGACGACCCGCCCCACCGCCCCGGTGAGCTGCGCCGACAGCCCCCCCTCGCCGAACACGCCCCCGCCCGCGACGCCACGGAAGAGGTCTCTCAGCCCGTCCCTTGCCGACGTCCGTCCTCCCGGGCCCCGTGCGCTGGTCGCCGGGCCGCGCGCTGGAGCGCCGGGCGTCACGCGCTCCCGCTCGAGCCTCCGCTCGGCAGGAGCCGGCGCGCGCGGCGCCACCGGCCGCGGCGTCGTCATCAGCACCTGCCGCAGCGTCACCGCCGCCGTCGCCAGCCCGTCCTCGTCGAAGCCCTCGTCCTCGAGCGCCGTCAGCTCGAAGTGCACCAGGACGAGGAGCGCCCCCAGCCCGGTGGCCAGCAGTACGTTGAGCCACCGAAAGTCCCAGCCATCGTGGTGCGCCGTTACGCGCGTCGGCGCCCGCGTCGGCCAGGCCTCGACCGTGAGCTCGCCGAAGCGCAGCACCAGCCCGTCGCGCCGCCCCAGCCGCAGCGCTCACCCGGCGCCGGCTTCGACCGCCAGCCCGCGGTGAATCACCTCACTCATCACCAGCGGCGTCTCGCCGTTGCGCAGCACCTCGCCGCGCACGCCGTCGGTGAACTCGACGCGCGGCCCCCTCGCGTCGAAGTGGAAGACGGCCTGCCCGGCCCGCGGCACCGGAACGTCGGCGCCCGGCGCGCTCCCCAGTGAGAAGGAGCCGGCCGCCCCCCGCCGCAGCAGCCTCGAGTCGATGAGCCGGTCTCCCCAACGGACGGAGATGGCCAACGCGGCGGACGACATGGGCGGCGCCTCCAGGCGGCGGGGGACGCCCCCCCGACACCGCGCGTGGAGACGGGTTCCGGAGCGTGGCCAGCGCCACCCGGCGCGGCCCGAAGGCCTCACCCCCATTATGTCCCGCGCATGACGACCGAACGGTGGCTGGCCCTGGCGGTGTGGCTCCTGCTGCTCGCGGTCGCGTTCACGCTCGCGCCGCCGCCCAGCCCGGACACGAGCGCGCAGCTCGTCGCGATGATGACGGGTCGGCTCGAGGGCGTGAACCTGTCGCTCTTCGCGCTCTTCAACCTCATGGGCGTCTTCCCCATGGCCTTCTTCGCGGTGCTGGCCTTCGACGCGCCGGCGCAGCGGGCGCCGAAGTGGCCCTTCGTGCTGGGCAGCTTCGCCCTCGGGGCCTTCGCGCTGCTGCCGTACCTGGTGCTGCGCCGGTGGCACCTGCCGCGCCGCGAGGCCTCCACCTGGTGGCTCCGGGCCCTCGGGAGCCGCGCCCTCGCCGCCGCCCTCGTCATCGCCGGCCTCGGCCTGGCCGGCCTCTTCGTCAGCCAGGACGTCGACGGCTTCGTCCAGCTCGCCCGCACCCAGCAGTTCCCCTTCGTCATGTCCTTCGACTTCGTCGCCTGCTGCGTGGCGGCGGCGCTGCTGGCGCGCGAGGAGGCGCGGCGCTCCGCCCAGCCGTGGCTGGCGTGGCTCGGGCTGGTGCCCGCCGTCGGCCTGCCACTCGTCTCGCTGCTGCGGCGGCGGTGAGCGGCGGGGTCGAGTCTTCCGCTCGCGCGCGCTGTCGTGGCCCAGGGAAAGTGTCCGGTTAACGGCCCAGGGAAAATGTCCGCCCTAGACGAGGCGGATGCTGATGAGCGAGGCCCAGTGGACGAAGAAGGACGTGCTGAAGCGCTACAGCTCGGGAGCGCTGACGGCGGCG
>JADCJJ010000415.1 GCA_020247085.1 Myxococcaceae bacterium | reverse complement strand
GTCGAGCACGTCGAAGTGCACCGAGAAGCCCGTCGGCCGCTGCCGGAACTCGCCCAGCACCGCACCCTTCGCGTCGACCACGCGCAGCCCATCGAGCAGGAGCAGGCGCTTGCTCCGGCGAATCGAGAAGCGCAGCGCCTGGCCCACCATGAAGTCGTAGCGCCACCCCCGGAACACCCCGAGGCGGCTCACCGCGTCCATCGCCACCGCGCCGTCGTCCGTCGACAGCTCGTAGGCGTTCGCCGTCAGCACGTCCGAGGCGCGCTCGGTGAAGTGCACCGCCCTCGATGTCAGCAGCTCGGGCGGCAGCAGCCCGAGCGTCGCCCGGCGCTCTACCGCCGCCACCCGCCGGATGGACACCTCGTGAATGGGTCTTCTGGGCATCGAGCCCGACCTGCCGCCGGCCCCTGGCACTGTAGCTGGAGCGCTCTCGCGACAGCCAGTCGTACGCCGTCGCCCTCACGGCGCGAGCGCGGCGTCCACCGCCGGGAGCGAGAGGCTGTCCGGGAAGCGCGTCTTGAACGCGGCCTGTCGCGCCGCCGCGTCCCCCCGCCGCCCCGAGAGGGCGAGCGCCTGGACGAAGAGCACCTCGCGCTCCTCGAGGAGCCGCCCGCCGGGGAACTCGCGCTCGTGGCGCTCGACGGCGGCCAGCGTCGCCCCGACGTCGCCTCGCGCGAGGGCCGTGCGCGCGACCTCGAGCAGCGCCCGCTCGGCCGACAGCGCCGTGTCCCGCGACGCGTCTTCATGCCCGGCGGGCGCCCCGCCCGCGTCGGCGAGGCCTTGCACGGACGCCGAAGGCTGGGGCGCCTTCGGGCCCGGGGGGGCCGCGCTCACCTCGTTGGGCGCTCCCGCGGCCTTCGCCGGCATCGACCCCGCGCCGCCGACCGACGCGGTGGCCCCCGAGGGGCGCTGAACACCCGCCGCGGGGCGCTCGTCAGCTGGGTCGTGTGCCGACCCCAGCGCCTCGTCGGAGCCCTTCGCGCGCGCGCCCCCGGGCGACGCTTTCACCTCAGCCGCCGGTGGCGTGAGCACGACGCGCCCCACCAGCACCCCCCCGAGCCCGCCGCCCCCCAGGAGCAGCGCGGCTCCGAGCGCGAGCACGCCCTTCTTGACGACCACCACCCCCGGGGCGGGGACCCCGTCGGGCGTCGGCGCGCCGGTCGGCCCCGAGAAGCCGCCCGAGCCCGACGTGTCCTCAGGGAGCGCCACCCCTGCCAGCGTCGCGGTGACGCGCTCGAGCACCCGCGCCTCGAACTCGGCCGACGGCTGCGGGGGCGTCGCCGTGTCGAAGACCGCCCGCAGCGCCTCGTGCAGCGGAGGAAGACGCTCGCTCATCGGCCACCGTTCCGGCTCTGCTCGAAGACCGCCCGCAGCGCCACGTGCAGCGGAGGAAGACGCTCGCTCATCGGCTACCGTTCCGGCTCTGCTCGATGAGCTGAAAGCGCCGCACCGCAGAGGCGACCTCGTCGCGCGCCGTCTTCAGGCGTGAGTAGGTGGTCATCAGCGGCGCCTGCATCAGGTTCGACACCTCGCTCGGCGTGAGCCCCTCGAGCTCGTGGAGCACGAAGGCGACCCGCCGCTCCTCGGGCAGGGTGGCGAGCGCCCGGCGAATCACCTGCTGCGCCTGGCGCCGCTCGACCGACGCCTCGGGCCCCGGCACCGGGTCCTCCATCGCCTCCGACGGCGTCTCGGTGGGGCGCCGCTTGCGGCGCGCGTCGGAGAACACCCGGAAGGCGATGCCCAGCAGCCACGGCCGCGCCGGCCGCGCCGGGTCGAAAGACGACAGGCGCCGCGCCGCGGTGACGAACACGTCGTGCGCCAGGTCATCCATCTCGCTCTCCTGGGCGCCCAGGCGCCACAGGAAGGCGTACACTGACCGCAGCTCCGACCGGTAGAGGGCCTCGAGGCCCGGGCGCTCGCCGCTCATCTATGCCACCGGCTGTCTTGGCGCGGGCACCCCGCTGTCATGACGAAACCTGCAGCTCGAGCAGCACCCCACCCGACAGGGCCACCGGCCACGTCACCCACAGTGACGACGCGCCCGTGACGATGGAGGTCCTCGTCAGCACCACTGCCCCCTCGAGCCACGGGCCCAGGTTGAGCCCTCGCCCGAGGTCGAACGTGTACGAGACCCGCGCTCCGGCTTGCGCCATCACCGTCGTCGTCCGGAACACCTCGCCGCCCGGCCGCTCGACCTGCAGCGCGCCGACCGAGACGACCGCGCAGCCCGAGAGGCCGCCGGCGCGTAGGCAGGGGACCAGCGACGCCAGCGCCGAGAACGTCGAGACTCGCCCGCTGCCGTAGTCGACCCCGCTCGGCAGGTGCGCGCGGCCCTCGAGCGAGAGCGAGAACCGTCGCCACGTGACCCCGCCACCCAGCAGCAGGCCCCCGCTGAAGCCCGGTACGCCCCCCGCCGTCCCCAGCAGGCCCACCCGGCCCAGCAGCTCGACTGGTGGGAGAGTCGCCTTCGGTGGGCGCGCCGCCGGGGGCGCGGGTGACGTCGTCGGCGCTGGCGGCGCGCTCGCGGGCGGCCGGGCGAACCGACGCGGCTCGAGCGCGAGGGTGATGGCGAGCTCGACGGCCGACGCCAGCTCGAGGCAATCACCGGTGGGTGACTCGAGGGTGCGCCGGCCAACGGTGCCATCGGCGCGCGCGACCTCGACCTGCGCCTCGAGCGCCGGGGGCGTGCGGGCCTCGACGCGCGCCCGCACCAGCGTGCCCGCCGCTGGCGTGAAGGGGTCGCGCCCGAGCCGTGCCGCCACCGCCGCGCGCAGCCACCGCTCATCGGGGCACGCCGCCAGACCCGGCGCCACCTCGTACGAGAGCCGCGCCGTCGCCGGAGGCCCGGCGCTCAACACCGCCGCGATGAGGGGCGCGAATGGCATGCACCTGCTCGACCGGAGTGCTCGAGGAAAAATTCTTCAAAAATGGTCTGCGCCCACCGCAAGACCGCTCGAACGTCGGAACGAACTCGAAGGAGACATGAATGCGGTCGATGACTCGGGCGGTGGTGATGGGTTTGGTGACGGGCCTCCTCGCCTGTGATGTTCGGGTGGACGTCGGTGACGGCGGGATGACCTCTGGCTCGGGCGGCGGCGCGGCCGGCGCCGGGGCAGGGGGCGGTGCGCAGAGCGGCGGCGGCTCGACGGGCGGGGGCGGCGCGACCCTCTTGCTGGGCTGCAACGCCGCGATGCCGTGCCCCTCGGGGCAGTTCTGCTTCAACGGGCTGTGCGCGCTCGGGTGCCAGAGCAACGCCAACTGCGCCGCGGACCAATACTGCGACACCATGTTCGACCGCCTCTGTCACAACAAGGTGGTGCCCACGTGCACCGCGACCTCGAACACCTGCAGCTCGACGCAGCGCTGCTTCAACGGGTTTTGCAGTACTCCGCCGCCGCAGACGGCCATGCAGTGCAACCCGAAGGGCGTCGGCTCGGGCATGGACGGCTGCGACCGGAACTCGCTGTGCATCGAGGACGATTCGCCCGCCAAGACGCCGCGCTGCTACACCTTCCCGGCGTGCGCGGCCGACAAGACGTGTCCCGTCGGGTTGGGCGGCGCCGTCTGCAACGACGGCCTCGTGCCCAACAAGGCCCACATCTGCCTGCTGAACGCCTGCAGGACCGTCGCGAACTGTCCGGCGAACTGGGCGTGCTTCCGGTTCACCGCCAACGACGTCGTCGGGGTGTGCTCGAGCAAGGGCACCGGCGCCCCGTGCAGTTCGGCGGCGGACTGCACCTCGGGCAACTGCAGCGCCCTGGTGCCGGGCCTGCCGGGCCTCTGCCTGTGACGAAAGCCGGCGCGGGGGGGGGCGCCGCTACACGCGCACCACGACGGGGTGCAGGAACGGGCGGCTGCCGAAGAGCTGCTTGAAGACCCGCCGCACCCCCTGGGCCATCGCCTCGCGCACCCGCTCGTCGTCGCCGCGGACGCCGTGTGACAGCTCCTTGAGCTCGAGCGCGGCGCCCTCGGCGGCCAGCGGCAGCGCCGCCTGCTCCTCGCCCGAGAGCCCCTGGCCGCTCACCACCGGCCCGTGCAGCACCTTGCCGCCGCCCTGCTGCATCACCACCACCGCGATGACGAGCCCGGCCTCGGCCAGGCGCCGCCGCTCCGCCAGCGACGCCGCGCTGACCGGGGCCAGCCCCTCGCGCCGCATCGGCCACTGGCCCACCGGCGCCCGGCCCAGCAGGTGCAGGCCGCTCGCGTCGATGCCCAGCACGTCGCCGTTCGTCGCCACCCGCGCGCGCGCCTCGTCGACGCCGGCCTCGACCGCCGTCTGCCGGTGCCGGTGCAGGTGCCGAAGCTCTCCGTGAACGGGCACGAAGCTCTTCGGCCTCACCGTCTCGACGAGGCGCCGCTGCTCGGCCCTGGCCGCGTGCCCCGAGACGTGCACCCCCGGCTCGGTCGTCGGCGTCACCACCGTCACGCCCTTCGCGTAGAGCTGGTTCACCAGCAGCGCGATGTTGGGCTCGTTGCCGGGAATGGCCCTCGCGGAGATCACCACCAGGTCGCCTGGCTCGAGGCGCAGCGGGCCCGGCTCGTCCGAGGCGAGCCACGACAGCCCCGACCGCGCTTCGGCCTGCGCGCCCGTCGAGATGACGAGCACCCGCTCCCGGGGCAGCTTCGCAGCGGCGTCGAGCGAGACGAGCAGGCCCTCGGGCACCTCGAGCCGGCCCACCTGCCGCGCCAGGTCGGCGTTGCGCGACAGGCTGCGGCCCGACAACACCACCTGCCGGCCCAGCACCCGGGCCAGTCGCAGGAGGTGCTGCACGCGGTGCAGGTGCGAGCCGAACTGCGCCACCACGATGCGCCCCGTCGCCTGACGAAAGAGGCGCTCGAAGGTGTCTCTCACCAGCGCCTCGCTCGGCGTCCAGCCGTCGTTCTCGGCGTTCGTCGAGTCCGACAGCAGCAGGTCGACGCCCTGCTCGCCCAGCACCCCGAGGCGCGCGAGGTCCGTCAGGCGGCCGTCGATGGGTGACAGGTCGAGCTTGAAGTCGCCCGAGTGCACGGCCGTCGCCGAGGGCGTCTTCACCCAGAGCCCCACCGCGTCGGGCACCGAGTGCGTCACCTGCACCGGCTCGACGGTGAAGGCCTCGGAGAGCCTGAAGGCCTCGCCGGGCCCGAACGCGCGCAGGTCGCCCGACAGGCCCGACTCCTCGAGCCGGTGTCGCGCCAGCGCGAGCGTGAAGGGCGTGCCGTACACCGGCACCGGGAACTCCCGCAGCAGCACCGGGAGCGCGCCGAGGTGGTCTTCGTGGGCGTGCGTCAGCACCACCGCCTTGAGCCGCTCTGGCTCGTCGCGCAGCGCCGTGAAGTCGGGCACCACCACGTCGATGCCCAGCTGGTCGGGCCGGGGGAACAGCACCCCGCAATCGACGAGCACCCGCTCGGCGCCGTGCTCCAGCACCATCGCGTTCAGGCCCACCTGCCCCAGGCCTCCCAGCGGCGTCACCTTCAGCATCGGCCAAGGCTAGACCCCCGGGCCGACGACCCTGCAAGGTTTTCACAGTCAGTTGGCCTTGACAGTTCTGGCGGGCGCTTTAGTGAAGCGGCCGATCAATTTCCGAAGGGGCGTGCATGCCTTCATCGATGATCCGAATCGAAGCGCTCACGAAGAGCTACGGCCCGACACAGGCCGTCAAAGGAGTCTCGTTCGAGGTGCCGAAGGGGCAGGTCGTCGGCTTCCTGGGGCCGAACGGCGCCGGCAAGTCGACGACGATGCGCATCCTCGCCGGGTCCATCAACCCGACGTCGGGGCGCGCGTTCGTCGGCGACGTCGACGTGACGCAAGACCCGGTCGCGGCGCGAAAGCTCATCGGGTACCTGCCCGAGAACAACCCGCTCTACGACGAGATGATGGTGGTCGAGTACCTGCGCTTCGTCGCCGACGTGCGCGACGTGCCGAAGGCGCTGCGGGCGGCGCGCATCAAGGCGGCGGTCGAGCGCTGCGGGCTGACGCAGGTGGTGTCGAAGGACATCAGCCAGCTCTCGCGCGGCTACCGGCAGCGCGTCGGCCTGGCGGCGGCGATTCTGCACGAGCCAGACCTGCTCATCCTCGACGAGCCGACGGCGGGCCTCGACCCGAATCAGATCGTCGAGATCCGCAACCTCATCAAGGAGCTTGGTCGCGAGAAGACGGTCATCCTGTCGACGCACATTCTGTCCGAGGTGCAGTCGACCTGCTCCCGGGTGCTCATCATCAACGAGGGCCGGCTGGTCGCCGACGACACGCCCGAGCGCCTCACCACCTCGGCGAACGAGGGCGGCAACACGCTGCACGTGGTGGTCGGGCACCGGCTTGGCCAGCCGATGGACGCGCAGGCGATTCGCACCGCGCTGTCGGTGATGGCCGGCGTCTCGGCGGTCGAGGTGGCCGGTGACGAGGGCACGGGCACGCTGGGCTTCACCTTGCGCTACGGCACCGACGACGTTCGTCGCGTGCTGTTCGACACGGTGGTGAAGCAGGACCTGGTGCTGCTCGAGCTGCGGCGCACGCAGGTCAGCCTCGAGGAGACGTTCCGCAAGCTGACCGACACCCGGAGGGCCGCATGAACGGCGCGCTGGCCATCGCGAAGCGGGAGTTCCGCTCGTTCTTCATCTCGCCCGTCGCCTACATCGTGCTGGGCGGCTTCCTGCTGCTGTCAGGCTGGCTGTACTTCTCGACGCTGTTCCTCGCGGGGCAGGCGTCGCTGCGCGGGTTCTTCGGCGTGGCGCCGGTGCTGTTCGTCGTGCTGGTGCCGGCCATCACGATGCGGGCCGTCGCCGAGGAGCGAAAGAGCGGCACGCTCGAGCTGCTGCTGACGTTCCCCATGGACGACTGGCAGATCACCCTGGGCAAGTTCCTCGCGGCGCTGGGCATGGTGGCCGTCGCGTTGGCGTGCACGCTGCCCTACGCCTTCACGGTGGCGTCGCTCACCGGCGCGGGCCCGGCCTTCGACTGGGGCCCGGTGTTCGCCGGGTACTTCGGGCTGCTCCTGCTCGCCTCGGCCTTCATCGCCCTGGGGCTGTGGGGTTCGGCGCTGTCGAAGAACCAGATCGTCGGCTTCATCGTCGGCATCGTGCTGTGCTTCGCCTTCTACTTCGTCGACAAGTTCGCTCCGCTGCTACCCGACGCGCTCGCCGGCGTCTTCGAGTTCCTCTCGGTCGACTACCACTTCGAGAACATCGCCCGGGGCGTGCTCGACACGCGTGACCTCGTCTTCTACCTGTCGCTCACCGCGGCCGGGCTGGTGCTGACCGCCCGGCAGATCCAGGCCACGCGCCTCTGAGCCCTCGAGGAGCCCCGACATGACCCGCACCATCTCCACCGTCTTCATCGCCGCCGTCCTCGGCATCCTCGTGCTGGTGAACGCGCTCGGGCTGCGGCTGTTCGGCCGCGTCGACGTTACCCGCGACAAGGCCTACACCCTGTCGAAGGCGACCCGCGACACGCTCACCGCGCTCGAGGAGCCGGTGGTGGTGACCGCCTACTTCACCGAGCAGCTGCCGGCGCCGTACTCGAGCAACGCCCGCTACGTGCGCGACCTGCTCGAGGAGTTCCGCGCCGTCTCGAAGGGCAAGGTCGCCTTCGAGTTCGTCGACCCGCAGTCGCAAGAGACCGACGCCGACAAAGAGGCGAAGAAGGAGGTCAAGCAGGACATCTTCGGGCGCCGCTTCCGCGACCAGACGTCGGTCGAGAAGGAGCTGTCGGGGCAGGGCATTCAGCCGGTCGAGATCCGCGTCATCGAGGAGGACCAGCAGCAGACCAAGCGCGCGTACATGGCCATCGTCATCAAGCACCAGGAGAAGAAAGAGGTCATCCCCCTGGTGCAGAACGTCTCGTCGCTCGAGTACGACCTGACGACGCTGGTGCGGAAGCTGACGCGCACGAAGACGCCCGTCATCGGCGTGCTGCAGGGCCACGGCGAGCCGAAGCTCGACGAGAAGTACCGCTACCTGCTGACGATGCTGTCGCAGATGTACGAGGTGCGGCCCGTCGAACTCGCCGGGAAGGAGCGCTTCGACGACACCCTCGACGCCCTGTACGTCATGGGCCCGAAGACGGCGCTGCCGCCCAACGAGCTCAAGGCCGTCGACCAGTTCCTGATGAAGGGCAAAGCGGTCGCCTTCTTCCTCGACCAGGTGCATGTCGACGTGCGCACCTTCCAGCCCACCGACGCCACGCACGGCATGACCGAGCTGCTGGCGAGCTACGGCGTCACCGTCGGCAACCGACTCGTCGCCGACGTGAAGTCGGGCAACGTGTCGATCAGCGAGCGCCGCGGCTTCATGGTCATCAACCAGCCGGTGCCGTACCCGTTCCTGCCGGTGGCGCAGCGCCTCGAGGGTGACAGCGTGGTGTCGGCCGGGCTGGCCGACGTGCTCTTCCCCTTCGCTACCTCGCTCGAGGTGAAGCAGGTCGAGGGCACCACGGCGACGGTGCTGGCCCGCTCATCGAACAAGAGCTGGCTCGAGGGCACGCCGCCGAACCTGAACCCCCAGCGCGACTGGCGCGCCGAGACCATCACGCCGACGGGCCCGCACCCGCTGATGGCCCAGGTGGCGGGAACGCTAAAGAGCCACTACGCCGCCGAGGCGACCCAGTCGGCGTCGGGCGCTGCGCCGCTCATCGGCCAGAGCGAGAAGGAGGCCCGCGTCGTCGTCGTCGGCACCTCGGCGCTCTTCCAGGACGACTTCATGCAGAACCGTGGCAACCAGGTGCTGGCGCTCAACGTCGCCGACTGGCTGCTCCTCGACCCGGCGCTGCTGGCCATGCGCAACCGCGGCCTGGCGCTGCCCGTGCTCCAGGCCGAGCTGCCCGACTCCACCCGCAACCTGGTGAAGTTCGGAAACGCCTTCGGCCTGCCGTTGCTGCTCGCCGCCTTCGGGCTGGTGCGCTGGCGCATGCGCGAGGCGAGCCGGGCCACCGTCACCGTCTGACCCGCTGGAGAGGAATCGCGAAATGAACAAGCAGACCCTCGTGGCGGTGGCCGTCTTCGCCGCGCTCCTCGTCGCCTTCTTCGCCACCCGCGAGAAGGCCGTCTCGGTCGGCGTGCAGAAGTTCGAGGTGGCGCGGCTGACGAAGGACGAGGTCGGCTCGGTCGAGCTCAAGAGCGCCGCTGGCACGGTGACGCTCACGCGCGGGGCCAACGGCTGGACAGTGGCCGACTCGAAGAAGCCGGGCGCGAGCTACGCCGCCGACGATGGCCAGGTGCAGGCGCTCCTCGAGGCCCTGGCCGAGTTCAAGGCGAGCGACTTCGTCACCGAGAAGCCCGAGAAGCATGCCGAGCTCGAGGTGGACGAGGCGAAGGGCACCGTCATCAAGGCTGGGGCGACGAACAAGGCGCTCGAGGTGGTGCTGGGCAAGGCGTCGAAGAGCGGCGGCGCCTACGTGCGCACGGCCGGGGCGCCGGCCGTGTTCGTCACGCAGTCGGGCCTGCAGTACCAGGTGAAGCAGGGCCTCACGGCGTGGCGCAAGAAGGGCGTCGTCACGGTGGGCGCCGCGGACCTGGCGTCGCTCACGGTGCGCCACGCCGACGGGAGCTCGTTCACGCTCAAGGCCGCCGACGGCGGCGGGTGGGCCCCGGACCTCGAGCTCCCGAAGGGCTTCCGCTTCAGCCCCTCAGCGGCGCTGGCGCTGGTGAACCAGCTCGCGACGCTCACCGCGCAGGACTTCGCCGAGGGCGCCTTCGACGCGCCGCAGGCGCACACCTTCACGGCTACGAAGAAGGACGGCGCGGCGGTGACGGTGAAGCTCGCAGCAGCCAAGCGCGACGACGGCACCGTGGCGGCGCAGGTCGAGGGCGACGCCCAGGTGTACCTGCTGCCCGGCTACCAGGCCCAGGCGCTCGACAAGTCGCTCGACGACCTGCGCGAGCTCACCCTCGTCGACTTCGACCCGGCAAAAGCCACGAAGCTGGTGCTGACGGCGGGCGCGAAGAAGACGGTGGTGGTGAAGGAGGGTGAGACGTGGAAGCTCGTCGAGCCGAAGGCCGCGCCCGAGTTCGACGCGGCCCAGGTGCCGGCGGTACTCAGCCGCCTCCGGGGCCTGCGGGGCTTGAGCTGGGTCGGCGAGGCGCCAAAGACGGCCTTCGCCGCGCCCTCGGCCATCGTCGAGGTGACCGTCGACGGCAAGCCCGTGCGCGTGGTGTTCGGCGCCGAGACGGGCGCCGACAGCCGCGTCTACGTCAGGGGCTCCATCGACGACGCCGCGTACACCACCGGCGTCTTCGAGAAGACGCAGTGGTCGAGCGGGCCGGAGCTCTTCAAGAAGCCGCCCCCGCCGCCTGACTTCGGCCAGATGAACGGCCTCGAGCAGCTCCCGCCCGAGGTGCGCGCGAAGCTGATGGAACAGCTGCGCCAGCAGCGCAACTGACCGCCCCGAGCGCCGCCGCAGCCGGTCGGCCCCACGTAGCCATCCTTCGCTGCCCCTCGACGGTTCCTGTCCCAGCGTCACGCAGGCCGAGGTGCCGCGCGCTCCTGAGCCGTCCGCCGACCGTCGAAGCGGCCCCGGTCGGCTCGCCGCTGCTCGGACCGAACCACCGGCGCAGCGAACGCTCACGGCTCGGCGGGCCGAAGCGCTTGGCTGCGTCGTGTGTCCTCCTCGGGAAACCGCATCACCGTCTGGGCCGCATCACCTCGGCGGTCCGCTCACGGTTCGGCGGTCAAAGTCACCCGGATGTGCCGTGTCCCTCCGCAGGAGACCGCATCACCCCTCCGCGAACCGCCCAGCCTGCCGAACGTGGCGGTCGTCGGTCGTGCGCCACGTCACCCGGGCTTCGCCGCAGCAGCCGTCAACGCGCCGCTCGCTGGTCGGCCGCCCGAGCCCCGACCCCGCTTCGTCGCGGCGTCATGCCTTCCGGTAGTAGTCCGCCACCACGTACCGCCGCGCGTAGACCGCGAACGCAGCGGCGGCGACGAAGGCGAAGCCCGCGAAGAAGAACATCTGAAAGGCCATCACCCCGAAGCCGGCGCGACCGATGGCCGCGCTCACCGTTTCGCTCTTGACCGTCGCGTTGACGAGCAGCACCCACAGGTTGCCCACCGTCACCGAGAGGCTCCAGAAGCTCATCAGCACGCCCTTCAGCTTCGCTGGCGCCTGGCTGTAGGCGAACTCGAGCCCGGTGGCCGAGACGAGCACCTCGCCGAAGGTGAGCAGCGCGTACGGGAGCGCCTGCCACAGCACCGGCAGCTTCTCGCCGCCGTCCAGCACGAGCTGGAGCGCCGCCACCGCCACCCACGCCAGCCCCGAGAAGGCGATGCCCATGCCCATGCGGCGCAGCGGCGTCACCTCGACGCCCAGCGCCTTCAGCGCCGGGTACAGCGCCACGTTGTTGAAGGGGATGAGGAGCATCACCAGCAGCGGGTTGAGCGCCTGCATCTGCGCCGCGCTCTTGAACCAGCCCCAGCCCGGGAGCGTCATCGCGTTGCCCTGCAGGATCCACGTCGAGGCCTTCTGGTCGAACAGTGACCAGAATGGCGTGACCAGCGCGAAGATGACCAGCACCCGCAGCACCGCCCGCACGCCGTCGACGTCCTCGTCGGGGTGGTGCCCCCGCGCGCGGTCGAGCTGCAGCCACACCCCGCCACCCGCGAAGACGAGGAAGACGGTGAGGGCCAGGCAGATGGCCGCCACGGCCCCCAGCCACGGGAAGAGCCCCAACGCCGCCAGCGCGCCCACGCCTCCCAAGCGGGCCAGCGCGAGGCCGGGCTGCCCGGCACTCCCGCCCGGCCGGGTCAGCGCGGTGAGGCAGACCTTCGAGAAGGCATGCGGGTCCGAAGCGGTCGGCGGCACGTTGACGTACCGCCGCCGCCCCGCCCAGAGAATGACGGTCGCCACCACCATCAGCACCGCGGGCACCCCGAAGGCCGCGCGCGGCAGGGGCGTGTCGAGGGTGACGCGCGTGGCCTCACCCAGCGTGATGACGGTCGGCTCCTTCGCGAGCAGCGGAGGGATGAGCAGGGACGCGAAGAACGAGCCGAAATTGATGATCCAATAGAAGGCGTCGAACACGAGCTTGGCGAGGTGCTTGTTCGACTGGTCGAACTGGTCGCCCACGAAGGCCGAGACGCACGGCTTGATGCCGCCCGAGCCGAGCGCGATGAGGAAGAGCCCCGCGAAGAAGCCCGTCTTCGACTCCACCGACAGCGCCAGCAGCGCCTGGCCCACGCAGTAGACGAGCGAGAGGTACAAGATGGTGCGGTACTTCCCGAGCAAGCGGTCCGACAGCCAGCCGCCCAGCAGCGGGAAGAAGTACACGCCCATGACGAAGACGTGGAACACCTCCTTCGCCGCGGCCTGCCGCTCGGGCTCGGCCAGGTCAATGAGCAGGTAGCCCACGAGGAAGTTCGTGAGCACGTTGCGCATGCCGTAGAAGCTGAAGCGCTCCGCCGCCTCGTTGCCGATGATGAAGGGGATCTGCGGCGGCAGCTTGCCCGCCTTCGCCTCGTTCGCCATGGCGCGGCCTCGTAGCCCAGCGCGCGGCGGCGGCCCACCATCGCGGCCACCCGCACGTCGGGCCCGCGGTCAGCGGGAGCGCGCCCGCGGAGGTCGAGGCCGGGCGGGACACGGCGCAACCGCCGTGCTGCGCGGGTTGCGCACGCGCCACCGGCGCTCACCGCGGGCCACGTGACTGCGCCACCGAGCATCGTCCGTGGGCTCGAGGGAGCGCGCCGGGGGGCCCCGGTCGATGGCGCGCCCCTCGACGGCGTGCCCACGCTCAGCTGGCGACACGCACGCCGACGCGCTGGCGGCGCGCCTTCTCGAGCACGTGCTTCAGGTACCGGCCGGTGTGAGACGCCTTCACCTCGGCGACGGCCTCGGGCGTGCCCTCGGCGAGCACCCGCCCGCCGCCGTCGCCGCCCTCGGGACCCAGGTCGATGACCCAGTCGGCCGACTTGATGACGTCGAGGTTGTGCTCGATGACGAGCACCGTGTTCCCCGCGTCGACGAGCCGGTTGAGCACGAGGAGCAGCTTGCGAATGTCTTCGAAGTGCAGGCCCGTCGTCGGCTCGTCGAGGATGTAGAGGGTTCGGCCGGTGGCCACCTTCGCCAGCTCGCGCGACAGCTTGATGCGCTGGGCCTCGCCGCCCGACAGGGTGGGCGAGGGCTGCCCGAGCTTGAGGTACGACAACCCCACGTCGTCGAGCGTCTGCAGGTGCCGCATGATGTCGCGGTGCACGGCGAAGTGCTCCATCGCCTCACGCACCGACAGCTCGAGGATCTCGGAGACGTTCTTGCCCTTGTACCGGACCCGCAGCGTGGCCTCGTTGAAGCGCTTGCCGCCGCACACCTCGCACGGCACGTACACGTCGGCCAGGAAGTGCATCTCGACCTTCTTCACCCCGTCGCCCTCGCACGCCTCGCACCGGCCGCCCTTGACGTTGAAGCTGAAGCGCCCGGGCGTGTAGCCGAAGGCCCGCGCCTCGGCCGTCTGCGCGAGCACCTCGCGGATGGGGTCGAACACCTTCGTGTACGTCGCCGGGTTCGAGCGCGGCGTACGCCCGATGGGGCGCTGGTCGATGTCGATGACCTTGTCCAGGTGCTCGATGCCGGTGATCGAGGTGTGCTTGCCGGGCATCACCCGCGACTCATGCAGGTGGCGCGCGAGGGCGGGGAAGAGGATCTCGTTGATGAGCGTCGACTTGCCGGCGCCCGAGACGCCGGTGATGGCGAGGAAGCGCCCGAGCGGCAGGTCGACGTCGACGTTCTTGAGGTTGTTCTCCTTCGCGCCGCGGATGCTGATCTTCGTCTTCAGCCCCGCGCGCCGCCGCTCGGGCACGGCGATCTCGAGCCGCCCCGAGAGGTACCCTCCGGTGAGGCTCCTCTCGTCGCGCATCACCTGCTGCGGCGTGCCCTCGGCGACCACCGCCCCGCCGAGCTCGCCCGCGCCGGGCCCGAAGTCGATGAGCCAGTCCGACTCCTCCATCGTCTCTTCGTCATGCTCGACGACGAGCACCGTGTTGCCGAGGTCGCGCAGGCGCTTGAGCGTGGCGATGAGCCGGCCGTTGTCGCGCTGGTGCAGGCCGATGGAGGGCTCGTCGAGGATGTAGATCACCCCCGTCAGCTCGCTGCCCATCTGCGAGGCGAGGCGAATGCGCTGGCTCTCTCCGCCCGACAGTGACGACGCGCTGCGGTCGAGCGTGAGGTACCCCAGGCCCACGTCGACGAGGAAGCCCAGCCGGGATCGGATCTCCTTGAGCAGCTCGGCGCCGATGGTCTGCTCGTTCTTCGACAGCGGCATCGCCCCGAGGAACGCCTGCGCCTCGAGGATCGTCAGCCGCGAGAGCTCGACGATGGTCTTGCCGTGCACCTTCACCGCGCGGGACTCGGGCTTGAGCCGCTCGCCGAGGCAGGTGGGGCACGGCTTGTCCGACAGGAAGCGCATGTAGTACTGCTTCATCGCCTCGGAGCTGGTCGACTGGAACCCGCGCATCAGCTTGTGCACGAGGCCCTCCCACTCCATCTTCCAGCGGGCGTCGCCCCACTTCATCGACACCTCCTTGCCGCTGGAGCCGTACATGACGACGTCGCGCTGGCCCTTGGGGAGCTTCTCCCATGGCGCGTCGAGGTCGATGCCGAAGGCCCGCGACAGCGTGTCGACGAGGTCCGCCGTCCACCCCTCGCCGCGCGTCACCCCAGACGCCCACACCTCGACGGCGCCCTCGCGGATCGACCGGGTCTTGTCGACGACGATGAGGTCAGGGTCCATCTCGGGGCGGGTGCCGAGGCCGGAGCAGTCGGTGCACATGCCGAGCGGGTTGTTGAACGAGAACGAGGCCGGCGACAGCTCGGGGAACGACAGCCCGCAGTGGTGACAGGCGTTGAGCTCGCTCATCGTACGATCGGCCTGCCGGTCGGCGGTCTCGTCGGTGACGACGAGCACGCCCTTGCCCTCCTTCAGTGCGTTCTCGACCGAGTCGGTCAGCCGCGGGCGCAGGTCGGCCTTGAGCACGAGCCGGTCGATGACGAGCTCGATGTCGTGCTTGGACTTCTTGTCGAGGGTGATGGACTCCTCGAGCGAGCGCACCTTGCCGTCGATGCGCGCCCGGCTGTACCCGCGGCGCTGAGCGTCGACGAGCAGCTCCTTGTGCTCGCCCTTCCGGTTCACCACCACCGGCGCGAGCAGCTGCAGCTTCGAGCCCGTCGGCAGCTTCATGATCTCGTCGACGATCTGCTGAGCCGACTGCTTGCCCACCTTGCGGCCGCACTGGTGGCAGTGCTGCACGCCCATGTTGGCGAAGAGCACGCGCAGGTAGTCGTGCACCTCGGTCACGGTGCCCACCGTCGAGCGCGGGTTGTTCGACGCGGCCTTCTGCTCGATCGAGATGGTGGGTGAGAGGCCGCGAATGGTGTCGTACTTCGGCTTCTCCATCTGCCCGAGGAACTGCCGCGCGTAGGCCGACAGCGACTCGACGTAGCGCCGCTGGCCCTCGGCGTAGAGCGTGTCGAACGCGAGCGACGACTTGCCCGAGCCGGAGACGCCGGTGAAGACGACCAGCTTCTTCTTGGGGATCTCGAGGGTGACGCCCTTGAGGTTGTGCTCTCGGGCGCCGCGAACGGTGATGACGTCTGGCTCGGCCATGGGCGAGGTTCCTATTCGGGGGGCGCTGAAATCGCCCGTGTGAATGACGGAACGGGCGTTCAGCGTCAAGCGGCGCCGGGCCGGCCGGGGCCCGGTCAGGGCGTGGCGGGCGGGGCCGGGCGGAAGCCCGGAGGCTTGACCTCGAGCGCGCGCGCCCGCTCCGCGCGCTTGCGTGACAGCTCGACCCCGACGGCGTCGAGGCCGTGCCGGTTGGCGACGGCGAGCACGGTGCCCAGGCCGCAGAACGGGTCGATGACGACCGACGCGTTGGCCTGGAGCTTCACGAAGCGCACCGCAGCCTCGCAGGCCTCGACGCCCATGGCGCGGGCCCACGGCATCTCGCCCAGCCGTGGCAGCACGTCGGGGGTCGAGTCGCCGGGAGCGACGGTGCGCGTCTTCGAAAAGGCCAACAGGTGCGCCCAGGCAGGGCGCCCGAACGTCGTCATGCCCACCGGAGCCCGGCAGACGACCTTGTGGAACAGCTGGGCGCTGCCGGCGGCTTCGGCCCCGCGCTGCACCAGGTAGGCCTTGTCCACCCAGCGGCCCTCGCGCTTGATGTCCGTCTGGAAGAACACCGCGACGGCCGATGGCGCGAGGCGCTCGCAGACGAGCTGCGCGGTGTCGATGAACCACCGCCGCCAGGCGTCGAACGGCAGCGCCACCTCCGACACGTCGGGCAGCGAGGTGATGACCGCGTGGCGCTCGTCGAAGGTCTGTGTCCGAAGCCACGCCACGCCATCGGTGCAGTGAACGGTTCGGCTGCTCATCGGAGGCCCTGCGTCATAGCGCGGGCCGCGGCGTGCGCCCCTCTGGAGCGCAGGCTCGACCGGCAGCGCCCGTGTGGGGAGAGGAGATCAACTCGCGCGAAGGGGCCATCGACGCCCAAGCGACCGAGGCGAGGCGGCTCGTCGTGCCGTGGCCGGGGTGACGTGTCGATGGCCAGGCGAGCCGGCCGCCGGGGCGTGCCCATCGTGGCGCGAGAGCCTCCGCGGCTGGCCGTTCTCCTCGTGGAACCGGCCGGTGACGGGGCGGAGCGGCTTCATTTGAAGAGCGCGATGTGATGGTCGTATCTTGACCTACATGAACCGACGAGTGGCGACGCGAAAGCCGCGCCGCCTGAAGGTGCTGTACGGAACGGACGTTCCCTCGCAGCCCGGGTTCACGCAGAACCTGAGCGAGACGGGCATGTTCATCACCTCGGCGCAGCTCCCGCGCCTCGGTACCCGGCTGGCCGTGAAGGTCGAGACGTCCGAGACGAAAGAGGCGGTCGTGGCCTGCGAGGTGGTCCGGCAGGTGCACGTGCCGCTCGAGTTGCGCGCGGTGGAGCGCCCAGGCTTCGGGGTGCGACTGCTGGGCGACGCAGCCCCGCTCAAGGCGCTGCTCGACCAGGAGCGCCGCGCCCCGGGAGCGCCAGCGCACCGCCTCACGCTGGCGACCCGCGAGGCCTTCGTCACGGTACGCGAGAGCGAGCTGTCGCGCGGGGGGCTCTCGTTCCACGCGTCGACGGCGGTGGCGCTCAACGCCACCCTCGACGTGTTGGTGGTGCTGGGCTGGTGCGGGCGGCACCAGGCCGTCAGCGGGCGCACCGTTCACGTCCGTCCGCTCGAGCAGGGCTTCCACGTCATCCTCGTGCTCGATGACGCGGCGAAGGCGCTCGAGGCCCTCGACCGCCTCGCCACCACCGCGGGCCCGTGACGGCGCGCGCAGGGGGCCGTGACGCCGGCGCGTGCCTTCAGGGCGTCAGCGTGACGCTGGCCGCGCGGCCTGCCATCGAGGCGCTGACGTCGGCTGGCCCGCCCAGGCCGTCGAGCAGGGTGCCGCGCTGCCCGGGCACCGTGCCGACGCCGAGGGCCGCCGGGTCGCTCGACCGCCAGTCGCACAACTCGGTGACGTCGGCGCTCGACCCGTCGTCGTAGCGGGCGAAGGCGCGGAGGGCGCGCGAGGCGCTCCCGGCGTCGGCGTCTCGCCACTGGAGGACGAGGTCGCTCACGCCGCCGGTGACGACCTCGACCGGCAGGGTTCGAATGAAGCCCCCCAGCTCGACCTCGACGCTCGCCGGCCCGTCGGCGAGCGCCTCGAGCTCGAGGAGGTCGCCCGACGGCGTCACGCCCACGAGCGGTGCGCTCCGCAGCGTGGCGAGCTGGCTCAGGTTCACCTCGGCGCCGTCGCTGAAGCGGCCGTACAGCGCGAAGGTGGCGCGCTGGCCGACGACGAGGCGCGCGCTCCCGAGGGACAGGCGCACGTCCTCGAGCACGGGCGCCAGCGCCGTCACCTCGAACGTCACGGTGCGCGCGCCGAACGTCGCCGTCACCTCGGCGAAGCCCTGGGCGCGCGCGAACACCTGGCCGTCATCTCCGACCTCGGCCACGAGCGGCTCGGACGAGCGCCACACCGCCGCCTCGGTGACGTCGAGGACGGCGCCGTCGTCGAAGTCGGCGATGACGCGGAGCCCGGCGCCCCGCCCCCCGGGCAGGTCGAGGCGGGTCAGGTTGCCGCCCAGCGACACGAGCTGCCGCGCGATGACGGTGGCAGTGCGCGTCGCCTGCTGCCCGCCGTACTCAACGACGAGGCGCGCCTGCCCGGGGGCGACGGCGAGCACGCTGGCGCCCTGCACCTGGGCGACGTCCGGGTCGAGCGAGCGCAGCGTCGCCTCGGTCGTCACGTCGCGCGACGCCCCGTCGGTGAAGGTCGCCACGGTGCGCGAGGGGGCGACCTCGCCGGGGCGCAGCGGCTGCTCGAGCGCCTCGAGGTGCAGCGCGATGGCCCGCGGCGGCCCCACGCGCACCGCCTTGCGCGCCTCGAGCCCGCCGAAGCCCGCGATGAGCTCGACGACCCCCTGGCCGTTCAGCTGGAAGCGGCCGGCCTCCTGGAGGGGCTGCGCTGACGGGCCCGACGCGCTCCACTCGGCCTCGGCGGTGACGTCGCGGCGGCTCCCGTCGGTGAAGGTGGCGAGCAGCCGCAGCTGCGGCGTCAGGCCGCGCGGCGCGTCGGACAGCTCGCGAGGCAGCAGCTCGAGGTCACGCGCTCGGGCCGCGCTCACCTCGAACGCCCGGGTGGCCTCGGCGCCGTCGAGCCGGGCCGTGACCGTCGCCCGCCCCGGCTTCAGCAGCCGGGCCAGCCCCGCCTCCCCGACGAGCACCTGCGCCTCGTCGCCCGCTCTCCACGCCACGTCACGCGTCACCCGGCGCCGCTCGCCGCTCGAGTAGAGCGCGAAGGCCTCGAGCTGGACCGCGCTGCCCACTGAGAACCGCTCGCCGGGGGCCTCGACCTGAAGCCCTTCGAGCGTGGCCCTCGCCACCGGCGGGGTGAGACAGGCTGACGAGACGACGGCCGCGAGCGCGGCCGCCAGGAAGGAAGTGGACTTCATGCGGTGCCCCGAGGGAGGAGAGGACGAGAGGCCTCTTCTCGAGCAACCGATGTGCCGGTCGGCTCAGCCGTCTTGACGGGGGGTTTGCGGCGCGGGGGCCGGGTCGCTCCCGACTGGTGGGTGCGGCGCCCGCGCCTTCTGCCGGTCGAGCCGCCAGCCGGCCACCAGGAGCACCCCGATGCCACCGAGGATCGCCAGGTCGGCGACGTTGAACACGCCGGTGCGCAGCGAGCCCAGCCCCAGGTTCATGAAGTCGACCACCACGCCGCCGAACCGCGCCCGGTCGAGCCAGTTCGACACCCCGCCCGAGACGATGAGCGCGTAGCCGGTGAGGTGCGCCGCATCGACGGGGTTGCGCAGCGCGTGCACGCTGATGGCCAGCAGCAGCCCGCCGACGCCCACCGTCAGCAGCCAGAAGCGCGCCGCCTCGGGCAGGTTGCCGCCCAGCGACAGAAACGCGCCCTCGTTGGTGGCGAACTGGAAGCGGAAGACGTCGCCGAGGTAGGTGAGGGTCGGCTTGCCCTTGAAGGCCTCGGTCGCGAGGGCCTTCGTCCACTGGTCGAGGGCGATCGACACCAGCGTGACGAGGCCGAAGAGGGCGAAGCGGCGGGCGTAGGACACGGACAGGCGCTTGCCACCGGTGCCCTTCGGGCGCAACTGCTCGACCCCGGTTTGGCGCCCGGTGACGGCCCGGTTGCGCCGGCCGCCCCGACGGAGGAAAGAGCTGGCCCGCGATGCGCTCCCGCACCACCAGCGACCTGCCCGGCCGGTGCCCGCGCTGCTGGCTCCGCCTCGCGTTCTGCATCTGCCCGGCCCTGCCGACGGTCGTCACCCGCACCAAGGTGCTGGTGGTGCGTCACGAGCGCGAGTCGTGGAAGTCCACCGGCACGGCGCGGGTGGCCGGGCTGGCGCTGCCGAACCTTCAGTTCGCCGACTTCGACGACGACCCCCAGGGCGTCAACGAGCGGCTCCCGGCGCTCGACGGGGCGGCGCTGCTCTTCCCGTCTGACGCGCCGGCGCCGTGGCCGGCCGCGCTGCCGACCCTCGTCGTCATCGACGGCACGTGGCGGCAGTCGCGGCGCATGGTGACGAAGCTGCCGCGCCTGCAGGGCCTGCCGCGGCTCGAACTCTCTGCGCCGCCGGCCCGCGTCATGCGGCTGCGCGACACCTCGTTCGAAGAGGGCCGCTCGACGCTCGAGGCCATCGCCGAGGCGCTGGGCCGGCTCGAGGGCGAGGCGGTGTCGGCGCCGCTGCTGCGGCTCCACGCGGACTACGTCGAGCGGGTGCTCAAGGCCCGCGGCGTCTACGAGCAGAAGCGCGAGGCCTTCGAGCGCCAGGCCTGGCGCCCGCTCCAGTGACGGAATGGCTGACGGGCGCCCCGGGTCCGCTACAGTCACACCCGTGCTGCGCCTCACCGACGCCTGGGCCATCTGCTACCGGTTCTTCGACGTCGCTGACTCGATTCACCTCGAGCGGGCGCGCGAGCTGCTGTCCCGGGCGGGCTCGGGCGTGCGCCGCGTCGGCTTCTCGCGCGCGGGCAGCGCCTACCTGCAGCTGTCGAACGCCCCGCTCGCCGGCGACCTGGGGACGCGGCGGCTCGAGGTGCTCGGGGTGGGGCGCGAGGTGCAGCTCGGCCTGCGCCTGTTCGACCACGGCTGCCTCGCCATCGCCCTGCGGGTGCCGCTCGAGCCGGGCCAGACGCTCGCCGAGGTGACGCCGCTGGCCGACGAGCTCTACGACTCCCGCGCCATCGACGCGCTCGCTCGCGACGAGATCGCCCGGCTGCGCACCCAGCTCGAGCCGGCCTTCGAGAAGCCCCACCTGTGGGACCAGCACGAGGAGTACACCGTGCTGTACGTCAAGGCCTTCGACCGCCGCCCGACCGCCGACGAGGTGCTGGCCGAGCCGGCCCTCGCCAAGCTCATCCTCGGAGAGACGGCCGGCGCCACGCTGTCGGCGCGTGAGTCTCGCGAGGTGCTCGAGCCGCACCACAGCTACACCACCGAGGATCTCGCCCTGTGCGAGTGGAACGCGACCTTCCTCTACGAGCCGTCGGGCAGCGAAGACATCGTCGACCTGCTCGAGATCGCCAACGCTCAGCTGCTCGAGCTGCGCTACTACGACTCGGTGCTCGACGCCGAGCTGACGCGCGTCTACGACGGCATCGACCTGAACAAGGGGTCGATCCTCTACAGCCCCTACCGGCGGGTGCTGCGCGAGCTGATGCAGACGCTCATCGAGCTGTCGGAGTTCATCGAGCGCGTCGAGAACGCCCTGAAGATCGTCGGCGACGTCTACCTCGCGCGCGTCTACGAGAGCGCGCTCAGCCAGCTCCGCGTCAAGCAGTGGACCGAGCAGGTCTCGCGCAAGCACCGGCTGTTGCTGCAGACGTACCAGCTGCTCAAGGGTGAGGTCGACCACGACCGCTCGCTGACTCTCGAGCTGATGGTGGTGGTGCTCATTCTGCTCGAGATCCTCATGGCGCTCGTCCAGGTGCGGGGGCACTGAGCGTGGGCCCGTCGATGGCGGTGTTCGCCGCCGGGCCGGGGAGCTAGCATCGCGCTCGCGGTGACCGTCGACTCCACACGTCGCTTCGGCGACCTCCTCATCGAGCTGGGCCTGGTGACCGAGGGCCAGGTGCAAGAGGCGTTGGCGCTGCAGCCGCTCACCGGCTCGCGCGTCGGAGAGGCCCTGCTCTCGCTCGGGTACCTCACGCGCCCCCAGCTGCAGCGCGCGCTGTCGGTCGCCGTGGCGCGGGGCGAAGAGGGCGTGACGCTCGACCGGCCGCCGCTGGGTGAGGTCCTCGTCGGGCTGCGCTACGTCGACCCGGGTGCGCTGGAGCAGGCGCTGGCGCAGCAGCAGCGCGAAGGGCGGCGCCTGGGGGAGCTGCTGGTCGAGGCCGGCGCGTGCACCTACCAGCAGGTGTACGAGGCGATCGGGCTCCAGCAGCGAATGAGCGCCGCGCCCGAGGGGCTCGACCGGGGCCGCGGCACCCCGGGCGCGCCGGTGATGAACGGGCGGCGGGTGATGGTGGTGGACGACAGCGACCTCGCCTGCGCGGTCATCGAAGAGGGGCTGGTGACGCACGGCTACGAGGTGGCCGTCTTCACCGACCCCTTCCTCGCGCTCGAGCAGCTCGACGTGGTCAAGCCCGATCTGGTGCTGACCGACCTCGACATGCCGGGCCTCGACGGCGCCGAGCTGTGCCGGCGCATCAAGTCGGGCCCGCGGCGCGAGCTGCCCGTGCTGGTACTCACCGCCAACGACGCCGAGGCCCAGCGGGTGGGCCTGCTGAAGGCGGGCGCCGACGACTACGTGCACAAGGGCGCTTCGATGGCCGAGGTGGCCGCCCGCATCGAGTCGGTGCTTCGCCGTACCACCGAGACCGAGCGCATGCGCCGGCTGTTCGCCCGCTATACCTCTGACGCGGTCGTCGACGAGGTGCTGCGCTCGGGCGACGTGGCCCTCTCGGGCGAGCGCCGCGTGGTGACGGTGCTGTTCGCCGACATCCGCAACTTCACTGCCTTCGCCGAGGTCCTCCAGCCGGAAGAGGTGATGGCGCGGCTCAACGAGGTGCTGGGGCGCCTCGCCGACGTGGTGCTGTCGTGGGGCGGCACGCTGGACAAGTACCTGGGCGACGGCCTGATGGCCGTGTGGGGCGCGCCGGTGCGCCACGGCGACGACGTCGAGGCGGCGGTGTCGGCGGCGCTCCAGATGATGGCCGAGCTGCAGCGGCGCAACGCCCGCCACGCGCCCGAGGAGCGCCTCGCCCTGGGCGTCGGCCTCAACACCGGCCCGGTCGTCGCCGGCAGCATCGGGAGCGCCCGTCGCACCGAGTACACGTGCATCGGCGACACGGTGAACGTCGCCTCGCACCTCTGCTCGCTGGCCGCGCCCAACGAGATCCTCGTCGGGGCGGGCACGGCCGAGGGGCTGGCCCGCTACGGCGCGCTCGAGCCGCTGCCGCCGGCGCGGGTGAAGGGGCGCGCCTCTCCGGTGTCGCTGTTCCGGGTGACGCCGGCCCTCGTCGAGGCGCTCGAGACCCGCCGCCACTTCTGATCTGGAGGCCCCATGCACGCGTCGTACTCCGCCGAGCAGCTCAAGAAGAACCGGGCGTCGATGCTCCTCACCGGCGGCGGTGAGGCAGAGCGGCGCGCCTTCGCCGTCGCCGCTGCCGAGGCGCTCCCTGGGGAGCCCTTCGTCGAGGTCAAGGACCCGGCGCAGGTGGCCCGGGCGCTGAAGGCCACCCGGGGCACCGTCTACGTCCCGGACGTCACCGCGCTGCCCGAGGCGCTCCAGCGCGAGCTCGTGCGGGTGCTGCGGGAGCAGGAAGAGCGCCCGCGCTTCGCCCTCGGAGTGCCGACCTCCGTCGAGGCCGCCGTCGGGCAGGGCGGGCTCCTCGACGGGCTGGGCTACTGGCTGCGGGCCGCCGTCGTCGACGTGAAGAAGAAGGCCCGATGACGAGCCTTGAATCGCCCCGCCGCGTTTGAAAAAAGGTCAGCCATGTCTTCCGACGCCTTCGACGATCGCCGCAAAGCCCTCGAGGATCAGTTCTTCAAGCAGCAGAACGACGCCGCGCTGCAGAAGCTGAAGGAGCAGCAGGTGCGCGCCGCGACGAAAGAGGAGCTGACCCGGCTCACCGGCATCACCAACGCAGCGGTGCTCGACGCCCTGGCGAGCCTCAACCTCGGCGGCGCCGCCGTGCTGGTGATGTCGATGTTCCCGCTCGTCGAGGTCGCCTGGGCCGACGGGAAGGTCGACGACAAGGAGCGCCGCGTCGTGCTGCAGCAGGCCGAGAACGTCGGCATCGGCAGCAGCTCCGAGGGCGCGCTGCTGCTGGCGCGCTGGCTCGACGAGAAGCCGGAGCTGACGTGGCACCAGCTCTGGGCCGACTACGTGGGCGCGCTGGTGCAGCAGATGAAGCCCGAGGACCGCGAGCTGTTGAAGAACGAGGTGCTCGGCCGGGCGCGGCTGGTCGCCGAGGCGTCGGGCGGGCTCCTCGGCGCGGGCTTCGCCGTGTCGGCCGCTGAGCGGCGGGTGCTCGAGCGGCTGGAGCAGGCCTTCGCGCCCCGCTGAAGCGCACCGCCATGCCGTGACGTGTCCGCTGGGGTAGGGTCGGCGACTCGCATGGGTGTGCTCCTCGCGGTCGCGCTGGTCTCGACGGCGGTGTCGGTCGCGCCTGCGCCTCGGCCGCTGAACGCCGAGCCGCTGGCCGTCGGCGCCGTCGGGCTCGCGGGCATCGGCGTGGGCATCTGGCGGCTGTTCGTGGCCGAGAGCGCGTACGCCGATCTCACCGCCCTCGGGGTGCGCGTCGAGCGCCTCACCCCGGCACAGCGCGCCCAGTCGAGCCGCGAGCTGCTGGCAGAGGGGCAGGCGGCCCGCCAAAGGGGCGCCGTCGACACCGCGCTCGGTGGGAGCCTGCTCGCGCTGGGCGGCCTGTTGCTCGCTGGGTCGGTCGCGTGGCTCGTCGTCGAGGGCGTCACGCGGCCGGCGGTGGTGGTGCTGCCAGCGGCGATGCCCGGTAGCGGCGCCGTCGTGCTCCAGGGTCGCTTCTGACGCGGCGTTCGCGGGCGCCCGGCGGGGCTGCCGGGTGAGCGGTGAGTGTCTTGCAAGGTCTTGAATCCCCGGCGTTTTTTGCGGCCGGGCGGCGCGCGAGACTCGTTGCAACAGGCCCGTCGCAGGGGTAGGTGTCACCGCTTCGCCCGTGCTGCCCTGTCGCAGGTCTTCCCTCAGCGCGAGCCCGAACCGACATGTCCGACGACGTCAAGACGCCCGAAGCCCCGCCGCCGGCGCCCCCGCCTGGCTCCATCGGAAACGTGCTGCCCATCTCCATCGAGTCAGAGATGGAGGACAGCTACCTGGCCTACTCGATGAGCGTCATCGTCGGGCGCGCGTTGCCAGACGTGCGCGACGGGCTCAAGCCGGTGCACCGCCGCGTGCTGTACGCGATGCACGAGCTGTCGAACACGTACACGCGGCCGTACAAGAAGTCGGCGCGCGTCGTCGGCGACGTCATCGGCAAGTACCACCCGCACGGCGACCAGTCGGTCTACGACACCATCGTGCGCCTCGCGCAGCCGTGGTCGATGCGCTACCCGCTCGTCGACGGCCAGGGCAACTTCGGCTCGATGGACGGCGATTCACCCGCCGCCATGCGGTACACCGAAGTGCGCATGGAGCGTCTCACCGACGAGATGCTCGCCGACCTCGACAAGGACACGGTCGACTTCGGCCCCAACTACGACAACACCATCGCGGAGCCGCTGGTGATGCCGGCGCGCTTCCCGAACCTGTTGGTCAACGGCAGCGATGGCATCGCCGTCGGCATGGCGACGAAGATTCCGCCGCACAACCTGGGCGAGGTCATCGACGGCGTCATTCACCTCATCGATCACCCCAAGGCCGTGCTCGCCGAGTTGATGCAGCTCATCAAGGGCCCCGACTTCCCCACCGGGGGGCTCATCGCCGGGCGCGACGGCATCGCCGAGGCCTACGCCACCGGCACGGGGAAGATCACCCTCAAGGCCCGCGCCGAGATCGTCACCGACAAGAACGAGCGCCAGCAGATCATCGTCACCGAGATCCCCTTCCAGCTGCGCAAGGAGAAGCTCATCGAAGACGTCGCGGCGCTGGTGCGCGACAAGAAGCTCGAGGGCATCTCGAGCATCGAGGACCACACCGACAGCCGGGGCGAAAAGTGGGCCACGCGCATCGTCATCGACGTCAAGCGTGACGCCCAAGCCGAGGTGGTGCTCAACAACCTCTTCATGCAGACGGCGATGCAGACGACGTACGGCATCGTGCTGCTCGCCATCGACCAGGGGCAGCCGAAGGTGCTGTCGCTGCGCGACATCCTCGAGCGGTTCATCGCGCACCGCCGCGAGGTCGTCACGCGCCGGAGCCGGTTCGAGCTGAAGAAGGCGAAGGAGCGCCTGCACATCGTCGAGGGCCTGCTCGTCGCCACCATCACCCGCGACTTCCTCGACCACCTCATCGCCGTCATCCGCGCCTCTAAGGACCCCGACGAGGCCCGCTGGGGCCTGATGAACATCGCCTCGCCGGCGCTGTACGAGCACCCCAGCTACGTGAAGCTGCCGAAGGTCGACGTGGGCGCGCTCAAGCAGTCGATGGAGCTGCTCGCGGCCCGCGCCCGCAACGCCGAGCCCTCGTACGCCGGCCTCACCCGCGCCTACGAGCCGGGCTTCAGCGAGGCCCAGGCCCAGAGCATTCTCGACATGCGCCTGCAGCGCCTCACCGGCCTGCAGCTCGAGGAGCTCTTCACCGAGCTCATCGACCTGGTGCGCACCAGCGCACGGCTCGAGGACATCTTGCAGAACGAGGCCTCGCTGCTCTCGGTCATCAAGGCCGAGCTCAAGGAGGTGCGCCAGAAGTACGCCGACGAGCGCCGCACCGAGATCACCGGTGAGCTCACCGAGATGCGCGTCGAAGACCTCATCGCCGAAGAGGACATGGTCGTCACGCTGTCGCACGCTGGCTACATCAAGCGCACCCGCCTCACCGAGTACCGCGCGCAGAAGCGCGGCGGCAGGGGCAAGACCGGCGCCACCACGAAGGAAGACGACTTCGTCACCGACATCTTCGTCGCCTCGACCCACGCCTACGTGTTGCCGCTCACCACCCGCGGCCGGCTCTACTGGCTCAAGGTGCACGAGATCCCCGAGGGGAGCCGCACCTCGAAGGGCAAGCCCATCGTCAACCTGGTGCAGTTCACCGAGGGCGAGACGCTCGCGCAGATGCTGGTGACGAAGGAGTTCACCGAGAGCCGCTTCGTGCTCTTCGTCACCCGCAACGGCACCGTCAAGCGCACCGACCTCACCGCCTTCTCGAACGTGCGCTCGTCGGGCATCGCCGCCATCACCATCGAAGACGGCGACGCGCTGGTGGCGGTGAAGATCACCGACGGCACGAAGGACGTGCTGCTCTCGACGGCCCAGGGCATGTCGATTCGCTTCGCCGAGGAGGAGGTGCGCTCGATGGGCCGCGGCGCCGTCGGCGTCAAGGGCATCACCCTCGAGGCTGGCGACGAGGTGGTGAGCGCCGAGGTCGTCGAGAAAGGCACCACGCTGCTCACCGTCACCGAGAACGGCTACGGCAAGCGCACGCTCGAGGACGAGTACCGCACGCAGGGGCGCGGCGGGAAGGGCATCATCGACATCAAGACGACCGAGCGGAACGGGCGCGTCGTCGGCGCGGTGCAGGTGCGCGACACCGACGAGGTGATGATCGTCACCACCTCGGGGGTGCTCATTCGCATGAAGGTGAAGGACATCTCGGTCATCGGCCGGAACACCCAGGGCGTGCGCCTCATCACCCTCGACGGGGCCGACGAGAAGGTCGCCGGCCTGAGCCACGTGCCCGAGGTGAAGGACGACGAGCTCGGCGAGGCGCCGGTCGACGGCGAGCCGGGCGAGGCCGCGCCGCCGGCGGTGAACGGGCAGGCGCCCGGGGCCGACGGCGCCACGGGCGTGACGGTGCCGGCGACCAGCGGGCTTGATGGCGCCGGGGGCGGCGACGGCGAGCCGTCGCCCTGAGCCTGGCCGGGGAGCCCTTGGGGCCCCCTGGGAGGCCGGCGCAGGCCTGAGGCTGACGCCAGGGGGCAGGTCACCGCGACCCCCAAGGTCATTCAGGCTGGGGTCTGGCTCGACCCGGCCGTCACCGGCGACCCGGGCCGGGTCGAAGGCTTCCGCGTCTTCCCGGCTGGCACCGGACATGCTGTCTCAGGCAGCGAATGCGTGGGGTCTGGATCAGCGCGGTCGGCGGGGCCCTCCTCATCTGGGCCGCCTCGCACCTCGGCTCCGGCGCCTCGTTGGGGGCGGCCCTCATCGTCGTGGGCGCGGTGGCCACCAGCCTCGTGCGCGCCGAGCGGCGCCGGGGCCGGCAGGCCGACGAGCGGGCCCGGGTGACGGCGAGCCTCGAGGCGGAGCGCGCGGCGCTGACCGAGCGGCTGCGCGGCCTCGAGACCGAGCTGGCGGCGGAGCGGGGGCGCGTCGAGGTGTGGAAGTCCAGCGCCGCGGGGCTCGAGCAGGCGCTGGAGGACGCGCGAGAGAGCCGCTCGACCTTCCTCGCGACCGTCTCGCACGAGCTGCGCACGCCGCTGCACGCCGTCATCGGCTTTACCGAGCTCGTCAGCGACGGCTCGGCAGGCCCGGTCAACCCGACGCAGGCCGAGTACCTCGCCGACGCCCGTGCGGCCGCCCACCACCTGATGTCGCTCGTCTCTGACGTGCTCGACTTCTCGAAGGCTGACGCCGGTCAGCTGTCGTTCGACCGCGAGCGCGTTCAGGTGGGGCTGCTGGTGAGCGAGGTCACGGCGCTGCTCGGCGGACTCGCCCACCGGAAAGACCTCGAGCTGCGCGTGGACTGCGAGGCGGGCCTGGCGCTGCTCGGCGACGCGCTCCGGGTGAAGCAGGTGCTCGTCAACCTCGTCGGCAACGCCGTCAAGTTCACCCCTCGCCGCGGGCGCGTCGAGGTGGTGGCGAAGCGGGACGGCGAGTGGTGCCGCCTCGAGGTGCGAGACACCGGCGCCGGCATTCCCCCGGCGCAGCGCGAGGCCGTCTTCGAGCCGTTCCGGCAGGCCGACTCGTCGACCGCCCGCTACCACGGCGGCACGGGGCTCGGCCTGGCGCTGGTGAAGCGCTGGAGCGCCTCGATGGGCGGCTCGGTCGAGCTCGACCCATCGGTCGAGGCCGGGAGCTGCTTCGTCGTGCGCATGCCCCTGGCGCCCGCCTCGGGCGCGGTGACGCCGCTCGGGGCGAGCGCGCCCCGCATCGACGTGGTGGTGGCCGAGGACGACGACGCCACGCGCCTCATGCTGGCCCGGGTGCTCGAGGCCCACGGCATGGTCGTCAGGCAGGCCGCCAACGGCCAGCGCGCGCTCGAGGCCATCATGGCGCAGGCCCCGCAGGTGCTGCTGCTCGACCTCTTGATGCCCGAGCTCGACGGCTTCGAAGTGCTCGACAAGCTACGCAGTCTCGCAGCGGGAGCCCACATGCCCGTCCTGGTCTTCTCCGCCACCAGCCCCGAGGGGGCTGACCTCGTCCGCCTGCGCGAGGCGAAGGCGCAGATCTTCGTGAAGGGAACACTCAGCCCAACCGAGATCGCGGCGCGGGTCCGGCGGGCCGTCGAGGCCGCCGGGAAGAGCGCCGAGCCGCTGCGGAGCGCCGCATGAAGGGCCGCTACGATCCGCCTGAGGAGCAGGCCGAGGCGAACCAACGGCCGGTGGTGCTCGTCGTCGATGACGACCTGAACAACCTGAAGCTCGTGTCGGCGTCGTTGACGCTCGAGGGCTACGAGGTGCTCACCGCCGCGACCGGCGAGGAAAGTCTCGAGCTGGTCGCCGCGCGCCAGGTCGACCTGATGCTGCTCGACGTCCGCATGCCGGGGCTCGACGGCATCGAGGTGTGCCGGCGGGTGCGCGAGCAGCCCCGGCTCTCGCGCATGCCCATCATCTTCCTCACCGCCGACCAGGAGGACGCCGAGCGCACGCTGCTGGGGCTCGACGCGGGCGGAGACGAGTACCTGCACAAGCCCATCTCGCGGCGCATGCTGTCGGCGCGGGTGCGGAACCTGCTGCGGCTGGCGAACGCCGAGCGCGAGCGCAAGCTGCTCACGCAGGTGGCGCAGGCCGAGAAGCTCGCCGCGCTCGGGCAGGTGGCCGCCGGCGTCGCCCACGAGGTGAACAACCCGCTCTCGTTCATCCTCTCGAACCTCGAGAGCCTGCGCGGCTACGTGAGCGACCTGACGCGCGTCATCCTCGCCTACCGGAGCAACCCCGCGGAGGGCGCGGCGCTCGACCGGTCGCTCGGCATCGACGGGCTCATGGCCGACGTGAAGCCGCTGCTCGACGAGACGGTCGAGGGCGGCAGCCGCGTGCGCTCCATCGTGCAGGAGCTCAAGAGCTTCGCCCGGCAGGACCCGAACACGCTCGAGGCGGTCGACCTCGCCGAGGTGGCCCGGAGCACGCTGGTGCTGACCGAGCGCGAGCTCGCCTCGAAGGCGACGCTGGTGAAGGACCTCGCGATGGCGCGGGTCGAGTCGGCGCCCCGCCAGAAGCTGCACCAGGTGGTGCTCAACCTGCTGGTGAACGCCATGCAGGCCGTCGAGGCCCGGCCGCTCGACGACGCGCGCCACACCATTCGCATCGCCACCCGCACCGAGGGCGACGTCGCCGTGCTCGAGGTGTCCGACTCGGGCTGCGGCATTCCTGAAGAGGTGCGCGCGCGCGTCTTCGAGCCCTTCTTCACCACCAAGCCCGTCGGCATCGGCACCGGCCTCGGCCTGTCGGTGTGCGCCATGGTGGTCGAGCGCATGGGCGGCCGCATCGAGCTCACCTCGACGATCGGCGCCGGCACCACCTTCACCATCCGCATTCCCTGCGACGCCGAGGCGCGCCTCGACGGGCCCAGCGCGCCGCTGATGGCCTCCGGCGCCCAGGCCTGAGCCGTCGCAGCTTCGAGGGCTCGCGCGTCGAAGGCCCGGGCGGGGACGGCGGCTCAGGCCGTGACGAGCGGCGTCGGGTACTTGCCGGTGAAGCACGCGGCGCAGAACGAGCGCCCCGAGGCGTCACCAGCAGCCGTCACCAGCCCTTGCACGCTGAGGTAGGCCAGCGAGTCGGCCGTCACGTAGCGGGCGATCTCGTCGACGGTGTGCGAGGCGGCGATGAGCTCCTTCCGGCTCGGCGTGTCGATGCCGTAGTAGCAGGGCCACGACGTCGGGGGGCTCGAGATGCGCAGGTGCACCTCGCGGGCCCCCGCGTCCTTCAGCATCTTGACGATCTTCCGCGACGTGGTGCCGCGCACGATGGAGTCGTCGACCACCACCACCCGCTTGCCCTCGAGCGTCGAGCGCACCGGCGCCAGCTTCAGCTTGACGCCGAAGTGCCGAATCGACTGCTGCGGCTCGATGAAGGTGCGCCCGACGTAGTGGCTGCGAATGAGGCCCACGTCGTACGGGAGCTTCGCGGCCTCGGCGTACCCGATGGCCGCCGGCACGCCCGAGTCGGGCACCGCGATGACGACGTCGGCTTCGACGGGCTGCTCCGAGGCCAGCTGGGCGCCCAGCTTCTTGCGCACCTGGAACACTGACGTGCCGAACAGCTGCGAGTCCGGCCGCGCGAAGTAGACGAGCTCGAACACGCAGCGCCCCGGGGGCGCCTTCTCGAACGGGAACGACGAGCGCAGCCCGTTCGCGTCGATGACCACCAGCTCGCCGGGCTCGATCTCGCGAATGAACTCGGCCTCGATGAGGTCGAGCGCCGGCGTCTCGCTCGCCAGCACGTAGGCCTCCTTCAGGCGACCGAGCACCAGTGGCCGGAAGCCGATGGGGTCTCTCGCGCCGATCAGCTGCGTGTCCGAGAGGAACAGCACCGAGAACGCGCCGCTCGTCCGCCGCAGCGCCTCGATGACCTTCGCCTCGAGCGTCGGGGCCTTCGAGCGCGCGATGTGGTGAATGATGTTCTCGGTGTCCGAGTCGGACTGAAAGATGGCGCCGTCGGCCTCGAGCCCCCGGCGGGTCGCCTCGGCGTCGACGAAGTTGCCGTTGTGCGCCACCGCGAGCTGGCCGCCGACGAACGACACCTGCAGCGGCTGGGCGTTCTTCAGGTGGCTCCCGCCGGCCGTCGAGTACCGCACGTGGCCGATCGCCAGCGTGCCCGGCAACTGTTCCAGCACCGGCTGGGTGAACGTGTCGGCCACCAGCCCCATGCTGCGGTGGCTGCGCAGCCGCTGGCCGTCGCTGGTGACGATGCCGCCCGACTCCTGCCCCCGGTGCTGGAGCGCGTGAAGGCCCAGGTACGTCAGGTTCGCCGCTTCCTCATGCCCGTAGATGCCGAAGACGCCGCACATGGCCCGGCGTTTGAGCAGGTTTGCCCGGCGGGCTCAATCGACCGCCTTCGCACCGCCCCACATTCCCGTGCCAGTTGACCAACCCGCCCCGCGCCCCGCGGGAAGGGTCCGCCGTGCACGCGCCCGGGGCCCTCCCCACGCTGCCGGTGCCTGCGGAATCGAGGTGAGGCGCGCGCGGAAATCGAGTAGTTTCCGGTGCCTGGCCGGGCCGGGCGCACTCGGGCGGACGGCGCCTGGCGGTCAGCCGCGCAGCGCGTGAAGCGGGGGTCGTTCGGGCGGCGCGGTCGACCGGGAGAAGATTCTTTCAGGAAGGTTGCACACGGTGTCGCCACGCGGGGTCGATTCATACGGACGGGTCGATGACCTGTACCGGAAGTTCGGGCCGGCGATCTTCTCGCGGTGCCGCCGTCTGTTGAGGGACGACGGGCTGGCAGAGGACGCTACGCAGGAGGTCTTCGTGCGCGTCATGCGTCACATCGAGGCAGCTCCCGACGACGCGGCGGCCCTGGCGTGGGTCTACCGCATCTCGACCAACTACTGCCTCAACCAGCTCCGCGACCGCGGCCGCCAGGCCGAGCCCACGGCACCCGAGGCGCTCCCCGAAGGCGAGGGTGAGCTGCTCGAGCCGAAGCTGCACGACCGCGCCCTGGCGCTGCAGCTCATCGCGCGCACGCCCGAGAAGCTCCGCGACACGGTGGTCCTCTACTACGTCGACGGGCTCGACCAGGATCAGGTCGCGCGCGCGCTGGACATCTCGCGCAGAACCGTCATCAACCGGCTCCAGGAGTTCCAGGAGCGCAGCCGCAAGTTCCTCTCTCGCGAGGGGGGTACGCCATGACCGTCACCAACGCCCGCGGCCACCTGTCGGCCGAGGCCATCGACCTGCTGCTCCTGTCGGCGCTTTCGACGACGGACGAGCGCGACGCTCGAGGCCACCTCGAGACGTGCGCCGTGTGCCAGCAGCGCTGGGCGGAGCTCAACGAAGACAGCCAGAAGTTCAAGCAGTACGTCTTCCCGCGCACCCTCCCGAAGGTGCAGGCCCGCCTCGAGGGCTCAAGGGGTGGAGTGCTGGAGCGGCTGCGGCTACGGCTCGTGCTCCCGGCCCTGGGGCTGGCCACCGCCGCGGCGCTCGCGCTCACCTTCGCCGCCGGCCCGGGGACGCAGACGGAAGACGACGAGTATGTCGGCATCAAGGGGGCGGCGGCGTTCGAGCTCGTCGCCCAGCGCGGGGGGGCGGCGCCCTTCCCGGTGAAGGACGGCGCGACGTTGCACCCGAAGGACAAGGTGCGCTTCGTCGTCGAGCCCGCCAGCGCGAAGTTCGTGCTCGTCGCCTCGCTCGACGGGGCGCAGGGCTTCACGGTGTTCCACCCCTTCGGCGCCACCCAGTCCGAGGCCGCCCCCGCGGCCAGCCGTGTCGAGCTCGCCAGCACCATCGAGCTCGACGAGACGATGGGCGACGAGCGGGTCTTCGTCGTGCTGTCGCATGCCCCGGTGACGGCGGCCGCCCTCGAGGCGGCGGTGCGGGCCAACCCCGAGGCGCCGAAGGTCGAGGGGGCGACGGTGTTGACGCGTCGCTTCGTCAAGGGCGCGCCGTGAGCGCCGGCCGCCTCGCCCTCGTCCTGGGGCTCTGCCTCGGCCCGGCGATTTCCGTCGCCGAGACCCGGCGCGTCGCCATCGTCGTCGGCAACAACGCCGGCGGGCCGTCGATGCCGCCGTTGCGCTTCGCCGAGTCCGACGCGGGGAAGATGGCCCGCGTGCTGGTCGAGCTCGGCGAGGTGGCGCCCGACGACATCCTGCTGCTTCAGGGGCGGCGGGCTGCCGACGTCGAGCGCGCCATCACCGACGCGAAGGAGCGCATCGCGATGTTCAAGCGCTCTCCCGACGTGCGCACCGTGCTGGTGTTCTACTTCTCGGGCCACTCCGACGGTGAGGCGATGGAGCTCGGCCTCGAGCGGCTGCCGTACGCGCGCCTGAAGGCCCTGCTCTCGGGCGCGGGGGCCGACGTGCGCGTCTCCATCGTCGACGCGTGCAAGTCGGGCGCGGGCATTCGCGAGAAGGGCGGCCGGCCGGCCGAGGCCTTCGTCATCAAGCTGGCCGACACGCTCCAGCAGACCGGCGAGGCCTTCATCACCTCGAGCGCCGCCGACGAGGCCGCGCTCGAGTCGAACGAGGTGATGGGCAGCTATTTCACGCACAACCTCATCTCGGGGCTGCGCGGCGCCGCCGACACCTCGGGCGACCGGCTGGTGACGCTCGCCGAGGCCTACCGCTACGCGTACGATCGCACCGTCAGCGCCACGGCGGCCCTCTCCGTCGGCGTCCAGCACCCCTCGTACGACTTCAAGCTGTCGGGCCAGGGCGAGCTGGTGCTGGCCTCGCTGCTCAAGCCCTCGTCGGTGCTGGTGCTGCCCGAGGGCGCCGACCGCGCGCTGGTGACCGACGTCCTGAGGGACCACGTCGTCGTCGAGGCGCCGGCCGGCGCGGCCCGGGAGTTCGCGGTGGCGCCCGGCGAGTACTCGCTGCGGCTCTTCAAGGGCGGCCAGGGCTTCGCCGCGCGCCTCAAGCTCGCCGAGGGCCAGCGCCGCGCCGTCGCCTGGGGCGAGCTGACGCCCGTCACGTCGGCGGTGGTCGTCGCGGCCAAGGGCGGCGCCGTCGAGGTGTCGCAGCAGATGGACGAGAAGGAAGACACCGCGCCCATCGGGTTGTCGCTGGCCTTCGGCGCGACCGGCCGGGTCACCGAGTGGGCACCCAACGACACGAGCGGCCTCAAGTACCAGCTGCGCGTCGGCGTGGAGCCTCTCCAGTCGTCCTTCGGCAGCTTCAACCTCTTCGGGCGCCCCCGCCTGGGTCGGGCCCGCGTGCTCGGCGAGCTGACGCTGCAGGGCGTCGGTGAGGCGACGACCGAGGCGACGCGCCGGAACGAGTACGGGCTGCAGCTGCGCGTGGGGTACCGCGTCGCCGTCGAGTGGTGGCGCCTGCACCTCGGCCTCGGCCTCGAGCTGGGCGGCGGCATGCTCCTCGCTGCGCAGCCGACGAGCGGCGCGCTCCAGCCCACCGGCCTCGTCGTCGCCGCCCCCCGCCTCTCGCTCCGCCTTCGCCTCGCCGGCCCGGTGTGGCTCCACGCCGAGGGCGAGTTCCCGGTGTTGCTGGTGCCATTCCAGGAGGACGCCGCGGCGACGGTGACGCTGCGCCCCTACGGCTTCGCGGCGCTGTCCGCCGGCCTCTTCGTCGCCTTCTGACGCACTCGCGCACGTGCCGGGCCGCAGCCGGGGGCCTCAGCCGGGGCGAAGGCTGTCGACGAGGGCCTCGAGCAGCTCGCGCTTCGCTTCGAACAGTGCGTCCGGCGCGACGGCGGTGACGACGGCCAGGTGCGCTTCGCGGGCCGCGAAGCGCTTGAGCGCCCGCTGGCCCGATGACGGGCCGAGGCCCGTGAAGACGCACGAGGTGGTGTCGACGCCGTAGAGCAGGAAGCGGGAGGGCGCGGCCTCGGGGCGCCACAGCCGCTGCGTCGAGGCGTTGCTGCGCAGCACGTAGCCCTCGACGTCGAGGCCCGGCGCCAGCGTCGTCCACACCAGGTGTACCGCGAAGGCACCTCCCCACGAGGCCTTGACGTGCTGGCCGACGCGGAGCGTCTCGACGGCCGCGGCGGGCGGCAGGGCGATGCGCCACGGCCCGAACGCCAGGGGACGGGTGAGGTGCGGCGAATGGCGCGGGGTGCGCGCCGACAGCGGCGGTGGCGGCGGCCGCGGGCGGAAGGGCGCGGTGACGTAGTGGGGCGCGGGCACCTCGTCGGGCCACTGTGCGCGCTCCCGGCAGGCGTCCGCCCACACCTGCGCCGCCTGCACCGCCGCGTCCGACAGCCGCGGCTCGTGCATCGAGAGGCTGGTGGCGATGGTGGCGTTGGCCTCGTCCCCGTCGGGCGCGCGCTCGAAGCCCAGCATGAGCCAGGTGATGCCGGCGATGGGGTCGGCCTCGAACACCGTCTCGCCCACCAGGGCCGGCGCGAGGGCGACGCCGGCGTGCACCGCGCGGCGGTACCACCCGAGCGCGGCCCGGGCGTCGGCCGGCGCGCCGGCCCCGCGCTCGAGGCGCGTCGCCACCTCGAGCATCGCCGTGCCGTCTCCCGCCTCGGCGTGGCGCAGCCACCAGCCGAAGCGCGCGCGCTCCGAGGTCATCGAGGCCGGGGGCCCCTTCGCGCGCCGGCGGCTCGCCACGGCGCCGTCAGCGGAAGTTCGGGCGCCCGAGGTAGCCCGTCAGCCGGCCCATACGCCAGGCGGGGTCCTTCGGGTCGGGGCCCACCATCGACAGCGCGCTGCCGATGAGGCCCAGGCGCTTCTGGAACTCGGGGTCGGGCTTGAAGCGCACCTCGACGCCGGGCTCGGAGTACTCGAGCCGCTTCGCCAGCTTCACCGTCCCCGTCGCCTGCAGCTCGAGGTCCGGCGACTTCGCCTCGAACTTCTCGATGGTGCCGGCGCCCTTCTCGAACTTCAGCTTCCCCGTCACGTCGCCGAAGACGATCTTCGGCAGGTCGAGCGGCGTCGGCTCGGGGCCGAACTGGGGAATCACCATCGACAGCGAGCCGCCGTTGATGGCCAGCTGCTTCGCCTCGAGGGCGATGGTGCCGCTGGCCTGGCCGAGGTCGGGCTGCGCCGGCTCGGCCCCCACCGCCACGCGCGGGAGCGACAGGTCGACGTGCGCTTCGACGGTGCCCGCGAAGTCGATGCCCGAGAAGCCCTTCAGGTTCGACTTCGACAGGTCGAGGTCCTCGGCGTCGACGCGAACCCGAATCGTCGACAGGCCCGACGCGCGCACCGCGATGGTGCCACCGAAGACCTTCACCGTGACGCCGAGGCCCGGGGGCACCAGCGTCGGCCCGACCGAGATGGCGTCGAACTGGAGGGGCTCGGGTGGCGGGTCGCTCTCGGCCTTCTTGCTCAGCTCGACCCCCCGCGCGCGCACCGAGAAGAACCCCGGCCCCAGCGAGGCGATGCGCGCGAAGAAGCCCGCCCGGTCGGCCTCGAGGCGAACGCGCGCCTTCAGCGCGTCGTAGGGGAAGGTGAGGAAGAACGCCGCCACGAGAGCGACGACGAAGAAGCCCGCGTAGGCGAACACCCTGCGAACGACCTTCAGCTTCGACGAGGCGGCCATGGCGTCAGTTCTTCAGGTGGTAGGTGGCCACCTGCAGCCACGCGGTGATGGACTCGGTCGAGGGACGCGGCTCGAGCCGCAGGTACTTCACCTTCACCACGCCAGGCCCGCCCTCGACGGCCTGCAGGAACTCGAGCAGCCGGTTCAGCTTCACGTCGGTCAGCGTCACCTCGACCGAGCTCTCGACGATCTTCGTGCCCTCGAGCGGCACGTCGGCCTTCGGGTTGATGGTCGGCAGCTCGACGCCCTTCTGCTTGGCGATGTCCTCGAGGAACGACGACAGGCGCACGTTCGAGGCCGCGAGCTGTCGCTCGGCCATGTCTCGCTGGGCGCGGGACTGGTTGTAGCTGGCCGCGAGCTCCTGCACGCGTGAGAGCTGGCCGATCTTCGTCTCAGTGGTGGTGCGAATCTTCGTCGCCTTCTTCGAGAAGCTGAACGTCACCATGAAGACGACGAAGACGAGCACCGCGACGCCGGCGGCCATCACCATGCGGCGCTCGCGCGATGACAGGGTGGCCAGCGACGACTGCAGCGTGGTCGAGAGGTCAGCCATGGCGAATCACCCCTGCCCCTCGCCCTCGGCGGGGCACTCGACCTTCACGTCCAGGCGGAACGACACCTTCGCTCCGTCCTTCGTCTTCTCGACCTTGCCCTCGCTGATCTCCTTGAAGCACTTGTACGACTTGAGGGCGGTGATCATGTCCTCCATCTGCTTCACGCTGGGGGCGCTGCAGGCGAGCTCGATGCGGTCGAGGTCGAGGGTGACGCGGTCGATGACGACCGGCGAGTCGGGTGGAATGCGCTGGGCCACCTCGGCGAGCAGCGTCACCGCCGACCGCTTCGGCACGCCGGCGGCGGGGCTCTCCTTGCCCTCGAGCAGGTTGATGGCGATGTCGTAGTTCCGCTCGCACTTCCCGAGGATGCGGGTGGTGGTGTCGCACAGCAGCTGGTCGATCTGCTTCTCGCGCCGCTCGAGCACCGCGTTGCGGGCGACGCCCGAGGCGACGAGCAGCACGAGGAGCACCGCCGCGAAGGCCGCGAGCTGGCCCACCTTGTCCCGCGCGAAGTCGAGGTCACTCTTGAAGGCGAACTCGCCGCGGCGCAGGTTGAAGCGGGGCGCCTTCGCGCCGGTGGCCTGGCCGCGCAGCGCCAGCGCCCAGGCCTGCACCGCCTCGGGGCCCGCCGAGAGGCCGAGCGCGCCCTGGGCGTCCGGGGGCAGGGTGACGAGCGAGGCGGGGAGCGAGAGGTCGCGCTCGAGCTGGCCGGGCAGGCCCAGCAGCTTCGCCGAGCCGCCGCAGAGGAGCAGCCGCGTCACCGGCCTGCGCATCTTCGCGGCGTACGACTTGAGGCTCGCCCGCAGCTCCCGCACGACGGGCTGGAGCGCCCGCATGAAGGCGCCCGCGGCGCGCTCGGCGTCGGGGCCCACCACCTCGGCGCCCACGGCCCCGTGCGCCTCTTTCCACGACTGCGCCTCGGCGAGTGGAATCTGGAACTCGGTGGCCAGGGCCTTCGACAGGGCGAGGCCCCCGCCGATGAAGGTGCGCGCGAAGTCCACCGTGCCCCCGGGCTTGCCGATGGCGAGGGAGCACCGCTCGTGGCCGAGGTCGACGACGGCCACCGCCTCGTCGGCCTCGGAGGCGGGCAAGGCGGCGAGCACGCCCTGGTAGACGAGGCCGGGGTGCGTCACCACGCGCGGCTCGAGCTTCGCCGCGCGCAGCTGCTCGAGCAGCCCCGCCAGCTCGAGCTTCTTCAGCACACCCACCAGCACCTGCGCGCCCTTCAGCTCGCCCAGCTTCGTCTCGGTCGCCTGGTAGTCGTAGACGGCCTCGTCGAGCTCGAAGGGCAGCTGGTCGGCCACCTCGCCGGCCAACGCCGCCTCGACCTTCTTCGGCTCGGAGAAGGGCAGGGCGAGCGAGTGCGTCGCCATGGAGACGCCGGGCACCGCGACGACGACGGCGTCGGCGGTGAGGGGGCCCTGGGCCGACAGCTGCGCCAGCGCCGCCTCGAGGCGGGCCTTCTTCTCGCCCTCGGCGGGGACTGGCGCCGTCGCGTACGACTTCACCTGAAAGCCGCGCAGGGTCGTCTCGAGCAGCACGGCCTTCACCGCGTGGCTCCCGAGGTCGAGGCCGAGGACACGGGCCATGGGTTACTCCTCTCTCCAGTAGACGAGCCGGCCGAGGCCGTCGTCGAGGCGGATGACCGCCGTGATGGTGCGGGTGACGTCGCCCGCTGAGCCCGTCACCGCCACGCGGTACGTGTTGCTCTTGTCGCCGACGAAGCGCTGGTTCTGCACGTTGTTGAGAATCGACGAGTTCACCGCGATGCCCGTCGAGGCCACGATGTTGACGAAGTCGGTGACGCTCATGCCGAACATCGCGAACAGCCGCGCCGCGCGGATGCGCTTGATGACGGTGTCGATGAAGACCGGGTCGGCCAGGCGCGGGTCGGGGCGGAGCGGATCGGCCACCGAGCGAATGGCGATCTCGAGCATCACCGGATCGTCGGTGTTGATGTTCAACCGGGCGTTCATGTCTGGGTAGACGGTGAACTTGTCCTTGAAGGCCGCCATGAAGCGGTCGTTCACCCCGTGCACGAGGAAGACCTCGTCGAGGCTGTCGAAGCGCGCGTTCTTCGCCCGGTAGCGCTCGGGGTAGTTCGCGTAGCCGCCGTTCTCGTCAGAGAAGCCGCGTACGAAGGGGTCGCCCTGGCCGGTGAGGTTGATCGTCGAGCCCGACTCGTCCTCGTCGATCCAGTCCTTCATGCCGACGATGACGTCATTCGCCGACACCTTCAGGCGGTTGGCGTCCTCCTTCTCGAAGAGGAACTCGTAGCGCTTGTCGTTGAGCGTGGTGACGAGCTGGTTGGCGACGACGACGGCGACGAGCTGCGTGCCGTCGAGCTTGTTCAGGTTGATGCGCTCCTCTTCGTCGGAGATGACGGTGTCGAAGCAGCCGGTGAACGAGCCGAACTGCTTCGCCTGCATCTCCTTGCCCAGCTCGGGGTTCTCGTCGTCGAACGAGAACTTCTTGCTCGCCGCCGACGTGAGCGGGGCCAGGCCCCCCTTCGCGTCGACGGCCGGCACGAGGCCCTCGAGCATGTGGCAGTCGACCTTCGCCATGCGCCACAGCTGAATGCTGGCGGTGCTCATGCCGGGCATGCCCGGCGGCATGCCGGGCGCGCCGGGCACTCCCGGAGGCGGCATGCCGGGCAGCTGTTGGCCCGTCAGCCCGAGGAGGCCGCCCAGCGCCGGGTTGCTCCCGAGCGCCTGCTGCAGCATCGCCCCGAAGTTGGGGATGGGGAGCATGTCGACCTGCTTCTGGTACCGCAGCATCAACCGCGACAGCGCGACGCCCGAGCGCGCCAGGAAGTGGGCGCGCAGCTCGTCGCGCTGGTTCGTCGCCAGCCGCAGCTCGACCATCGAGTTGTAGCGCACCTCGTTCGCCACCAGCGACAGCACGGCGATGCCCACCAGCACGAGCAGCAGCGCCACGCCGCGCTCCCCCCTCCGCCGGGCCGGGGCCCTCGGCGCGGCGACGGCGCCCGCGCGCACCACCTTGCGGCGAAGGGCGCGGCCCGCTCTCACTGGAACCTCGGGAACTCGGTGTTGAGTATGACGCGGGCCTGCGACACGTACTTCACGTCCTTGCCGTTCTCGTCGACCGCGATGAGGGTGATCTTCACGCGCGTGGGGAGGATGGTGCGGCGCTCGGAGCGCCGCGTGTCCCACTCGTCCTCCCACTGCTTGCGCTCGCTGTTCCAGTACTGGAACTCGAGCTTCTTGACCCCCTCGAACAGGATGTCCTCGGTGCCGCCGCGCTCCATTCGCTCCTCGAGGACGACCTTCTCGCGGCGCACCAGGTCGTCGCGGTCTCTCGCCTTCGGGTCGGGAGAGCGCTTCACCTGGTACTCGATGACCGCCTGGTCGCTCTCCTTGGCGTCGGCGTACAGCCGCTGGTGCGAGAGGCTGGTGAACAACAGCTTGTCGCGGGTGCCGACGAAGTTGGTGGGCCGGTCGAAGGCGTCGCGGTAGCGCCGGGAGTCGTAGCGGTCGCTGACGTAGGCGGCGCCGATCTCGCGCGTCATGCGGTTCATCGCCGTGCGCAGCATGCGGTAGCGCTCGGCCTGGCCCTCGATGACGTCCTTGTTGACGATGGTGGTCGAGAACGTCACGCCGATGACGACGCCGATGAAGGCGGTGATGCCGATGGCGGTGATGACCTCGATGAGCGTGAAGCCCCGGCGCGCGCGGCTCACTTGAAGCCCCCGCCGCGCAAGACGTTGCCGACGCCCTGCGGGACCATGTTGCCCACCGGGGGGAGGAAGGGCCGCAGCCCGCCGCCCCCGATGGTGTTGAGCCCGCCGGCGGCGCCCCGGCTCTGCGCGAACTGCGCCGCCGTCATCACCGGCTGGCCGGTGGCGGGGTTCACCATCTGCCCGTTGGGGCCGGGCTGGGCGTTGGGCACCGGCTGCCCGGTGGTGGCGTCGACGAACTGGTCGGCGGCCGCGCCCGTCGGCGCCCCGGCCACCGCCGCCGCCCCGCCGTTGCGGTCCGAGCCGGGCCCCATCGACACGACGTGCGTCACCAGGTCGAAGCTCTCGGTCAGCTTGCCCTCTTTCCACGAGACCGTGAGGTGCACCTCGCGGACCGACTTCTGCAGCGTGTCGACCATCTGCTGGAACTGCGCGGTGAGTGGGTTGGCCCCGCCGAGCGCGCCCATGAGGCCGCCCATGCCGCCGGCGCCACCGGGAAGGCCTCCGGGAGCGCCGCCCCCGCCGAACAGCGCCGCCAGCGGGCCGCCCTTGCCGTCCTTCGAGTCATCGCCGCCCAGCGGCAGGTTGAAGAGCGCGCCGAAGAGCTGCTCGGGCGTCAGCCCATTCGTGCGCGGCGCGATGATCTTCGCGCGCCACTTGTACGAGGGCCAGCCCTCCTGGCCGAAGTCGCCAGCGTCTTCGTCGTCATCCGCCGGGAGCGGCTCGTCGTAGAGCTTCTGCTCGATGTCCGTCATCTTCGAGCGGGCCAGCAGCGTGGCCACCGTGAGCTTGCGCGCGAAGATGTGCGCCGAGATGGCCGTCGAGTTGATGTCGAGAATGGCCATCAGCGTGACGGCCAGAATCGCCATCGCCACCACCGTCTCGAGCAGGGTGAACGCGCGGCGGCTCATGAGCGGGGCAGCTCCAGGGCCTCGGCGTGAATCACCGTTTTGCCGGTGAGCGGCGAGACGGCGAGCGTCCAGGTGCTCTTGCCCTGCTTCACGTAGATCTGCGCCCGCTCGGTGAACCCCTGGGGGAAGAAGTAGAGGTAGGCCACGCCCGACTTCGTGGGCGCCTTGAGCTTCGCGGTCCACACCTCGACCTCGACGCCACCGGGCAGCGAGCGCTCGGGCACGTCTTCCGAGGTGAAGTTCGAGAACTTCGCGGCCTCTTCCACGCGGTTCTTCTCGCGAGCCATCAGCTCCTGCAGGTTCGGCCCCGAGTCGTCGCCGGAGAGCGAGCGGAAGCGGTCCTTCGCCTCGTCGCGGCGCTGCTGCTCACGGGCCTGCTTCTCGGCGGCGCGCTGCTCGTCGGCCCGGTCGGCGGCGGCGGTGATGGAGCCCTTCGCGCACTCGGCGTGGTAGCGCACGACGCCGTCTTCGGCGCCCTTGGCCGGCAGGTCGAAGACGAGCCGGCACGTCTTCCCCGACAGCGCGGCAGTGTCGTAGAGCGCGCGAATGGTGCCAGCGAGCTCGGCCGACGCCTCCTTGGCCTTCGCGCCGGTGAGCGCCCCCAGCCCGTAGACGACGGCCGCGAACAGCACCACCACGATGCCCAGCGCCACGACGAGCTCGATGAGCGTGATGCCCCGACGGGCACGCGCGGCGCCCCTCACAGGAGCCTCCGCAGCGCGTCGACTACCAGCCACACGAGCGCCGAGGTGCCCAGCCCGACGGCGATGGCCGTCGGCGAGAGCCCGTCGTTCGTCTCGTGCTGCTTCGGGTCGAGGCTCATGGTGTGCTCGTCACTGCCGCTTCGCGCCGAGGTCCTTCGACGAGATGTCGGCGTCGGTCTCGGTGCCGCCTGGCGACTTGTCCTTCCCGTACGAGATGATGACGGGCGACGAGCCCTGCTTCATGTACGTGTAGGGCGTGTCCCACGGGTCGAGCGGCTCGCGCTCGAGGATCTGCGCGTCGACCAGCGCCTTGAGGCCCACGCCGGTGTCCGGGTAGTTGCCCTTCTTCGCGTAGTACGTCTTCAGCGCGTTCTGGATGTTCTGAATGTCCATCTTGGCGCGGTCGACCTTCGCCTGCTCGAGCTGCGGGATGACGGCGACGCCGACGGCGGCCATCAGCAGCGACAGAATGGTGATGACGACGATGATCTCGATGAGCGTCATGCCGCGGGCGCGGCGCTGACGACGGGTGAGGGCCTTTCGGAGCATGGGTCTTCCTTTCAGACGTAGAGGGTGAGGCCGACGGCGACCAGGCCGGCGGCAAGGGCGACGAGCCCGAAGGTGACGATGCGCCACAACCACCGCTCCGGGGCGGTGCGAGCGTCAGGCTGCACGGCGGTCTTCACGAGCATGTCAACACCTCACCGCACCATGGAATTCATCTGCAGGATCGGCATGAGGATCGAGAAGGCGACGAAGGCGATGACGGCGCCCATGCTCACGATCATCAGCGGCTCAAGCAGCGAGGTGAGCGCCCCGATGCGCACGTTCACCTGCGACTCGTAGCTGTCGGCGACATTCAGCAGCATGTCCTCGAGCTGGCCCGAGCGCTCGCCGATCGACACCATGTGGTACACCAGCGGGGGGAATTCACCCGACCGCTTGAGCGGGTTGGCGATGCTCTCGCCCTCGCGGATCGAGTCGCGCGCCTTGTCGACGACGTCGCTCATCACCGTGTTGGTGATGACGTTCTTGACGATCTCCATCGCGGTGAGCAGCGGCACGCCCGACTTCAGCAGCGTCGCCAGCGTGCGCGAGAAGCGCGCCACCGACAGCATGCGCACCAACGGGCCGAACACTGGCACCTTGAGCACCACCCGGTCCCACACCGGCTTGCCCTGCTCGCTGCGCGTCCACTGGAAGAAGCCGATAGCGAAGGCGATGAACAGGGGCACCAGCACGAACCAGTAGTCCTGGAGGAAGTTCGACGACCAGATGAGCAGCCGCGTCGTCCATGGCAGCGTCACCTTCATGTCGTCGAAGATCTTCGTCACCTTCGGCACCACCACCGTCATCAGCATCACCAGCACGCCGCCGCCCACCACCATCATGATGAGCGGGTAGATCATCGTGCCGACGATCTTCTGCCGCAGCCGGGCCTGGCCCTCGGTGAACTCGGCGAGCCGCAGCAGCACCGAGTCGAGCGCGCCCGACGACTCGCCCGCGCGGATCATGTTGATGAAGAGGTTGCCGAACACCTTGTTGTGGCCGTTGAGCGCGTCGGCGAGCGAGTTGCCCTCGTTCACCTTCTGCTTCACGTCGGACAAGATGCGCTTGAGCTGCTCCTTCTCGACCTGGTCGACCATCGCCGAGAGCGCCTCGACGAGGGTGACGCCGGCGCCGAGCAGGGTGGCGAGCTGCCGCGTCATGATGGCGATGTCGTCGGTGTTGACGCGCCCGCGCGCCAGCCGCCGCAGGTTGATGTCCGTCGAGAGCGCCTGCGTCGCCGCCGCCTTCGCGCTCCCCTTCGCGCCGCCCTTGAGGCTCGCGTCGGCCTGGCCCACCACGTCGGTGAGGAAGATGCCCTCTTTGCGCAGCACCGCGCGCAGTGCCTTCGGCGAGTCGGCCTCCTTGAGGCCGGTCGTCGTCTTGCCGGCGGCCGAGAGGCCTCTGTACTCGAACACGGGCATGGCGGCTTAGATGTCCTCCTGGGTGACGGAGAGCACCTCGGCGATGGTCGTCTGCCCCTGCGCCACCTTGAGCGCGGCGTCGTCGAGCAGCGTGAGCATGCCCTTCTCGATCGCCTTCTTCTTGATGGTGCCCGAGTCGACGTTCTTCAAGACGAGGTTGCGCACGTCTTCGTCGACCATCAGCAGCTCGTAGATGCCCATGCGGCCGCGGTAGCCGTTCTTGTTGCACGCGGGGCAGCCCACCGCGCGGTACACCACCTCGGAGCCCCCCATCGCGACGAACCGATCCCGGCTCATGCCCAGCTTCGAGATCTCTTCGTCGGTGGGCCGGTACGCCTGACGGCACTCCTGGCACACGCGGCGCACCAGGCGCTGGGCGAGCACGGCGGTGAGCGACGAGGCCACCAGGAACGGCTCGATGCCCATCTCGACGAGCCGGGTGACGGCGCCGGCCGAGTCGTTGGTGTGCACCGTCGAGAGCACGAGGTGGCCCGTGAGCGAGGCCTGAATGGCGATCTCGGCGGTCTCCTTGTCGCGGATCTCGCCGACCATGATGATGTCCGGGTCCTGCCGGAGGAACGAGCGCAGCCCCGAGGCGAACGTCAGCCCGATCTTCGGCTGAATCGCCATCTGGTTGATGCCCTTGAGCTGGTACTCGACCGGGTCCTCGACGGTGAGGATCTTCACCTCGGGCGTGTTGATGCGCGACAGCGCGCCGTACAGCGTCGTCGTCTTGCCCGAGCCGGTGGGGCCGGTGACGAGCACGATGCCGTGGCTGCGGGCGGTGACGTCGTAGACGCCCTTGAGCACGTCGGGCGCCATGCCCACCTGGTCGAGGTCGAGCAGCGTGCCGCTCTTGTCGAGCAGCCGCATCACGATGCTCTCGCCGTGCACCGTGGGGATGGTCGAGACGCGAATGTCGATGTCGCGGCCGGCCAGCTTGATCTTGATGCGGCCGTCTTGCGGCAGGCGCTGCTCGGCGATGTTCAGCTGCGCCATGATCTTCACGCGGCTGATGATGGCCTTCTGCGAGCGCTTCGGCGGGCGGATGACGACCTGCAGCACACCGTCGATGCGGAAGCGCACCACCAGCTCGCGCTCCATCGGCTCGATGTGAATGTCGCTGGCGCGCTCCTTGGCGGCGCGGAACAGCAGCGAGTTGACGAGGCGGATGATCGGCGCCTCGTCGCCCGAGTCGAGCAGGTCTTGCGCCTCTTCGAGCACCTTCTCGGCGGCGTCGATGTCTTGCGCTTCCATCTCGCCGACGACCTGCTCGGCCTCGTTGATGTTGCGGTCGTACACCGCGTTGATGGCGTCGATGATGGTCGACGCCTGCGCCAGCACCGGCTCGACCTCGGCCGAGAACATCATGCGGGCGTGGTCGAGCACCGCCGTGTCGAGCGGGTCGGCGAAGGCCACCTTCACCACGTCGCCGTGCTGCTTCAGCGGCAGCATGCGCATCGCCTTGGCGAAGCCGATGGCCACCTTCTGGACGAGGTCGGGCTGCACGTCGTCCGTCGAGATCGACCCCAGGTACTCGAGGTCGAGCTGGGCGGCGAGCGCCCGCGTCACCTGCTCCTCGGTGGCGGCCTTCATGCCGATGAGCACCTCGCCGATGCGCCCGCCCTTCTCGCGCTGCTGCGCCAGCGCCTCGTCGAGCTTCTCTCGCGGCAGCTGGAACTGGCTCACCAGGATCTCGCCGAGCGGCCGCCCGAAGAGGTACGCCGGCCCGTGCGAGACCATCTGGGTCTGCTCGGTGCGCAACGGCTCCTGAGCGTCGAGGCCGTCGCTCATGGGGCCTGGAGCTCCGGCTGGACCCGCAGCGTCTCGGGGCCCGGCTCCCGCACCGGCACGGGCGCGCCCTGGGGGGCCGTGGTTGGGGCCGGGGCGGGGGCGGGCGCCGGCTGCTGCGGCTGAATGACGCGGTCGCCGGGGTTGCCTGGGCCGCCGTTCTCGATGCGGTTGAGCTCTTTGTTGAGCAGCTGCGTCATGCGCGCGAGCGGCCCCGGCTTGCGGTTGAAGTCGATGGTCACGTCGTACGCCGTGGTGGCGCCGTAGAACTGCTCGACGAACTGCTGCCGCTCCTTGAGCTTGCGCTCGAAGATGCGCCGGAAGTCGCCTGCGTCGCGAATGATGTACGGCGTCAGGAAGAGCAGCAGGTTGGTCTTCACCTTGCGCCGCGTCTGCTGGCGGAAGAGGTTCCCCACGAGCGGAATGTCTCCGAGGATCGGCGTCTTCGAGACCGACTCGACCAGGCGGTCCTGCATGATGCCGCCGATGACGACCGTCTCCTGGTCCTTCGCGACCACCGTCGTCTTCGCGCTGCGCTTCGAGGTGGTGGGCCCGAGGATGGGGTCGCTCGAGGCGATCTCTTCGATCTGCTCGTTGATGACGAGCCGCACGTAGTCCGACTCGTTGATCTGCGGCTTGATCGACAGCTTGAGGTCGACGTTCTGCCGCTGGATCTGCCCGAACGGGAGCCCGCCGCCGAGCCCGCCCAGCGCCCCGAGGCCCCCGAGCCCGCCCAGGCCACCCAGCCCGCCCGCGGCGCCGCCGAGGCCCCCCGCGAGCCCGCCGAGGCCGCCCAGCCCGCCCAGCCCGAACCCGCCCGCCGCGAAGCCCGACTGGAACGGCACGTTCTGCCCGACGGTGATCTCGGCCTCTTCGTTGTCAGTGGTGAGAATGTGCGGCGTCGACAGCACGTTCACGTCGCTCGACGTCTGCAGCGCGTTGATGACCACGCCGAAGTTCGGAATGTTGAGGCCGGCGATGTTGATGTTGCCGCTGCTCGAGATGCCGCCCAGGAAGCCTGAGAGCGAGATGAGGTTCGCGAGGTTGAGGCTCGGCGGCAGGCCCTGGCGGGAGTACTTGGTGCCGAAGAAGATCGGCGTCACCTCGGTCGACGGCAGCGGCACGCCGCCGTGGAAGTTGATGCCGAGCTCCGAGT
>JADCJJ010000414.1 GCA_020247085.1 Myxococcaceae bacterium | reverse complement strand
GAGGCTGAAGCCCGGCGGCGGCGAAGACGCCACCCACGCGGAGCCCTCGAGAGACGCCCAGAAGGCCGCCGCCGAAGAGTCCGGCCAGCACTCGATGGAGGCCCTCACCCACGCCCTCGCCCACGCCGAGCGGGAGGACGCGAAGGCCGCCGCCGAGGCCCACGCCGAGGGCCACGAGGCCGAGCGCGACGAGAAGCCCTCGGGTTTCTTCGCCCGCGTCTTCCGCCCGAAGGCGCGGCCCCCCGAGCCGCCGAAGACTCCGCAGAAGGCCCGCCCCCAGCAGCAGGCGCACGCGCAGCCGAAGCCCACGCGCGACGGCTTCGAGAAGCGCGAGGTGCGCCCCGGCGGGCTGTCGGCCGCCAGCTTCACGTCCCTCGCCCCCGTCGCCGACGTCCAGGCCGCCCTCGCCGCCCCCCCGCGCGCCGACAAGCCCTTCGACGCCTACGCCGCCCTGCGCCAGGCGAAGGAGCGCGGTGTGCTGCTCAAGGAGGACTGGGCCCGCGACGGCCACTCGGAGGACCAGGACGACCCCGAGCTCGCCGACGCCGTCGAGGACGTCATCGCGAAGCTCTTCGGCCGCGCCGGCGTCCTGCGCGTCGGCCCCGGGCGTGACGAGCGCGACGCCCCGGTGGTGGTGGTGGTGGCGACGCACGGCTTCTCTGACGCGTCCCTCGCCGCCGTGCCCGAGCGCTCCGGCCGCTTCCCCGTGATGCTGGCGCTGTCGTTCGACCTGTTGCCGCTGCGCCGGGAGCGGTAAGCACCGCCCTCCATGACGCTCGACTCCCAGCTGAAGGCCCAGGTGGGCCGCGCCGCCGGTCGCTCCTTCGAGGGCGCTCCCATCGTCAAGCTCAAGGGCGACGCCTCGAACCGCTCGTACTACCGCGTCGGCGCGCCGCCCGACGCCTTCGTCGTGATGGTGATGCCCCCCGACGCCGCGAAGAAGAGCGAAGAGGCCACGAAGGGCGACGCCCCGACCGAGCTGCCCTTCGTCAACGTGCACCGCTACCTCGAGCGCCTCGGCGTGCGCGTGCCGCGCATCTACGCCTATGACGAGCCCGCCGGCATGATGGTGCTCGAGGACCTGTCCGACGAGACCTTCGAGAAGGCCCAGGCCCGGGGCGACCGGCACGGGTGGTACCTGAAGGCCGTGCGGCTGCTCGCCCGGCTGCGCGCCCGCGCCGAGCGCACCGTCGACCCCTCGTGCCTCGCCTTCACCCGCGCCTTCGACGTCGACCTCTACGACTGGGAGCTGCACCACTTCCGCGAGTGGGGCCTCGAGGCCTGGAGCGGCAAGACGCCCACGCCCGCCGAGCGCGCCGAGCTCGACGCCATCTTCCAGCGCATCGCCCGGCAGCTCGCCGCTGCGCCCCGCGGCTTCACCCACCGCGACTACCAGTCGCGCAACCTCATGGTGAAGGACGGCGAGCTCGTCGTCATCGACTTCCAGGACGCGCTCCAGGGCCCGCGGCAGTACGACCTGGTGGCCCTGCTGCGCGACAGCTACGTCGAGCTCGAGCGGCCCTTCGTCGACGAGCTGCTCGACGCCTACCTCGCGGCCTTCGAGGAGGAGACGAAGGAGCGCATCGAGCCCGTCGCCTTCAAGCGCTTCTTCGACCTGCTCACCGTGCAGCGCAAGCTGAAGGACGCCGCGCGCTTCGAGTTCATCCACCGCGTCAAGGGCAACCCGGGCTTCCTCGTCAGCATCCCCGCGTCGCTGCGCTTCGTGAAGGCGGCGCTCGACGTGCAGCCCGAGCTGGCCGACCTGCGGCGCCTCGTCGCGAAGTACGTCCCCGAGCTGGCCTGACGCCATGCGCGCGATGGTGCTTTGCGCGGGGCTTGGCACGCGGCTGCGCCCGCTGACGACGCTGTGGCCCAAGCCGGCGATGCCGCTCTTCGGCCGGCCCCTGCTGCGGTACGCCCTCTCGTCGCTCTCGCAGCTGGGCGTGCGCGAGGTGGCCATCAACACGCACCACCTGCCCGAGGTGATGGAGGCGGTGGCGCGCGCCGAGGCCTCGCGGGCGGGCTTCTCGCTCGAGGTCTCGCACGAGGCCGGGGCGATTCAGGGCACGGGCGGGGGCATTCGCGGCCTCTCGTCATTCCTCTCGGGGGGCTCCTCGGTGGTGCTCAACGGCGATGTCCTGTTCGCGGTCGACCTGCGGCCCATCGTCGAGGCGCACGAGGCGTCGAAGGCCGACGCCACCATGGTGCTGCTGCCGATGCCCGAGGGTGAGACGTACAACGCCGTCGAGCTCGACGCGCACCGCCACGTGCGCCGCATCGCGGGCCAGGGGCCGGGCGGCGAGAAGCTCTCGGGCTGGCACTTCACGGGCGTGCACGTGCTGTCGCCGCGCGTCTTCGACTTCATGGCACCCGAAGGGCCCATCGACATCAACCGTGACGTGTACGTGAAGCTCATCGAGGCGGGCGGGGTGGTGCGGGGCCACGTGGTGACCGAGACCGACGTCTACTGGTCCGACCTGGGCACGCCGCAGCGGTACGCGGCCACGCACCGCGACGTGCTCTTCGGGCAGGTGCCGATGGTGCGCTTCGCCGACGCCTCGCCCTTCGTGGGCATGCTGCGTCACGGGCTGTCGGCGTGGGCGCACCCCTCGGCCCGCCTGGGCGACGCGCGGGTGACGGGGCCGGCGTGGTTCGGCGAGCGCGTGGTGCTCGGCCAGGGCGTGCGCATCGGCGCCGCCGTCTCGCTGGGGGCCGGCGTGCGCGTGGGTGACGGCGCCCACCTCAACCGCTGTGCGGTGCTCGACGGCGCCGAGGTCGAGGGTGGGCGGCTCTACGAAGACGTCATTCTGGCGCCCCGCGGCGTCCGCGTGCCGATGACCGGGGCGTGAGGCGCCGCACTGGCGTCAGTGCCGGAAGCGCGCCAGCACACAGGTGACGTTGTCGTTCCCGCCGTTGGCGTTGGCGAGGTCGATGAGCTGCGCGCAGGCGCGGGCGAGGTCGGTCTGGTTCTGCAGCACCTGCTCGATCTGCGAGTCCGACACCATGCCCGACAGCCCGTCGGAGCAGAGCAGGAAGACGTCGTTGTCGCGAGGCTCGACGCGGGCCACGTCGACGATGACGTTGTCCTTCATGCCGAGGGCCCGGACGATGACGTTCTTGTGCGGGAAGGCCTCGATCTCTTCGGGCGTGAGCTTCTTGGCCTTGAGGTAGTCGTTGAGCAGCGAGTGGTCCTCGGTGACCTGCTTCAGCACCCCCTCGCGGAAGAAGTACACGCGGCTGTCGCCGACGTGCGCCACGCACACCTCGTTGTCGCGCGCGAAGTACACGCTGACGATGGTGGTGCCCATGCCCTTGTACTTCGACTCGGCCGAGGCCTTCTCGAAGATGCGCATGTTGGCGAGCTTGATGCCGGTCGCCAGGCGGTTCTCGTCGTAGTTCCGCGCCTTGTCCATCTTGTAGGGCCAGGTGATGTCCTGGTCCTGGCCGGTCATGCGGAAGAACTCCTGCATCTCGTCGACGGCGATCTTCGAGGCGATCTCTCCCGACGAATGGCCGCCCATTCCGTCGGCCACCACGAAGAGGCGCTCCTCGGGCAGCAGGAGGAAGTTGTCCTCGTTGTGGTTCCGCTTCATCCCGACGTGACTCTGTCCGCTGACCTCGATGCGCATGTGGGGAGTGGGGACGTGCGGAACCTGGAACGAAGAAAGCAAATCGGTCTCCGAGCGACAAGCCCGCGTTTCACCTGCGGGCAGGAACGTTGAAGACGAGCCGATCGCCGGGCTGGGTGCCACTGGAAAGTGCGGTGCCGGCCGGAAGCTCGAGCACGCTGTGGGCGCCGGGGTGGAAACGGCTCATGCGCCACGGCCGGAGCGCGTGGTACACGTCAAGCACCACCCGGCTCTGGTCGAGGAACAGCGCGTCGATGGGCAGCTTCATGAAGAAGGTGTGGATCGAGGTGCAGGGCACCAGGTGGAGCCCGTGCCCCATGGGGAAGTCGGTGACGCCCATGAGCCCCTTGAAGCGCTGGCCGAACGTCTCGGCCTCGCTCGCCTCGGTGGCGAGCAGGGTCTGCCGCGACTCGTTCACCACCTGAAAGCGCCTCACGCCCGTGGACTCTAGCGTCTCCATGTACCCGCTGGCGGATCCGTTCACGCTGGTCCTGGTGTCTCCGCAGATTCCCCCCAACACCGGTAACGTGGCGCGGCTGTGCGCGTGCACCGGGTGCAAGCTGGTGCTGGTGGAGCCGCTGGGGTTCTCCATCGACGACAAGCAGCTGCGCCGAGCCGGGCTCGACTACTGGGACAAGGTCTTCCTGCGGCTGTACCCATCGTGGGAGGCCTACGTCACTGACACGAAGGGGGCGCGCCGGTTCCTCTTCTCGGCGCTGACGGGTCAGGGGTTGTGGCAGGTGCGCTTCTCGCCAGGAGACCACCTCGTCTTCGGCGCCGAGACGACGGGCCTGCCCGACCGGGTGCTCGCGAGCGGCGACGGCGCACCCGTCACCATCCCCATGCTCGACGACCGCCGTGGCCTCAACCTGTCGACGTCGGTCGGCATCGCTGCGTACGAGGCGCTGCGGCAAAACCAAGGCTAGACTCCGCGCCCCGATGCCGACCCAGCAGGTTGCCGACGCCATCTTCGACGCCTACGCCCGGAAGGCGACTGGGCGGCTGACGTGCAGCTTCGAAGGCAAAGAGGCGAGGCTGTGGTTCAAGGAGGGTGAGCTCGTCGACGTCGAGGGGCAGTTCGGCATCGCGGCGCCGATGCAAGGGCTGGTGGCGGCGAAGAAGCTCGACCTCGGCATGCTGGACGCGCTGTGGGCCCGCGACGAGGTGGCGCAGCCCGACACCGAGACGTTCGAGGAGCTGTCGCTGTCAGGCACGGACGAGGCGGCGACGCGCCTGCTGACGTCGGTGCAGCGGGTGGTGGCGCGCGCCGAGGCCGCCCGGTTTGACGCGGTGGACGTGCCGGGAGCGCCCGTCGTCACCGGGGCCCGCACGGTGCGCACCGCGTACGAGGCCGTGCCCGCCGCCCCAGGGGAGGCACCCTTCGTGCGGTTGAAGGACGCGGCGGCGGCTGGCCCGTGGCTCTCCGACGACGAGCGCGCGTCGCTGCTCGGCTTGAACGAGTTCGTTTCGAGTGAGTCGTTGAACGAGGCGCTCCTCGCCGTGTTGCCACTCCTGCTCCGCGCCGGCGTGCTGGACGCGGTGCCGGCCGAGGCGTGGCGGCGGGAGCAGGAGGAGAAGCGTCTCGCGGAGGAAGCGCGGAAGGCGGAAGAGGCGCGACTCGCGGAGGAAGCGCGGAAGGCGGAAGAGGCGCGACTCTCGGAGGAAGCGCGTAAGGCTGAAGAGGCTCGGTTGGCCGAAGAAGCGCGACTCGCGGAGGAAGCGCGGCAGGCTGAAGAAGCGCGACTCGCGGAGGAGGCGCGGAAGGCTGAAGAGGCGCGGCTCGCGGAGGAGGCGCGGCTGGCTGAAGAGGCGCGGCTCGCGGAGGAAGCGCGGAAGGCGGAAGAGGCGCGGCTCGCGGAGGAAGCGCGGAAGGCTGAAGAGGCGCGGCTCGCGGAGGAGGCGCGGAAGGCCGAAGAGGCGCGACTCGCGGAGGAAGCGCGGAAGGCCGAAGAGGCGCGACTCGCGGAGGAAG
>JADCJJ010000413.1 GCA_020247085.1 Myxococcaceae bacterium | reverse complement strand
GCGGCCGTTGCCGCCAAGGCGCGCATCGTTGCTGCCGACGAGCGCGAAGCAGGGTTGCGCGCGCTGCTCAATCTCGGCCACACATTCGGCCATGCGCTCGAGGCCGAAACCGGTTTCGGCCCCGATCTGCTGCATGGCGAGGCCGTGGCGATCGGCATGCGCCAAGCGTTCGATTTTTCGGCCAAGCTCGGGCTGTGCGCGGCCCCCGAGGCGGCGCGCGTGGCCGCCCATCTCGATGCCACGGGCCTGCCCACGCGCCTCGATACGCAGCGCGGCTTCGCCGCATCCACTCTGATCGACCATATGGGACACGACAAAAAAGTGCGCGACGGCAAACTCACGTTCATTCTGGCCCGCGGTATCGGCAAAGCCTTCGTGGCGTCCGACGTCGACGCGGCCGCTTTGCGCGGTTTCATGACCGCGGAGGCCGGCCGATGAATTTCGACGGTTTCGAACTGCCGGACATGCCGGACCTGCCCGAATGGTTCGTGGTCGTGGCCGTTGTCGTGCTGCTCGTCGTGGCGGCCCTGCTGTCGGCAGTGGAGACTTCCATCACGGCGGCGTCGCGCCCGCGTCTGGCCGAGATGGAGCGCCAGGGCTCGCGCCGGGCAGGCCTCGTCAACCGCCTGCGCGACCAGCGCGACCAGTTCATCAGCGCCGTGCTGCTCGGCAACAACCTCGTCAATATTCTGGGCTCGGCTTTGACCACGAGCGCCTTGATCGCGCTGTTCGGCGATGCGGGCGTGCTCTATGCGACCGTGATCATGACAGTGTTGGTCGTGGTGTTCGGCGAGGTGATGCCGAAAATGTGGGCGCTTGCCAATGCCGATCGCGTGGCGCTGATGCTGGCCCCGTTTGCGCGCGCGATGATGGCGTTCTTGTCGCCGCTGGCGACGGCGACTCGCGTCGCGGCCAAAACCATGCTGAGTTTGCTCGGCGTGCGCTACAACGAACCCACGGCCGAGGCCGCTGCCGAGGAGCTGCGCGGGGCGATCGAGCTGCATGGCTCGGGCGAAGCGAGCGGGGCTGCGACCGTGCGCAAAGAGCGCCAGATGCTGCGCTCGATCCTCGATTTGGCCGACGTCGCCGTATCGGACATCATGATCCATCGCCGCCAGGTCGTGGCGATCGATGCCGACCAGCCGCCGGCCGCCATCCTCGAGCAGGCGCTGTCGAGCCCGCACACGCGCATCCCCTTGTGGCGCGGCACGCAAGACAACGTGATCGGCGTGCTCCATGCCAAAGCGCTGCTCGCGGCCTTGCGCGCCAATGGCGGCGATCCCACGACCATCGACATCGCCCAGATCGCCGGCCGCGCCTGGTTCATCCCCGATTCCACGAGTCTGCTCGATCAGCTCGAAGCGTTCCGGCGCCGGCGCGAGCATTTCGCGCTCGTCGTCGACGAATATGGCGGCCTCATGGGGGTCGTGACGCTCGAAGACATTCTCGAAGAGATCGTCGGCGACATCGCCGAAAAGCACGAGTTCAAAGTGCCCGGCGTGCGCCCGCAGGCCGACGGCAGCTTCGTCGTCGACGGGTCGGTCACGATCCGCGATTTGAACCGCCAATTCGACTGGCGCCTGCCCGACGAAGACGCGGCGACGATCGCGGGTCTTGTGCTCTACGAGGCGCGCCGCATCCCGGATGTCGGCCAGATTCTGACCTTCCACGGCCTGCGTTTCGAGATATTGCGCCGCAAACGCAACCAGATCGCAACCTTGCGAATCCTCGCGATCGGCGATGCGGCAGCGCAAAAGACCGTACCCGACGGCGTTGCCGCCTGACGATCGGCCTTGCCAAGCACGGCCCAAGCGGCGCTATCATTTGCAGGTCGCGGTCTACGCAGACAATAAAGCGCCGCAAAAAGGGAGGGTATCGATGAACCGCAAAATCGTTCCCGACGTGATTTCGGGCGTCCAGAATCTTGCCACGGCCAGCACGGGCATGAGCGTGCGTGAAGCCGCCGCCGCAATGGCAAATCGGCGCATCGGCGCCCTTGTGGTGCTGGACGCAGCCGGCCGCATGGCGGGCATCTTCACCGAGCGCGACGTGATGACGAAGGTCGTGGCCGCGCGCCGCGATCCGGATACGACGCTGCTGGCCGAGGTCATGACGGTCAACCCCGATACGATCGGCCCCGACGATGTCGCATCCGACGCGCTCGAAATGATGCGCAAGCACAATTACCGGCATTTGCCGGTCGTGGACGGCGCGCGCCTGATCGGCATGGTGTCGGTGCGCGATCTCTACGCGACGGCAATGGGCGAACTCGAGCAAGGTTTGCAGGAGCGCGACGCGTTCATTTCGGGTTCGGCCGGCTACGGGCTCACGTAAGGCCCAAGGCGGCCGCGGCCTTCGGCGCCGGCGCGTATTTGTTTTTGTGCGGGCGGGCGATTTCTGGGAACATCGGGGATGCCCTTGCCCGCCCCCGAGATTGCCCGCGAACCCATCCATACCCGCCGCATCGAATGCAGCGGCTACCGACGCAGCGACGGGCTGTGGGACATCG
>JADCJJ010000412.1 GCA_020247085.1 Myxococcaceae bacterium | reverse complement strand
GGAGGGACCAACATCGATTCCTGCTGCACTCCTCGACGGCCCATCGTCATGTCGCCGACCTACCGGCTCGCTCGACCGCCGTCGATCCCCGCCGCGCGAAAACTTCAACGGGCTGCTAGGCGGCTCCGTGCCGAGGTGAGGTGACTGACGCCCGGCGGCGTGTCTCGGTCGCCTCCATCACCGGGCCGCCGGCTCGGGCCCTCGGTCGCCGCCTGAGGCGCTCGCGAGGGCCGAGTCAGTGCTCCGGCAGCTCGTCGGCGAGCACCGCCAGCGTCTCGACCCCGCCGCCGCGCACCAGGTCCATCACCTCGAGCGCCTGCGCGTAGGGCACGCGGCTGTCGGCGTCGAAGAACACCACCTTGTCCGGCCGGGCGTTCACCATTCGCACCACGCGGCCGGCGAGCTCGTCGCGCGCGATGACCTCGCTGTTCACCTTCGTCACGCCGTCCACGCCGAGGGTGATGACGATGGGCGCCAGCGCGTCGGGCGGCGGCGGCGGGGCGTTCTCCTCGGGCTTCGGAGGCACGTTGAGCCACAGCTGCTTCGTCAGCAGCGGCGTCACCACCATGAAGATGATGAGCAGCACGAGCACCACGTCGACGAGCGGCGTCACGTTCATCGCCGGCCGCACCGCGCCGCGCCGCTTCCCGCCTCCCTCTCCGACCGACATGCCCATGGCGCGGCTCCCTCAGCTCTTCCGGTTGGCGACGTCGATGACCTGCAGGGACACGCCGGGGAAGCCCAGGTCCTGGCAGGACTTGAACATCGCCCGCACCTTCCCGTACTCGAGGTCCTTGTCGGCCTTGAGCACGACGCGGGTGTCGGGCTTCGCCGCGTGCAGCGCCTCGAGGTCGACCAGAAGCGCGTCGAGCGTGCGCTCCTCCTTCTCGAAGAAGAACTTGCCGTTCTTCGTCAGCGTCACCGTCGTCGGCTCGAGCGCGCCGTTGCCCTGGTCGGGGTTGCGAATGCTCGGCAGCGTCACCGAGACGCCGGCCTCCATCTGCGGCGTCACCACCATGAAGATGATGAGGAGCACCAGCACCACGTCGACGAGCGGCGTGACGTTGATGTCGGGCGCGACGCCGGCTCGGCGCTTCTTGCCGCGCGTCGGCGCCGAGACGTTACTTGCCATGGGCCGCCTCGCTCTGGCCGTGCCGCGCCTCGAGGAAGTCGAGGAACTCACCGCGAGCCTGCTCGAGCGCGAGCACGATGGTGTCGCCCTGCGTCGTGAGCCAGTTGTACGCGAGCACCGCGGGGATGGCGACCATCAGCCCGAAGGCCGTCTCGACGAGCGCCTCGGCGATGCCCAGCGACACCGCGCCGAGGCCGCCCGAGCCCTCCTTCGCGATGCCCTGGAAGGCGGTGATGATGCCGAACACCGTGCCGAGCAGCCCGACGAAGGGCGCCACCGAGCCTACCGAGGCCAGTACGCCCATGCCCCGCTTCACGTCGGCGGCGAGCGATTCGGTGGCCCGGTCGAGCTCGCGGCGGGTCAGCTCGATGGGCGACACCTTGCCGCCCTTCGACGCTGCCGTCAGGTACGTCTTCGCCCCGGTGCCGAGCAGGCGCGCGAGGTGGCTGTGCCGCTGCGCCTCGGCCTTCTTCACCAGCGCGTCGGTCTGGTCGGCGTCGAGCAGCGCCCGCGCCTCGAGAGCGAACCGGCGCGAGGCCGCCCGCGACCGCTGGTACGCGACCAGCCGCTCGATGAAGACCGCCAGCGAGGCGATGGCCATGAGGAGCAGCACGCTCGCGATGGTCATCGCGGGCACGCCCATGTGGCCGAGGATCTTTCCGAAGTCGAACATGTGGCTACTCCCTGAGTGAGAACTTCACGGGTACGGTGAGGAAGATGGCGATGGGGGTGCCGTCGAGGGTCGCGGGCGTGAACGACCACGTCCGCACCGCGGCGATGGCGGCGGCGACGAAGGGCTCCTCACCCTTGAGCACCTGAATGCGGCCCACCTTGCCGCTCTTCTCCACCACCACCTTCAAGACGACGCGCGCCTCCTGGCCGGTGGCCCGCGCGGCCTCGGGGTACTCGGGCGCCGCGTTGTCTTCGCTGGGCTCGGGTGGCTCGGCCTCTTCTGGCAGGTTCACCGGCCCGGTGGCGCCGGCCTTCACCTCGACAGGAGCGGGGGTGTCGTCGTCCGAGGGGGGGGCGACGGGGCCCCCGACGGCCGTGCCGCTGCCGTCTCCCGTGCCGCCGACGGCCACGTGAATCGCCGCCACCGCCGTGTCCGACTCGGGGGCCGCCTTCTTCGGCGCCTCCTTCGGCGCGAGCATGGGGGCCGCGGCTGGCGGGGGCGCGGGGACCTCGACGGGCGTCGCAGGGCGCGGCGCCGCGACCTTCTTCGGCGGTGGAGGCGGCGGCGGGTTGTCGATCTTCGCCGGGGGCGGTGGAGGCGGCGGCGGGCGGAAGGCGACGTCGACCGTCTTCTCCCTGGCGGCGCGCGGCGGCTGCATCGAGGCCGCCAGCGTGCCCGCGACGACCACCGCCAACAGGGCCATGGCCGCGAACGAGGCCGCCACGAGCCGCTTGTCGCGCTCGGGGTCGGCGGTGAGCTCGTACGCGCTGAACATGGGCGGGCATGTACGCGCCGCCGCCGTCGCCGTGGTGGCGCGTTCGTCCCGATTGCGTCACGGCCGGTGCGCGCCGGTGTGACGTGGGGCGGCGACGTGGGTGGCGTGTCACGGACGCGTGTCGGCCGGGCTGGCGTGGGGCCGCCGGGTACCCGCGAGGGGGGCGCGAGAGGCGGCAGGCGAGCGGCCCCGGCGCCCTCAGCCGGAGTAGCCTCGAATTCCATGGAGCGCGTGACGGCGGTGACCTCTCCGAGGGTTCGGCCCCGGCTGGGCAGTGCCTCGTGGGTGCGGCGGTGAGTCCGCGGCCGCGAAGGGCGCCTCGGCGGAGGGCGGATTGAGCCTGTGTCTCTCGTGCGGCCTCTGCTGCGACGGCACGCTGTTCAACCGCGTGCCGCTCGCCGAGGGAGACGACCCATCGCTCCGCGCGGCCCTCGGCGTGGGTGAGGGGCAGGCTCACGGCGTGCAGCCCTGCGCTGCGCTCCGAGGCCTCACCTGTCAGGTGTACGAGCGCCGGCCGCTCACCTGCCGGCGGTTCAGGTGCCTGCTGCTCGAGGCGCACGAGGCCGACGAGGTGTCGCTGGCCGGTGCCCGCCAGGTGGTCGACGAGACGCGGGCCTTGCGCGCGTCGCTCGCGCGGGCGCTCGGCACCAGCGATGGTGGGGGCGTCGTGGACCTCGCTCGCGCCACGGAGGGCGCCCTTCCCGAGGAGGCTCGCGCGGCGCTCGAGCGGCTCGAGCAGGCGCTGGTGTTCCACTTCCTCGGGCAACGCTCGAGGCGCCGGAGCGCCGGGCGGTGACGAACCTCTCGTCGGGCCGTTCGCTCGACGACGCCCCCCGCGCCTGGGCGGCGCTCCGGCCCCGGAGGCGGCGCGCGCTTGCGCACGTCGGGCCGGCGGCCATCGAGGGGAGGCGCAGCCCGACGCTCGTGGCCTCACGGCGCTGGCTGTCCCTTCCGCTCCCGGGAGCCGCGCGCGCATGCGCCTGTCGGGCCGGCGGCCGTCGATGGGAGGCGCTGCCCGACGCGCGTGGCCTCACGGCGCTGGCTGTCCCTCCCGGCCCCGGGAGCCGCGCGCGCATGCGCATGTCGGGCCGGCGGCCATCGAGGGGAGGCGCAGCCCGACGCTCGTGGCCTCACGGCGCTGGCTGTCCCTCCCGGCCCCGGGAGCCGCGCGCACGCGCATGTCGGGCCGGCGGCCATCGAGGGGAGACGTTTCCCGACGCCCGTGGCCTCGCGGCGCTGGCCACCCGCGGCGCCGGGAACTGGCGCGCTCGAGCGTCGGTCGACGCCCGTCGCCGTCGTGAGACGACCGCCGCGCGTGAGGCGTGCTGGGCTCGCGCCCGGGTGAGCGCGGCCCCGGCGATGACGCCCGCGAGCACCACCACCGCCGCGCTCCCACGCAGGGCTCTCGTCAGCGGCGGAGCAGCTGCTCCGCCAGCGCGTCGAGCTCGCCACGCCGGAACGCCCTCGGGCGCTCGGGCTCGCTCGCCCGCACCGCCACCGCCGGGCGCTGCCGGGGCAGCGCGCGCCCGAAGGCCCGCCGCGTGGTGCCCCCGACGTCAGGCGGGCCGCCCAGACACCAGGCGACATGCCACGCCACCACGTCGCATTCGTCGAAGCGCCCCTGCGCGCCCAGGCTGCGCGCACGCCACGGCGCCAGCGCCGTGTCCTCCGTCACCTGCCCCAGCGCCACGTCGAAGGGGCCACCCCCACCACCTCGCGGGCGCCCCGTTCGGGCCGCCAGGCGACCTCGGCCCTCGGGCGGAACTCCGCCGTGATGCGCAGCAGCCCGTTGACGACGGCGCTGCGGTCGCCAGAGCGTCGAGCCCCTTCGCCGGGCAGCGTCAGCGGCCCTCGAAAGACAGCCCCGTCTTCCTGCGGGCCTCGTGCGTGCGTGGCTCGAAGCTCGACGTTCGGGCTCGGTCGGCTTTCTTCGACGGGCTGCCAGCGCGTCACCGAGCGCCTGGCCCGCCGGCGCGCCATGGGCCTGGGCGCTCCACCGATTCGTCGGCTCGTTCGAGGCCAGGGTGCCCGGTCAGCGCTGGAAGGCGTCACGCCGTCTTCCGCGGCCGAGGGAGAGGGCCGCGAGCGCGAGCAGGGTCGTCAGCGGGTCGACGCCGGCGCAGCGGCAGCCAGACCGGGCGGAGACCGCCGGGGGGGCGCCGCCATCGGGGGCCCCGCCGTCGGACGTGGGCGGGCTGCCCGTGGTGGGCGGGCCGGCGTCGGGGGCGCTCGCGCCGGCGTCGCGTGGGCCTGCGTCCATCGCCGCCCCGGCGTCGGGGGCTGACGCGCCGGCGTCTGGGGTGGGTGGTCCTGCGTCCGCCTGGGCCGGCCCGGCGTCGGCGGCGCCTGCGTCCGCAAACGGGGGGCCCGCGTCGGGGCGCGAAGGGCTGCCGCCGTCGGCGAAGCAGGGCGTGGCCGGTGACTGCCCATTTCGCGGCACGGGCGGGAGCGCCTCGAAGTCGTCGCCATTGCGGTCGGTGTCGAGGCAGCCGTCTCCCCGCCGCTGCAGCGACGTCGTCACCGAGGCCGCCGGCGCCGGGGGCCCCTCGCTGCAGTTCGTCGCGCCGGCGCCCACCAGGTCGATGACGCGCGACACGTCGGGCCCCGAGAGGGGGCAGGCGCCGCTGATGGCCGCCGGCCCGGTGACCAGCGCGACCTTGAACTCTGCGCGGCCCACGTTGACGAGCGCGTTGGTGGTGTCGGGCGGCGGCAGGTTCGCGCCGCGAGTCCCCATGCCCGCCGTGAAGGCAACCAGGTGGTAGCCGAGGGGCGGCACCGTCGCGCCCGGGTCGAAGTCGGCGACGAGCCAGTTGCTACCCATCGCCGCCGCGTACTGCAGCGACACGCCGGCCAGCGAGACGGGCTGGGCCGAGCGGTTGCGCAGCTCGACGAAGTCGGTGCGGAGTGGCGGCGCCGGGCTCGTCGTGTCGCCCGCTCCGTACACCTGGCTGATGACGAGCGCCGCCGAGGGCAGCCGCTGCCGGAGCACCCCGGCGTCGGCGGGCAGCTCCCCGCAGGCGAGCAGCGAGAGCGACACCAACGAGAGCCGACGGAGCAGCATCACGCGCACAGCAGACACCGAATCACGTACGCCGTCGATGCCGTCGCGGGCGGCGGCGTCTTCTCAGGCCTGGGCGCGGGCCTTCGCCACCTGCTCGTTGGCCAGCCGCCGCACGCCCTCGGCGGTGAAGGGCTTCTCGAGCATCGGCCGCTCGACGTCGTCGAGGAACTCCCGCGCCGTCGCGCTGAAGGCGCCGCCGGTCATGAAGACGACGCGCTCTGCCAGCCGCGGGTGCGCCGCCCGCAGCCGGCGGAAGAGCTCCGCGCCCGACATCTCGGGCATCATCACGTCGCAGAAGACGACGTCGGGCGCGAAGGCCGGCAGCTCGTCGAGCGCCTGCAGGGGCCTGGAGAAGCTCTTCACCTCGTGGTGCGGCCCGAGGAGCCGCTGCAGGGCCACCAGCACCGCCGGCTCGTCGTCGATGAGCGCGATGCGGCCGCGCGGCGCGAGGGGCGGCTTCGGCTGCGGCAGGGGCGACTTCCGGAACTCCGGGGGCGCCGCCGGCAGCGTCACCTTGAAGGTGCTGCCCCGGCCGGGCGTGCTGTCGACCGAGATGCTGCCGCCGAGGCTGGTGATGATGCTGTGGCAGATGGAGAGCCCGAGCCCCGTGCCCTGGCCCACGGGCTTGGTGGTGAAGAAGGGGTCGAAGATGTGCGGCAAGACGTCGGGCTCGATGCCCTGACCGGTGTCCTGGACGGCGACGACGACGCAGCCGTTCGCGTCGACCGTCGTCGAGACGACGATGGCGTTCCGGCCCACGTCGCCCTCGGGCACCGCGTGGGCGGCGTTGATGAGCAGGTTGAGGAAGACCTGACTCAGCTTGCCCTCGTTGCCCTTTACCAGCGGCACCTCGTCGAGGCGCCGCTCGAGCTGCGCCCGGTGCCGAATCTCGTTGCGCGCCATCGTGATGGCCGACTCGAGCACCCGGCGCACGTCGACGATGCCCGTCTGCTCGTCCTGCGCGCGGGAGAAGAGCTTCAGGTCGCGGACGATGGTGCTGACCCGCTCCGCGCCGGTGCGCGCGTCGTTGAGGGCCTCTGCCACCTCGTCGAGCGCCGTCAGCCCCGTCTCGGCGCGCAGCTTCCCCAGCTCCTCGAGGGCGAAGTGCAGGTTCGACGAGATCCACGCCAGCGGGTTGTTGATTTCGTGCGCCACCCCTGCGGCCAGCGTCCCGACCGACGCCAGGCGCTCGGTGAGCGTGAGGCGGGCCTGCAGCTGCTGTTGGCCCGAGATGTCCTGCATCTCGCCGATGAGGCGCACCGGCGCGCCCTCGTCGTCGAACAGCAGGCGGCCGTGGTCGATGACGGTGGCCCACGAGCCGTCCTTCTTGAGGAAGCGGTAGGTGCCGACCCACGTCTTGCGGCGCTCCGCCAGGGCGAGGTTGAGCGAGCTGGTTACCTGGACCCGCTCGGCCGGGTGAATGCAGCTCTCCCACCAGGCGAGGTTCCGCGGCGTCGCCATGTCGTACCCGAAGACCGGCTCGAGCCTGGGGCTCCACTCGAGCACGTCGGCGCGCACGTTCCAGTCGTAGATGACGTTGGTGCTGGCCTCGGCCGCGAGGTGGAAGCGCTCGAGGATTTCGTGGCGGCTGCGCTCGTGGCCCCACTGTTCGACGGCCAGCGAGGCGAAGCGCGCCATCGACTGAAGAAAGGCCGCCTGCGCCGCCGTCGGCAGCGCCGGCCGCGGCCCGTAGACCGAGAGGGTGCCCAGCGCGTTCCCGGCGCGCGACAGGATGGGGAAGGACCAGCAGGCGTGCAGGTCGAGCGGCTCGAGCACCTCGGCGAACGCCAGGAAGCGCCGGTCACCCCGCATGTCCGCGACGAGCACCGGCCCCCGCGACCAGACGGCCGACCCGCAGGCGCCGCACTCCGGGCCGGGCGCCAGCCCGTTGCTGGCGGCTCGCAGCGTCACCGGCAGCGACGAGCCAGCCCCGGGCCGGAGCAGCCCGTCGTCGCCCAGCAGCAGCACCGAGGCGAGGTACCCGGGGAGCCGGCGCTCGGACAGGCGGGCCAACGCGTCGAGCACCTCGGAGAGGGGGCGCCCCGAGGTGAGCACCTCGGCGAGCTCGAAGTCGCCTTGCAGCGCCTCGAGGGTGACGAAGGCGCCTGTCGGCGTCATCGACACCTCGAGGTCCCACGTCTGCCCGGCGAACGCACACGTCCCTGGCTCGGTCGCGCCCTGGCGCGCCGCCTGGACGGCGCGCGCGAGCGGCTGCAGCTCTGGCACGTCGGCCAGGTTGACGCCCGCGACGAGCCGCGGCTCGAGCGCAGTCGCGGTGTCCGTCACGGCCGCCACCGCCCCATCGGTGCTCACCAGCAACGACACACGCATGCCCACACTGTAATCTTGAAGCCGACCGGTTTGCCCGCCCCTGTGCGCCGATTCTGTCAAGAAGCGCAGGCATGCCAGACGCTGGCGTCGCCGAGCCCGGCCGCATCGTCCTCGAGGTGAAGGCGCGCGCCCTCGCGCCTGGCGACGCCGTCCGCGGCCGGGTGACGCTCCGGCTGGGGGCGCCCCTCGTCGCCGCGCGCCTCGTCGTCTCCCTCGAGGGGCGGCGCCGCTCGGTCTCAGGCGGCGGCCCACGGCCCCTCACCTACCGGCAGGACCTCGTCTGGCGCGCGGAGCGCATGCTCGACGGCGAGCGCACCTTCGTCGATGGGCAGACGTGGCCGTTCGAGCTGCTGCTGCCCGAGCCCGACCCCGGCGGCGGGCCGCCCTTCGGGCAATCGCCGTTCCCCCTCTCGTTCGGCGTCGTCGCCCGGCTCGAGCGCCCGTGGACGTTCAGCCTCAGGGCCGAGGCGCCGCTGCGGGTGGCGCCGCGAGGCCGCAAGCCGTGAGGGCCGGCGCCCGGCAGGGCGCTGACGCGCGGAGCCTCAAGGCCTCGACGCCATCGACCCCGAGGCGGTGAGGGGTGGCAGGCGCCGCCGTCAGCTGGCGCCGCGGCTCCGAGCAGCTGGCAGGGCCTCGCGCGCGGAGCTGGCGGGCATCGATGCCATCGTCCTGGTGGCGGTGCGGGGGGCTCCAGCGCGCGGAGCCGCTTGAGGTCGCCGCCAGCGTCTGCGAAGCGGAGAGGCCGGCGCCGCCGTCAGATGGTCGCCGCCGGGGCCGGCGCCCGGTGTCGCATCAGCGCGCGGAACTCGGGGGAGTCGACCCGCATCACCAGCAGCGTGAGGCGCGTGCGCGCGTCGAGCGAGACGGTGCGCTCCTCGCCGTGGCGCAGGTCCACCTTGCCGTGGGCGCGCCCCGAGGGCAGCTCGAGGTCGAGCGAGATGCCATAGCCTGAGCCCTCGTCGTCGGGCTCGAGGAGCAGCCGGTAGTCGGGGCTCGCCGCCCCGGGTGCGCGCCGCTCGGCGAAGAGTCGCCGGCCCTCGAAGCCCAGGAGGCGGGGCGCGGCGACGAGCTGCCCGTCACGCTCGAGGTGCACCGCCACGTAGAGCGCCTCGGGCGGAGCGGGCGCCGCCGGCATCACGCGCGCGCAGCCGAGGGGCGCCGCCAGGGTGGTCATGACGAGCCCGGCCAGGCCCGCGTGCATGAGGAAGCGGCTCGACCTGCGCTCGCGGGGGGCTGGTGACGGCATGTGGGGCTCTTCAGCAAGTTCGGCACCACCGCGCGGCCTCAGCGATTGCAGGCCCCTGCGTCGCACCCCCGCGGCCGCGGGGTGACACCGGCGCCGTCACGGCGACGGCCTCGAGGACAAACTGACACACGGCCCCCGCCATTTCCGGCCGGTCCGCGGGCCCGGTCGAACGGTCGGGGTGGTGCCGCAGACGCCCTCGCGCGTCGCCCGCGCGCACGCCGGGCTATGGAGCTTGCATGTCGCATGTGCCCTCGGACGACGAGCCGCAGCCCGGCTCCACGAGCCCGCTGACGCCCGAGGCGCTGCGGGCCTCGTTCCCCGCCCTTCAGGAGTGGACGTGGCTCAACGCGGCGGCCTCGTCGCCGCTGTGTACGCCAGTGGTCGAGGCGATGGAGCGCGTCGTCGACGCCTCGCGGCGCCGCGGCGACCTCGACTTCTCGCGGTGGCTCGCCCAGCGGGACGTCGCGCGCGCGAAGCTGGCCCGCTTCGTCGGCGCCCGCCCCGAGGCCGTCGCCTTCACGCCTTCGACGTCCTTCGGCTTCCACGTCGTCGCGCGCTGCCTCTCGGCGAGGGGCATCACCGAGGTGCTGTCGCTCGAGCACGAGTTCCCGTCGACGACGGTGCCGCTGCTGCACGCCGGTCTGACGATTCGCGGGGTGCGCCGGCGGCCCGACGGCAGCTACCCCCTGGCCGACGTCGAGGCGGCCCTTCGCCCTACCACCGGCGCGGTGGCCGTCTCGCTCGTGCAGTTCAACTCGGGCTTTCGCGTCGACGTCGAGGGGCTCGCCGCGCTCTGCCACGCCCGGGGCCTCGCGCTGTGTCTCAACGGCGCCCAGGCCATCGGCCACACCCCCATCGACGTCACGCACTGGGGCGCCGACTTCCTGGCCATGACGAGCCACAAGTGGCTCGGCGCGGGCTACGGCACCGGCATGCTGGTGGTGGCCGAGCGCTGGCGCGAGGCGCTGCCCATGGCGGGCTGGCTGTCGGTGCCACCGGCGCAGCTGTGGCAGGCCTTCCCCGGCGCGGCCCGCACCGACGACGCCGCGGGCTTCGTCGCGACGGGCGCCGCGACCCGGGGTGACGCCTCGGTGCTCGAGGGCGGCGGCGCGTCGTGGGTCGGGTGGCACGCGCTCGAGGCAGCCCTCGACCTGCATCAGCGCCTGCCGCCCGGCGCGACGCTCATGCACGTGCACGGCCTGCAGGCCCACCTGCGCGCTGGACTCCGGGCCCGCGGCTTCGTGCCTACCGCGCCCGACGCCCCCGACGTGTCGAGCGGCATCTGCGTGGTGCCGGTCGCCGGCTCCGCGGACGACGTCGTTCGGGCGCTGGTGCGCGAGGCGAAGGTGGTGACGACGGCCCGGGGCGGCGGTGTGCGGCTGTCGACGCACGTCTTCAACACCCTCGACGACGTCGACAGGGCCCTCTGGGCGTTCGACCGCCTCGGCGTGCGCCCCGGGTGAGCCGCACCCCGGCGAGCAGGTGGGTCGATGTGGCCCAAGGTATGCCTGGGTGGGGGCGGGCGAAAGGGCTGTCGGGCCGGCCTGACTTCGGCCGAGAATCTTTTCCGCGCTCCGTTTCGACAATGGAGTTTTGCAAAGAGGGTGCGTGTGAGCTCGTACCGAATCGTCCGCGGAGATACGCTGTCCACCATCGCGAGGCGGCATGGCACCTCGGTGTCGGCCCTCATGCAGGCCAACCCGAAGATTCGCGACCCCAACCGCATCTTCGCCGGCGACACGCTCACCCTGCCGGGTCGCGGCGATGGGTTCCGGCCGGCGAACCCGCAGCGGCCGGCGGTCGCGCCGCAGCCGGGCCTGGGCCCCATCGACACGTCGGCCGCCGGGCGCTCGGGAGACGCGTTCGGCATCGCCCGGCAGTTTCTCGGCTGGAACGCCGGTGACCTCAAGGTCTCGAACAACGCCGTGGGCCGGGCGATGCACGACTGGGTGCCCAACAACGTCAACTGCGCCAACTTCGTCTCGGGGGTGCTGCGCGCGGCGGGGCAGCTCAGCGCCCGCGAGCACCACAACGGCGTCTACGGGTTGATGAACACCCTCGACCGCAACCCGGGCTTCCGTCGCGTCTCGCTCCGTGACGCGCGGCCCGGCGACGTCGTCTCGATGCGCACGCCGGGCGGGCAGCACGTGGTGCTCTTCGCCGGGTGGAGCAACGGCCGGCCTCAGTTCATCGGCTCGAACAACGTCAACCGCGACGGCAGCCAGCGCGTCACCATCACCGGCATGAACTACCCCATCATGGCCGTTCACCAGTTCCAGGGGTGAGCCGGGCTCAGCGCTGACGGGTGCCCGGGCTGGCCCGCGGCGGCGTGGTGGCGCCCTCGCGCTCCGTGCCCCCGGGGAGGCGGATGGTGAAGACGGTGCCACGCTCCGGGCCGGGCGCCGCGCGCACCTCACCGCCGTGGCTGTCGACGATGCGCTTGACCACCGCCAGCCCCAGGCCGGTGCCGGTGGCCTTGGTGGTGAAGAACGGCTGGAACAGCTTCTCGGTCGCCCGCGCCGACAGGCCGAGGCCCTCGTCGCGCACCTCGAGCACCAGCCACGGCGTCAGCGCCCTGGGCTCGATGCGCGCCGACACCGTCACCACGCCGCCGCGGGGCATGGCCTGCCCGGCGTTGACGATGAGGTTGATGAGGGCCTGGCGCATGAGGTGGGCGTCGAGGGGGAAGGGCGGCAGCTCGCGCTCGAAGTGCTGCACCACCGTCACGGGCGCGGTGGCCGGGAGCGCCTGCGTGGCCGCCTCGATGGCGCTGGCGACGAAGGGCTCGAGCGCGATGGGCTTCTTCACCAGCTCGTACGGCCGCGCGAAGTCGAGCAGGTCGGCGACGATGCGGTTGAGGCGCTCGGCCTCTTCGCCCACCATGCTCAGCAGCATCTCGGCGTCGCCGCTCGGCCGCAGCAGCCGCTTGAGGGTGGTGAGGGAGTTGAAGATGACGCCCAGGGGGTTGCGCACCTCGTGGGCCATCACCGCGGCCAGCTCACCCAGGGCCGCCAGCCGCTCGTGCCGTACCAGCTCGACCTGCGCGCGCTCGAGCTCGTCGTAGCTCGCCTTGAGGTCGGCGTAGAGCCGCTGCGACTCGAGGTACAGCCGCTGGCGCTCGAGCAGCGACGCCATCTGCAGGCCGAGAATCTCCGCCGAGCGCAGCTCCGAGTCCGAGAAGGGGCGGTCCTCGCGGCGGAAGAGGCTCAGCAGGCCGACGCTCGCGTCCTCGAGCCGCAGCGGCACCACCGCCGAGTGGTGGAAGCCGACCCGGGCCAGCTCGGCGCCGCTTGGGCCAAGCGCCTCGACCCGCTTGACCATCGGCGCCGGAACGCCGTCGGCCGGCAGCATGAAGCGTCGGTACTGGTCGGCGAGGGCGCCATGGTACCCCAGCGCGTCACCCACCAGCACGTACTCGCCGGAGCCCCGCTCGAAGCGGTGCAGCGCGCCTGCGTCGGAGCCCGAGGTGCGGCACACCGTCTCGAGCGCCGAGCGGCACAGCGCGTCGACGTTGCTGCGAATCGACGAGACCGCCAGGGCGTGCACCAGCTCGAGCTCGGCGGTGCGCCGGTCGAGCCGCTCGAGCCCCTCGACGACGCGCAGCCAGTTGCCGACCTGCAGCGAGAAGAGGCTCAGCAGGGGCCGGTCGTCGGGCTGCAGGTCATCGTGCATGACGATGACGCCGCCCCAGGTCTCACGGCCGCTCGTCAGCGACGTCACCACGGCCCGGCGGCGCAGGTGCGCGCTCGCGTCCTCGAGCAGCGTCGGCGGAGCGCCACGGGCGGCCGCCCACGCGCGGGTGGCCTCGGGCAGCGCGTCGAGGAAGAGCGCCTGGTCGGTCGCCGCCACCGTGCCGAGGCCGTCGCCGGGCCCCGACGTGAAGCCCGTCAGGTGCGGCGCGAGCGCCTGGCGGAGGCGGGCCAGCTCTGGCCGCGAGCTCAGGTAGCGCAGCCGGAACCTCTCCTCGGAGGCCTCGACGACGGCCACGTCGAAGCCGAGCGCCTCGAGGCCGCCCGCTGCCACCCGCAGCGCCTCGGCGGCGCTCTGCGCGCGCTGGACCGACAGCGTCACGTTCGTCAGCTCGAGGGCGAGCCGGTCGCGCTGGAGGGGGGGCTGCGTCACCACCCTCGACTGAATACCGCACGGCCCGCGCCGACTCTCAGGTTTCGAGAAGAACCTTCTCGAATTGAGAGGTTGCGCACCTTCCTCGAGAACGGGGACGATAACGGCTGGCGCCCTATGCTCCTTCGTCTCCTGTTCGCCTCGCTCCTCGTCTCTGCCGCGGCTGCCGCGCAGCCGTGCGGCGACCTGCCGGTCCTCTACATCGTGCAGGACAAGTCGGGCTCGATGGCGGCGTCGCCGACGGGTGGCGCGGCGACGTCCGCGAACCCGTCGAAGTGGTCCATCGCCTCGCAGGTGGTGCCCCAGGTGGCGGCGCAGTTCGGGAACCAGTTCCGCTACGGGGTGATGATGTACCCCGGTGCGTCGACGAACTTCGCGTGCACGACGGGCATCACGGTGCAGGCGGTGCCCGCGACGGCGGCGCAGGTGGCCTCGGCCTACGCGGCGGTGGGCCCGGGAGGCGGCACCCCGACGGCGGCCTCGCTGCAGCAGGCGCGGACGGTGCTGCAGGGCATCTCGACGACGGCGCCCAAGCACGTCTTGCTCATCACTGACGGCCTGCCCAACTGCAACAACGCGCTGAACCCGGCGACCTGCGCCGCGACGACGCCGGGCTGCCAGAACACCAGCACCTGCTCGGGCTCGACGTGCTGTGGGCTGGGCGCGAAGGACTGCCTCGACAACCAGGCGACGGTGGCGGCGGCGGCGGCGCTCTTCGGGCAGGGCATCAAGGTGTACGTGGTGGGCTTCGACCAGTCGCTCACCGGTGGCAACAACAAGGCGGTGCTCGACGCCGTCGCGGCGGCGGGCGGCACGGGCACGGCCTACGTCGCGTCGAACCGGGCGGCGCTCACCGGGGCGCTGAACCAGATTGCGCAGCAGACGGCGACCTGCTGCCAGAACGCGTGCGCCGCCGGCGCGGCGCGCTGCACCTCGTCGGGTGGCCGGGAGGAGTGCCGGCTCGACCCGGCCACCATGTGCACCAACTGGTTCGGCAGCACCTGCCCGCCGATGTCCGTGTGCACCGGCGGCGGCTGCCAGGCCTGCACCAACCAGTGCACGCTGGGCGCAGTGCAGTGCAGCGGCTCCTCGGTGCGCACGTGCGTCGCCGGCCCGGGTGGCTGCACGCAGTGGCAGACGACGGACACGTGCAGCTACGGCGAGGTGTGCAGCAACGGCAGCTGCGGCTCGTGCACGGCCTGCGCGATGGGCGCGAGCCGCTGCACCGCCACCGGCGTCGAGACGTGCGACTGGGACGTGCTGTCGGGCTGCACGCGGTGGTCGTCGCGCGCCTGCCCGAGCGGGAGCGTCTGCACCAACGGCGCCTGCACCTCGTGTGCGACCGCGTGCACGGCGGGGGCGAGGCGGTGCACCGGGCGCAACGTCGAGACGTGCGTCGCCGACGCGCGCGGGTGCACGGCCTGGAGCTTCAGCGAGGCCTGCGCGACGTTCTGCTCCGGGGGCGCGTGCGGGGTGTGCGGCACCTCGTGCGGGAACGGCACGATGCGGTGCAACGGCAACGGCATCGAGACGTGCGGCATCGACTCGAACAACTGCCCCGCGTGGGGCCCGACGCAGAGCTGCCCGCCCGACTCCTTCTGTGCGAACGGCACCTGCGCGGCCTGCGCCACCACCTGCGTCGAGGGCACGAAGCGCTGCGGCGCCTCGGGCGTCATCGAGACGTGCCAGCTGGCGGCGAATGGCTGCCGGGCCTTTGGGCAGACGGGCCAGTGTGACGTCGGCGGCGGCGAGCGCTGCGAGCTGGGCGTGTGCATTCCGCCGTGCATGAACCAGTGCCAGACGGGGGCGAAGCGGTGCACCGGCAACGCCCCGCAGCGCTGCGACCCGGCGCCCTCGGGCTGCACGGTGTGGCGCGACGAAGCGGCCTGCAGGAGCGGGACGACGTGCATCGCCGGAGACTGCTTCGAGCCGTGCGGCACCGACGAGTTCGAGACGTGCCCGCCGGCGGGCACCATCTGCACCGGCCTGCCCGAGGGCAAGTACTGCCTCCCGGTGGGCGGCGCTGGTGGAGGCGCCTCGGGCGTCGGCGGCGGTGAGGCCGGCGGCTCGGCGGGGGCCGGAGGCGGAGCGGCCGTCGTCGGTGGTGGCGCCGCAGGCGTGGGCGGGCTGGGGGGGGGCGTGGCCGGAGGCGCTGGCGCTGGACGACCGGGGAGCGCGGCAGGCGGAGGCGACGCGCCGCCCGACACCAGCCGCATCGGCGCGCGGGGCGCAGGCTGTGGATGCAGCGAAGCGAGCGCGCTCGGGCCGCTCGTCGGCCTGCTGCTGCTGGTGGGTCGACGCCGTCGCGGGTGACGCGCGGGCGCAGGGTGACGCCGGGGCGTGGGAGGTGTGCCGACGCCGTCGCAGGTGACGCGCGGGCGCATGATGGCACCGGGGCGTGGGAACTCCGCCGACGCCGTCGCGGGTGAAGCGTGGGCGCAGGGTGACGCCGGGGCGTGGGAGCTCCGCCGACGCCATCGCGGGTGACGCGCGGGCGCAGGGTGACGCCGGGGCGTGGGAGCTCCGCCGACGCCGTCGCGGGTGACGCGCGGGCGCAGGGTGCCGCCAGGGCGTGGGAACTCTGCCGACGCCGTCGCGGGTCTCGCGCGGGGCGGTTCGTGGGCCCTCGGCTGGCGTCGGCGTCAGCCCACCTTCGACCCGTCAGCCGGGGGCGCGCTGGTGGCCTCGTGCAGCGCCTCGGCGTGCCCGGCGTTCCCCTCGGCGAACAGCGTCGTCTCGGCCTTCTCGAGCAGCGCGTCGAAGCCGCGCCGCGACAGCGCGCTCACCGCCACGCCGCCCTGCGCGCGCACGAGCGCCTCCACCTCGGGCTCCGGCAGGCGGTCGGTCTTGTTCCACACCATGAGGCGCGGGCGGCCCAGCAGGTCGAGGGAGCCGAGGATGGCCTCGACCGCCTCAACCTGGGCGTCGCGGGCAGGGTCCGAGGCGTCGACGACGTGCAGCAGCAGCGAGGCGTCCTCGAGCTCCTCGAGCGTCGCGCGGAAGGCCGCCACCAGGTCCTTCGGCAGGTCGCGGATGAAGCCCACCGTGTCGGTGATGATGACCTCGTGCTCGCGGGGGAAGCGCAGGCGTCGGCTCGTCGGGTCGAGGGTGGCGAAGAGCTTGTCCTCGGCCAGCACGTCGGACTTCGTCAGCGCGTTCAGCAGCGTCGACTTGCCGGCGTTCGTGTAGCCGACGATGGAGATGATGGGCAGGTCGCGGCGGGTGCGCTGCCGGCGGCGGGTTCGGCGGTCGCCAGAGAGCGCCTCGAGCTTGCGCTCGAGCATGGTGACGCGGTCGCGCACGCGGCGCCGGTCGATCTCGAGCTTCGTCTCGCCCGGCCCGCGGCCGCCGACCCCGCCGCCCATCAGGCGCGACATCGACTCGTTCGCGCCGACGAGCCGCGGCATCAGGTACTTCAGCTGCGCGAGCTCGACCTGCAGCTTGCCCTCGGCGCTCTGCGCGCGCTGCGCGAAGATGTCGAGGATGAGCTGGGTGCGGTCGAGCACCTTCATGCTGGTGGCCTCGCTGATGCCGCGGGCCTGGCTGGGCGAGAGCTCCTTGTCGAGCACCAGCACGTCGGCGTGGAGCTGCATCGCCCGCAGGTTGAGCTCGTCGAGCTTGCCCTTGCCGAAGAGGTACTTCGGGTCGGCCTGCCGGCGCACCTGCAGCAGCTCGTCCACCACCTCGACGCCGGCGGTGCGGGCGAGCTCCTTGAGCTCGGTGAGCGAGGCCTCGGTGTCGGCGCGGCGGCCGTCGAGGCAGACGGCGACGAGCACGGCGCGCTCCCGGGCGCCCACCTTGCGCGCGGTGGCCTTCGACGAGAGCTCGTCCTCGAGGGCGTCGACGGTGGCGATGAAGTCGGGCTGCTCGTCGAAGACCGACCGCAGCGACTCGGTGCGCCACAGCGCGCCGTCGCGGTTCTCGGGCAGCAGGTGCGCGTAGTGCAGCACCCCGGGCTGCCCGTCGTCCTTCACGCCGATGGCGGCGACGAGGTCGAGGCGAAGGAGCGCCAGGTCGGTGAGGTCGTCGCGGGTGAGCGGCTCGGACTTGAGGTGCGTGTGCACCAGCCGCAGGCCGCGCAGGCGGACCTGCCCGGCGCGCGCGCGGCCGATGTCGGGCAGCTCGAGCTTGTGCGCGTTGCCCACGACGACGAACTCGACCTCGCCCTTGCGCGACAGGAGCACGCCGACCTGCCGGTTCGTCTCGTGGCTGAACTCGACGAGGTGGCGGGCGAGCTCGGGGCTGACGATGTCATGCGCGCCCACGCGCCGTCGGAAGGTGTTGCGCAGGTGCTTCAGCTCGCTGGGCTTGAGGCCCAGGGTGTTGCCAGTGGGCTCGTTCATTCGGCCTGGCGCTGACGATTCGGACGGGGGGGGCTGACGGCGCTCACCGGCTCCTCATAGGCGCCGGGGCGGGGGCGCGGAAGGTGGGTGTGTCGCCCGGCAGTCCGCGTCACGCGGCAGGCCCGAGCTCGACGTCGCCGTCGACGGTGCCCGGGGCGTGGGCACCCACCCGCGCCGCCGCCGGGCGTCGAGTGGGGCTCAGCCGTTGGTGAGCGGCCCCACGGGGAGACCCCGTTCACGCCGCCGGGTCAGGTGGTCTCGAAGACGAGCACGAGGCGCTCGCGCCAGGGCACGACGACGTCGTGGCAGAGCTCGTCCTGCGCCAGGACGTCGGTCGGTCGCCTCGATGCGCTGCAGGCCGGAGCTGGTGCCGCAGCGACCAGCCGGTCTGCCAGCCCCGGCGCGTGTCCTTTTGTCGGCCTTTGGGCGCGGACGGCGTAGGGTCTGACGCCGCGTGGCCTCACTTCAGGTCGGCTTTCTCTTCGTGCTGGGGCTGCTGTTCGGCAGCTTCCTCAACGTCGTCATTCACCGGCTGCCCCTGGCCGAGAGCGAGACGAGCACCTGGTGGGTCGGCTACGGCAGCCTGCTCAACCCGCGGCGCTCCCACTGCCCGAAATGCGGCCACGCCATCGCCTGGTACGAGAACGTGCCGGTGCTGTCGTGGCTCGCCCTGCGGGGGCGCTGCTCGGGCTGCCGGGCGCCCATCTCGCCGCGCTACGCGCTCGTGGAGCTGCTCACCGGGCTGCTCTTCGTGGCCTGCTCGGTGCGCTTCGGGTGGACCCCGGCGCTGCTGTCTGCCTGCGCGCTGGTGGTGGTGGTGGTGCCGCTCGTCTTCATCGACGCGGAGCACTGGATTCTGCCCTTCGAGCTGACGCTGCCGGGCATCGCGCTGGGCGTGGCGCTCGCGGTGCCGCTGGGGCTCGACGCCGTCGGCGCGTCGGCCCTCGGCGCGGTGGCGGCGTTCGTGGGGTTCCGGGCGATGGAGTTCTTCGGCTTCTTCCTCTTCCGCAAGGAGGCGCTGGGCGCTGGCGACAAGTTCTTGCTGGCGGTGCTCGGCGCCTTCCTCGGCTGGCGGCCGCTCTTCGGCGTGGTGTTCCTCTCGTCGCTCCAGGGCGCCCTGTTCGGCCTGGTGAGCCTCGGGTTGCGGGGGCG
>JADCJJ010000411.1 GCA_020247085.1 Myxococcaceae bacterium | reverse complement strand
CCTGGGCCTGCGCACCGAGCGGCAGCGCTACGTCGACGGCGCCGGGGTCGAGAAGCAGAACCTGCTGGCGTGTACCGGCGAGGGGCTGCCCGAGCTGGCGCTGGTGGGGCACTCCGACTGCGTGCCCTTCGACGCGTCGTGGAGCGAGGCGCTGCGCCTCACCGAGCGCGACGGCCGGCTGTACGGGCGCGGGGCCTGCGACACCAAGGCCTTCATCGCCTGCGCCGTCGTCGCCCTCGCGCGGGCGAAGGCGAAGCTGAGCCGCCCGGCGATGCTCGTCTTCACCGCCGACGAGGAGCTCGGCTGCGTAGGCGCCAAGAAGCTGCTCGAGGCCGGGAAGGGGCGGGCCCGGCGCGCGCTGGTGGGCGAGCCGACGTCGCTGCGGCCCATTCGCGCGAACAAGGGCTACTGCCTCGCCGAGGTCGAGGTGCACGGTAAAGAAGGCCACTCGGCCTACCCCGACACCGGCGCCTCGGCGGTCTTCCGCGCTTCGCGGCTGCTCTCGAAGCTCGAGCGCTACAGCCGCACCGCGCTGCGCGAAGAGACCCTCGCGGCCTTCGAGCCCCCCTTCGCCACCCTCAACGTGGGCGTGCTGTCGGGCGGCAAGGCGAAGAACGTCATCCCCGGGCAGGTGCGCTTCACGCTCGAGTGGAGGCCGCTCCCCGGGCAGGACGTCAACGTCGTGCTCGACGCCGTCGAGCGCCTGCGCCTCGAGTGCGTCGCCGACGACCCGGCCTTCTCGATGACGGTGACGCCGCTGCGCCTCGACCGCGGCTTCTCGACGCCGCCCGACGCCGACCTGGTGACGTTCATCTCGAGTCAGACGGGCCGGGCGCCCGACACGGTGGCCTTCGGCACCGAGGGGCCGCAGCTGGCCGCCCTGGGCGCGGTGCCGGTGGTGTTCGGCCCGGGCGACATCACCGTCGCCCACCAGACGGGTGAGCACGTGCCGGTGGCCGAGTTGCTGCGCTGCGCCGAGGTGATGGAGGCCGCCTTCCTGCACTTCGCTGGCTGACGGGCCGGCCCCTGTGAGTATGCTGTTTCGCATCGTGTCGACACGGTCCCTCGTCGCTTCGGCGGCGCTCCTCCTGGCGGCGTGCCCCCCGGCGCCTGCGCCGACACCCGACGCAGGCGTCATCGTCGCCTTCGACGCCGGCGCGCCGGTGCCCTGCGCGAAGCCCGAGTCGTGCCGGGACGTGGGGCTGGCAGCCGTGTGCCGCGATGGGTTCTGCAACCCCGACGTGCCCTGCGGCAGCGACTTCGAGTGCTCGCTCGGCGAGCGCTGCAGCCGGGGCCAGTGCCGCTTCACCGGCTGCACGAAGGACGCCGACTGTCCCACCGGCAAGTGCCTGGGCGACACCTACTCGTGCGTCGAGTGCGCGACGAGCGCCGACTGCCCGGCCGACCGCCCCGTCTGCGACGTGTCGCGGAACACCTGCGCCTCGTGCCGCACCGACGCCGAGTGTCCGGTGCCGGGCCCGGGGCGCTGCGGGCCTCAGGGCGCCTGCGTGCACTGCCTCGTCGACGCCGACTGCCCCAACGGCCTCACCTGCGGCGCCGGCAACGTGTGCGCGGGCGTTCGCCGCGGCGAGGCGTGTCCTCCGGGTACGGCGTGCGCTCCGGGCCTGGGGTGCGTCAACGTCAACAACAACCCGACGTGCCTGCCGACGTGCAGCCTGTACCAGCCCATGTGTCCCCAGGGCGAGGTCTGCTACCGCCTCACCTACGCCAACTCGAACTCGCTCATCTTCGAGTCCCGCGGGCCGCTGGGCGTGTGCTTCCGTGAGCAGGCGGGCCTGCGGAGCGCGCGGGAGTTGTGCGTGCGCGACCCGGCCACCGGCGGCAGCAACTGCCAGCCCAACCTGCAGTGCGTGCCCGAGACGGCCTCGACGGCGCTGTGCCGCACCTACTGCAACCCGCTCGTGTCGGGCGGCTGCGTGGGGGCGGAGCGGTGTGTCTCGTTCCCTGGAGACTCGAACGGCCGCCGTTACGGTCTGTGCCTGCCCGACACCGGCTTCGGCCAGCCGTGCACGCGCGAGGGCCAGTGCCGGCCCAACCTCAGCTGCCAGCCCTATGACGACCCCTCGTCGTTCGACGACGTGTCGCCCATCTGCCAGTTCAACGTGGGCCCGGCCGCCGGCCTCGCGCCCTGCGCGCCGCGCACCACCGACGCCGGCGTGACGGTGTCGGCCGACCTCGCCTGCCGCTCCGGCGCGTGCCGGCAGGACCCGCTGACCCCCGGCGCGCGGCCCTACTTCTGCTTCGCGGCCTGCCAGAGCGACGCCGACTGCTCCATCGACGGGCGCACCGGCGTCTGCGACGAAGACTTCGCCGTGACGACGGCCTTCGGCACGCAGGGGCAGGCCCGGGGCTGCCGGCCCGGCTGCGAGTCCGAGGCCTCGTGCGCGGCCTACGACGCGGGCGTCACCTGCCGCGCCCGGCTCACCTCGAGCCCGACCGAGCCGCGCTTCACCCGCACCTGCTCACCGCCGGCGGGCACGCTGCGCGGCGGAGCGCCCTGCGTCGCCGCGGTGGAGTGCCGCTCGGGCCTGTGCCTCGTCGACGACTCCCGGGGCGTGCGCCGGCAGGGGTACTGCGTCGAGCCCTGCGCCCAGGGGAGCGCCTGCCCGGGCCCCGGCCCCAGCGGCGTCTTCGCCTCGCCCGCCTGCCTGCCCCTCTCGTTGCTCGCCTCTCGTGGCTTCGACGGCCAGCCCAATACGCCCGACGACCGGCTGCTCCAGGCGCCCGTCTGCGCGGGCCCTGCCTGCGTCACCTCGGCGGACTGCGCGCAGGACGGCGGCGTCGGTACGGTGTGCGCGCCGATGGTGGAGCCATCGGGCCCCGCCGTCACGACGCTGAGGTGCTTGCCGCGCACCACCGGCGTGAAGGGGGCCGGGCAGGCGTGCTCCTTCGACGCCGAGTGCACCTCGGGCGTCTGCGGGGCGCTCCAGGCGCCGTCCGTCGGCGCCGGCAGCGTGTGCTTCGAGGCCTGCACGGGCACGTCGGCGTGCCCCGCGGGCACCACGTGCCGGGTCGCGGGCATGCGGGTTTCCACCTCACGGGGGCCGGTCCAGGTCGATTCCTGCGCACCGTGACGACAGGGGAGCGGACGATGGCGAAGGCGACGGGGCGACGGCCGAAGGGCACGTCGCGCAGGCCGAGCGGGCGGCGCGCTGCGAGGGGCCCGGCGAGCGAGCGGGACGAATACGGCGCGGCCGGGGGCATGCCCTTCGCGACGCCGGCCGTGGTGGGTGACCGCTCGAACGTGAAGCAGAAGATGGAGGAGCTCACCTGGGCCGGCTTCGACCGCGAGGTGCAGCGCCTGGCGAAGCTGGCGGTGCCGTTCAGGCCCGAGGCCGTCGTCGGCATCGCCCACGGGGGCGTCTTCGTGGGAGGCGCGGTGGCGAGCGCGCTCAAGGCCGACTTCTTCCCGGTGCGGCTCACCCGCAGGAGCCGGGACCGCACGACCCGCACGCCGGGCGACATGGCCGACGACATGCCCGCTGGGCTCGCCGGCAAGCGGGTGCTCGTCGTCGATGACATCTGCAGCTCCGGCGACAGCCTCGAGCTGGCCTCCAGGCTCGCGAAGGCCGCGGGGGCGGCGAAGGTGAAGACGGCGGCGCTGGTGAACCGGCCCCACGGCGACGCGCCCGACTACGCCGCGCTCACCACCGACACGTTCTTCGTCTTCCCCTGGGACTACCAGTCGGTCGTCGAGGACGAGCGCTTCGACCAGCGCGCGCCGGCGCCGCGCAAGGGCCGCCTCGCGCGCCGAAAGAAGGCGGGGCCGGGCGGGGGCGCCACGGGCGGCGACGACGTCGTGCTCGGGGTCTGACGGGTGATCGTCGGAACCGCCGGGCACGTCGACCACGGCAAGACGTCGCTGGTGAAGGCGCTGACGGGCATCGACACCGACCGGCTGCCCGAGGAGAAGCGCCGCGGCATCACCCTCGAGCTGGGCTTCGCGCACCTCGACCTGCCCGGCGGGCGCCGCCTGGGCGTCGTCGACGTGCCGGGGCACGAGCGCTTCGTCAAGGCGATGGCGGCCGGCGCGGGCGGCATCGACCTGGGCCTGCTGGTGGTGGCGGCGGACGAGGGGGTGATGCCGCAGACGCGCGAGCACGTCGACATCTGCGGGCTGCTGGGGGTGCGCCGCGGCGTCCTGGTGGTGACGAAGGCCGACCTGCTGCCGGGCCTGGGGGCCGGGTGGCTCGAGTTGCTCGAGGCCGAGGTGCGGAGCCTGGTCGCCGGCACGTTCCTCGAGGGGGCGCCGCTGGTGCCGGTGAGCGCGAAGACGGGCGAGGGCCTCGACGCGCTCAAGGCCGAGCTCTCGCGGCTGTCGGCGGCGCTGGAGCGCGAGGGCGGGCCGCGCTCGCCCGAGGGGCCGCTCTTCCTGCCGGTCGACCGGGCCTTCACCGTGAAGGGCTTCGGGTGCGTCGTCACCGGCACGCTCTGGTCTGGCCGGCTCTTTCTCGACGACGAGGTGGCGCTGGTGCCCGGGCGCGCCGCGCCGCTCCGCCTGCGCGGGCTGCAGCAGCACGGCCGTGCGGTGGGGCGGGCGCAGGCCGGTGAGCGGGTGGCGGTCAACCTCGCCGGCGTCGAGACGCAGGACGTGGCCCGGGGCATGGCGCTGGTGCGGGCGGGCGAGCTGTCGGCGGCGCGGGTGCTCGACGTCGAGCTGACGCTCCTGTCGTCGGTCGAGGCGCCGCTGCCGCGCCGGAGCCGGCAGCGCCTCACCCTCGGCACCGCCCAGGTCGACGCGGTGGTGCGCCTGCTCGACGTCGAGGCGCTGCGGCCGGGTGAGACGTGCTTCGCGCAGCTGCGGCTGTCGCAGCCCACGGCGGCGATGCCGCAGCTCCGCTTCATCATGCGGGGCACGCGCACCGTCCCCGGCCGCGGCATGACGCTGGGCGGAGGCCGGGTGCTGGCGCTGGACGCCCCGCGGCGGCGGGTGGGGTCCGCGGCGGTGTTGGCCGAGCTCGCGTCGGCCGAGCTGCCGCAGCGCCTCGTCTGGCTCACCACGCAGGCGGGCTACCGTGGCCTCACCGAGGCCGAGCTGTTCGCGCGGGCGTCGGCGTCACGCAAGGAGCTGGCGCGGGCGCTCGAGGCGAGCGCGGCCCGCGGACAGGTGGTGCTCGTCGACAAGGACGCTCGGCGCTTCGTGGCCGGCCCGGTCCTGGCGGCGCTGCAGCAGCGGGCGCGCGCGGCGCTCGACCGGTTCCACGGGGCGCACCCCGAGGCCGACGGGCTCTCGCGCGAGGCCCTGCGCCAGGGCCTGGGGGTGCCCGACGAGCGCACCTTCGCGCGGGTGCTTGCGCCGCTCGTCGAGACGAAGGCCGTCGAGGTGGACAAGGAGCTGGTGCGGCTCCCCGGCCGGGGGCGCCGCTTCACCGAGGCGACGGCCGCCCTGCGCGCCGACGTCGTGCGCCTGCTCGAAGAGGCCGCGCTCCAGCCGCCGCTCGTGGCCGACCTCGCGGCGAAGGTGAGGGCGCCGCCGCCGCGGGTGCTCGAGCTGCTCTCGTCGCTGGCCGCCGAGGGCCGGGTGGTGCGTGCGGGAGAGCTCTTCTTCTCGGCCGCTGCCATCGCCGGGCTCGAGGAGAAGCTGGTGGCGTTCTTGTCGGCGCAGGGGCGCATCACCACCCAGCAGTTCAAGGACCTCGCCGGGCTGTCGAGGAAGTTCCTCATTCCCCTCGCCGAGCTCTTCGACGCGCGCAAGGTGACGCTCCGGGTCGGGGAGCACCGCGTGCTGCGTGGGAAGTCCACGTGAAGGGGAGGGCGCATGGTCGATGACCGACGGGCTGGCTGGCGTCTGGACGTCCCCGGTGGAAACGTGTCCCGCATGACGCGCCAGGTCCGGCTGTCAGTGGTGGTCCTCTCCGCGGTGGCGGGGGCGTGCGCGCAGCCGGTGAACGAGGGGGCGCTGCGCCTGAGCATCGACGTGTCCGCGCCGGCGCTGCGCTCGACGTGCGTGAAGCTCGAGGTGCGCGGGCAAGACGGCGCCGGGTTGCTCCGCTCGTCCGAGGCCTTCGCCCTGGCCGGTCGCCGCGTCGTCCTCGCGGGCGTCCCGAGGGCGGAGCTGCCCGAGGCCATCGCCGTGAAGGCCGTCGGCCTCTCGGGGCCGGGGTGCGCGCAGCCCACGTCGCCCGAAGAGGTATCCGTGCTCCGGGTGCTGACGTTCCCGGCGTCAGGGGTACGGGACGATCGCCTGGTGCTGCTGCCGCCCGCGGCGTCCGTTGACGTCGACGGAGATGGCGTGCCCCCGCCGCTGGACTGTGACGATGGAGACCGCGAGGTCGCGCCGGGGAGGGCCGAGCGCTGCGCCGGCGGTAAGGATGAGGACTGCAACGGGTCCATCGACTGCGCCGACGCCATCTGCGATGGCCAGCGGTGCCGCGGTGAAGGCTCGCGCTGCGTCAGTTGGCGCTGCGCCGAGGCGGACTGTGGAAACGGCGCCGATGACGATGGCGACGGCCAGGTCGATTGCGCCGACGCCGACTGCGCCGCCCGGCTCTGTCGGAGCGGTGGCTCGTGCACGGACGGCGTCTGCCTGGGGGCGCGTAGCGAGCAGGGCCTGTGCGCCGACGGGCGGGACAACGACGGCGATGGGAAGGAGGACTGCCTCGACGACGACTGTGCCGACGACGCGTGCTCCGACGGGCTCGGGTGCACCAGCGGGGAGCGCTGCTCGAACCTGCGCTGCGCCGGGGGCGTCACGGTGACGTGCACGGGCGGAGCGAACGTGTGCGTGGCCCCGATGGGGCTGTGTCAGGAGCCCGATGGGCGCTGCCTCGACGCGCCCCTCCCGGGTGACGCGGGGTGTGACGACGGGTTGGCCTGCACCATCGACGACACGTGCGACGGCGACGGCGGGTGTCAGGGCGGGTCTGTCAGGCTCTGCGACACGCCACCCCCAGGCCCCTGCTACTCGCCGACGGGCCGCTGCGACGAGGCGCTCGATGGAGGGTGCGTCTACGCGGTCACGCCCGGGCTGGCGTGCGATGACTCGAACCTGTGCACCCGCGACGATGCGTGCGGCGCTGCCGGCACCTGCTCGGGGAGGTCCATCGACTGTTCGATGGCGGTTCCTCCGACGGAGTGCCAGCAGCCGTCGGGGACGTGTGCGGCGACGGTGGGCTGCGAGTTCGTATTCCGCGTCGGGCCCTGCGGAGACGGTGGCGTCTGCAATGCTGGGATGTGCGTCGTCCCTGACGCAGGCGGGCCGGTGGACGCAGGCGGGCCGGTGGACGCAGGCGGGCCGGTGGACGCAGGCGGGCCGGTG
>JADCJJ010000410.1 GCA_020247085.1 Myxococcaceae bacterium | reverse complement strand
TGCACCCCGCGCTCGACTGGCCGGCGATGGCTGCGCGGGCCGCCGACGCCGGCTTCACGCAGGCCGTCACGGTGACGCTGCGGCTGCTCGAGCGGCTGCTCGACGTGCCGGTGCCCGAGGCGGCGTGGCGCGCCTTCCCCGGCAGGCGCCTGCGCGGCGCCCTCGACGCGCGGCTCTTCACGCCGGCCGCGCTCGAGTCGGCGTCGTGGTCGAGCCACCGGCTGGGCAGCTTCGTGGCGCGCCTGTGGCTGGTGGACTCCCCGCGGCGCGGCGCCAGCCACGTCATCGACGGCGTGAAGCGCTACGCTCGTCGCACCTTCGCCCCCGCCTGATGCCTTCGCAGGACTCCACGCGCTGGTGGTACGCAGCCGAAGCGGCGGTCGCGGGGACCGTCGTGTCGCTGCCGCTGGCGCTCGGCGGCTCGCCGCCGTGGACGGCCGTGCTCCTCTGGGCGCTGGCGTCGACGGCGCTCATCACCTGGCTCATCGGGGCGTGGCGGCATCGTCGCCGGGCGGGGGCGCACCCGCTGCTCGCGGTGCTGTTGGGGCTGGTGCTGGTCGCCGCGCTGTCGCTGGTGCCGCTGCCGCCGGGCCTGTTGGCGCTCCTCTCGCCGGTGAACGCGGAGCTGCGTGACTTCGCGCTGGTGCCGCTGGGCCTCGAGGGCTGGCGGCCCCTGACGGTGGACGCGCCGTCGACGTGGCGGGCGCTCTCGCGGCTGTCGGCGCTGCTGGCCCTGGCCTTCGTGGCGCTGCAGCTCGGCCGGCTGCGGGGCGCGCGCTTCCGGCTGTGCCTCACCGTGGCCCTCACGGGGGGGCTGGTGGCGGTGGTGGGCTTCGCGCACCTCGTCGCCGGCGCCGAGGCGTTGTTCGGAGCCGTGCGGTTCTACGCGGGCGTGCCGCTCCTCTCGTTCTTCGGGAACACGAACCATCTGGCCGGCTACCTCGCCTTCAGCGGCACGGTGGCGTTGGGGCTCGCGCTCGACTCGCGCGACAAAGAGGCGGCGGTGGGGCTGTACGCGGCGGCGCTCCTCTGCGGCACCGGCGTCTTCCTCACGTTCTCGCGCGGCGGCATCGCCACCTTCGTCGTCACGTGGGCGCTGGTGGGGGCGCTGCAGCTCGCGCGGCGGCAGGGCGGCGTGCGGGCGGTGCTCCCGTGGCTCGTCATCGGCGGAACGGCATTGTTCGCGCTCTCGCTGGCGTCGGAGCAGCTCCTCGAGCGGCTCTCGACCGTCTCGTCGGTGGACAAGCTGGCGAAGACGAAGCTCGAGCTGTGGCCGATGCTGTGGGAGGGCGCGCTGGCGTTCTGGCGGGCGGGCATGGGGCTGGGGGCATTCGAGCTGGGCTTCACGCGCTTCCAGACGACGCAGCTCGACGTCACCTTCACGCACCCCGAGAACCTGGCGCTGCAGTGGCTCTCGGAGCTGGGCGTTCCGCTCGCGCTGGTGCTCTTCGCGTCGGCGGCGGCCGTCGCGGTGCACCTGGGACGGCAGGCGCGGGGGCGGGTGCTCGAGCCGGTGTTGCTCCTCGCCGTGCTGGGGGCGGGCCTGCACGACGTCTTCGACTTCGCGCTCGAGCTGAACGCGCTGCCGGTGGCGGTGGTGGTGGTGCTGGGGGTGGTGGGGGCGACGGGCGACGCCGAAGGGCTGGCGAAGCGCTCGGTGCGTCGGAGCGGGCTGGTTGGCGGGAGCGCGGTGGTGCTGCTGGGGCTGTGGGGGGTGGTGCGGGGGTTGCCGACGCACGCGGCTGCGGAGGCGAGGGTTGTGGGGCTGGTCGAGGCGGGAGCGCCGTCGGCCGAGGTGCGCGCGGCGGCGCTGGCGGGCATCGACCGGCACCCCGCGGACTGGGTGTTGTACTCGGCGGTGGCGAACCAGCTCAGCGTCGAGGGGAGCGCGCGGCAGTCGTTGGCGTGGGTGAACCGGCTGCTCTACCTGCGGCCGGGCGACCCGCGGGCGCACGTGGCGGCGGGCCGGGCGTTGTTGCGGCTCGGGCAGCCGACGCAGGCCTTGCTCGAGTTCAAGGTGGCGTGGCGGCTGGGGGACTCGACGAGCTTCGACGAGGGGCTGCTGCTGGCGGCGAAGCTGGGGCAGTACGAGCGGCTGCTCGTCGACGAGGCGGGGCTGCTCGAGCGGCAGTGGCAGCGGTACCAGGCGTTGGGGCGGCGGGCCGAGGCGGGGGCTCTGCTCGAGGCGGTGCAGGCGTTGCCTCCGTCGGAGGCGGTGCGGGTCGAGGCGCTGACCCTGGCCGTGCAGCAGGCCGAGGCGGAGCAGCGGCCGCGCGAGGCGCTGGAGCGGCTTCAGGCGTTGCCGGCCGGGGTGCGGGGGGGGCGGGCGGTGGTGGCCGTCGAGGCGCGGCTGTTGGCGCAGGTGGGGCGGCTCGAGGAGGCGGCGGCGTTGCTCGAGGGGCTGTCGAAGCGCGCGCCGGCGGACGTAGGGCTTGCGATGTCCCTCGCAGGGGTGTTGTCGCAGCAGCGGCGGCCGGCCGAGGCGCGGGCCGTGTTGGAGCGGACGCGGCCCTTCGTGTCGGGGCCGCAGGGGCGCGCGCAGCTGTTCCAGCGCGAGGCTGAGCTGTGGGAGCAGGAGGAGCGGTGGCCGCGGGCGCTCGAGGCCCTGCAGTCGGCGTCGCGCATCGAGCCGACGCGGGCGGACCTCAAGTACCGGTTGGCGCAGGTCTACGAGCGCATGGGCAGCCTGCACTCGGCGCTGGACGAGGTGCGGCGCGGGCGGCTGCTGGACACGCCGCAAGGGGCGAAGGCGCAGGATGCCTGGGTGGCGCGGCTCGAGGCGGCGGTGGCGACGCAGGGGGAGTGACGGGGGGCGTGGGGAACCTGCGCGCACTCAGCGCCCCGCGCATTGAACCGTCCCCCGTCCCGGTGGTACTGACATCGTCGTGTCCGCACAGGCCCCGAGCGAGGTGAGTGGCACGGGGTCCATCGACCTCCGGTATTACCTGCGGGTCCTGCTGAAGCGGAAGTGGTTGATCCTGCTGGTATTCGCGGTGGTGGTGGGGGCGACGACGCTGTGGGCGCGGAGCCAGCCGAAGGTGTACGCGGCGCAGATATCGCTCATCATCGACTCGAAGGAGCCGCGGTTCCTGGACAACCAGATTCAGGACGTGAACAACGACTCGACGTCGGCCTACTGGGCGAACAAGGAGTACATCGAGACGCAGTCGAAGATCATCACGAGCCGGGCGGTGTCGCAGCGGGTGGTGGAGAAGCTAGGGCTGAACACCGACGCGGAGTTCCTGGGGCTGACGAAGGTGCCCGAGGCGCAGCGTGGCGAGGTGATGAAGGGGGTCGACGCGGTGGCGCGGGTGCAGGGGAAGGTGAAGGTCGAGTCGCTGAAGGACTCGCGCGTCACGTTCATCAAGATCGAAGACAGCGACCCCACGCGGGCGGCGCTGCTCGCGAACGAGGTGGCGCAGGCGTACATCGACGAGGCGCTCTCGCAGAAGCTGAAGGTGACGGAGAACGCCTCGAAGTGGCTCGACGAGCGGCGGGACTCGCTATCGGAGTCGGCGCGGGCGAGCGAGCTGGCGCTCTACGCGTTCCGCAAGCAGTCCGACATGTTGAGCACGTCGATCGACGACCGGGCGAACATGGTGTCGGCGCGGCTGACGGCCACGAGCCAGGCGTTGACGGACGTGCAGCTGAAGATCGCCGGCTACAAGGCTCGGGTGGCGGCGATTCGGAACGTGCAGCAGCAGAAGGGCCACGAGGACTCGATGTGGGCCGAGGCGTTACCGGCGGCGCGTGAGAACCTGACGCTGCAGAAGCTGAAAGACCGCATGCTGACGTTGCGCACGGAGTGCACCGAGCTGCAGTCGCGCTACCTCGAGCAGCACCCGAAGCTGATGGAGTGCCGGGACAAGCTGGTGCTGGTGGAGAAAGACTTTCAGCGGGAGCTGTCGAACCTGGTGATGGGCACGGAGGCGGAGCTGCGGGAGGCGGTGGAGAAGGAGCGGAACCTGCAGGCGCTCTTCAACGAGGCGAAGGTCGAGGCGTTCGAGGTCGAGAAGAAGAAGCTCGAGCTCGACCGGCTGAAGCAGGAGTCGGACAGCGCGAAGCGGCAGTACGACTCGGTGTTCAAGCGGCTGAAGGACATCGAGCTGTCGGGGCTCTTGCGGACGTCGAACGTGCGGGTGCTGGACGCGGCGCGGCCGCAGATGGCGCCGATTCGGCCGAACGTGCCGCAGTCGATTCTCCTGGGCGTGGTGGCGGGGCTCATCGCGGGGCTGGGGCTGGCGCTGTTGCTCGAGTTCCTGGATTCGTCGGTGACGACGCAGGCTGAGATCGAGGAGCGCCTCGGGCTGACGTTCCTGGGGTTCGTCCCGACGATTCCGGTGGGGGCGGTCGACGGGCAGACGAAGGACCTGCACATTCACCGCGAGCCGAAGTCGATGATCGCCGAGTGCACGCGCGCGGTGCGCACGAACCTGCTGTTCATGTCACCGGACAAGCCGTTGCGGCGCATGTTGGTGACGTCGAGTGGGCCGCAAGAGGGCAAGTCGACGACGGCGATCAACCTGGCGATCGCGATGGCACAGAGTGGGCAGAAGGTGCTCATCGTGGACACGGACATGCGGCGTCCGCGGTTGCACAAGGCGTTCGGGGTGCCGAACGACGTGGGGGTGTCGTCGTTGGTGGTGGGCGAGGGCAAGCTCGAGGACGCGATCAAGACGACGGAGGTGCCGGGGGTCTACCTGCTGCCGTGTGGGCCGGTGCCACCGAACCCGGCGGAGCTGTTGCACACGAAGGCGTTCGGCGAGCTGCTCGAGACGCTCGACGGCAAGTTCGACCGCGTGTTGCTCGACAGCCCGCCGGTGGGCGCAGTGGCCGACGCCGTGGTGCTTGCAACCCAGGTCGCAGGCGTGGTGATGGTGCTGAAGGCCGGCGTCACGCACCGTGACGTGGCCAAGCGCACGGTCCGGGCGCTGAACGACGTCAAGGCGCCGATTCTGGGCGCGGTGCTCAACGACGTGAACCTCGAGCGCTCGCGGTACGGCGACTACTACTACGGCTACGCGTACCGCTATTACGGCTACGGAGAGAAGAACGGGTAGTCGGGCGTGTTCTTCGTCTTGTCGAAGACCCTCGATGTCCTGCTCGACCCGTGGTGGTGGGTCGCGCTCCCCGGCGCGCTCGGGGGCCTGTCGCTTCGTCGTGGATGGAAGCGCCTCGGCGCTGTGCTCGCTGGAATAGGGCTCGTGCCGTTCCTGGTCCTGAGTCTCCCGGCCGTTTCGAACCGCCTGTGGCACGCGCTCGAGGCCGACGTGGTCTCCACCATGCGCCCGGACGTCACCTACGACGTCGTCATTCTCCTCGGCGGCACCGTCGCGGCCTTCGGCGCCACGCCCGACACGGTGTCCTGGGGCGACAACGTCGAGCGCCTCACCGTCACCTTCGACCTCTTGCGCACTGGCAAGGCCCGGCACGTCATCGTCTCGGGCGGCCAGCTGCGCGAGGGCCTGCCAACCGAGGCCGGTTACCTTGCCCGCCAGCTCGAGGCCTGGGGCATCGAGAGGGAGCGCATTCTCGTCGAGCCCGAGGCCCGCAACACCGTCGAGAACGCCGAGAAGTCCAAAGCCCTCGTCACCGCGCGAGGCTTCTCGTCGGTGCTCGTGGTGACGAGCGCCTTCCACATGCCCCGCGCCCAGGGCTGCTTCCGCGCGGTGGGCCTCGAGCCGTCCGTGCTTCCGGTCGACTTCCGCATGCGGGCCCCCGAGGCCGATGGGCATTGGCTCCCGAGGGCGGGCTATTTCGGCGACTCGGCCCAGGCCCTGCGAGAGCTCTTCGGCCGATTCACCTACCGCCTCACCGGCAAGGCGAAGTGACGGCCTACCCGGCCTTCGAGCGCAGCCGCGCCTGGGCGCCCATGACGCGCTCGAAGAGACCGGCGTAACGCTCGACCACCGAGGCGACGCTGAAGTGCGCGTCGACGTGCATGCGCCCCGCGGCGCCCAGCGCCTGCCGCTCGTCGGGCGACCGTCGCGCCAGCTCGAGCACCGCCGCCGTCCAGTCGCCACCGGCCGGCACCAGCAGGCCCGCTCCCGAGCCCGCGAAGAGCCCCGGGTTCGCCCCCACCGCCGATGCCACCACGGGCACCCCGCACGCCATGTACTGGAGCATCTTGAAGCCGCACTTGCCCCGCGTCTGCTCGGTGTCTGGCAGCGGCATGAGCCCCACGTCGAAGCTCTGCAGCGCCATCAGCTCGCGCTCCGCGCTCCAGCGCCACTGCTCGACGAGCGGGTGCGCGGCGTACTCCGGCAGCACGCCGTTCGAGACGACGCGCAGCCGCGCCCGGGGCAGGTGCTCGAGCGCCCGCAGCACCGCCGGCATCACCTCGCGCAGGTAGGCGAAGTTCGAGGCCGTCCCCATCCACCCGATGACGAGGTCGCCCGCGCTCCGCGTCACCGGGCTCGGCACGTACGTCGTCGTGTCGACCACCGTCGGAACGACCGTCGTCTTCCATGGCGCGCGCGTCATCTGCGCCAGGTGCTCGTTCCCCGCGATGACGTGGTTCGCCGAGTCCACCGCCTGGCGGAAGGTGCGCGCCCGGGCCGCTGACGGGGCCCCGTCGGCGCCCAGGTAGATGGCGTCGTCGAAGTCGAAGACGACCGGTGTCGCGCGAAGGCCTCCCAGCAGCTCCGGCAGCCCGCTCACCGCCAGCGTCGTCTTGTGCAGCACCAGCAGGTCGTGGCCCCGCTCGAAGACGAGCCGGCCCGCCCGTGAGAGGCGCCCGGTCGCTTTGTAGAGGGGCGCCCAGGGCTTGTCGTGAACGTCGTTGTACCGCTCGTCGTACGCGAACTCGACCTCGCACGAGATGCCGCGCCGCTCGAGCCACGGAAAGAACTGCAGGCACCGGAACCGGCTGCCCGGGCTCAACGGTCCGTCGGTGAAGTAGAGAACTCGCAAGACCCCGAAGACTCCACGGCGAAGACTGCCTCAATGGTAGTGCCTCACCCCGCCGCTCGCCACGCCTGCAGCATGAGCACGTCCCACAGGTGGTGCTCCCAGGGCCGGTGCCCGTTCAGGTGCTCGCTCCACCGCGCGGCGATGACGCCCGGGTCGAGGCCGACCTCGGCGAGCGCTGCCGGGCGCAGGAGCGACGCGGCCCAGTCGCGGAGCGGGCCGCGGAGCCAGTCACCGAGGGGAACGCCGAAGCCCATCTTCGGGCCCGAGATGACGTCGCGCGGCACGTAGCGGGCGAGCACCTCGCGCAGAATCCACTTACCCGTCGTGCCGCGCACCCGCATCGACAGCGGCAGGGTCCACGCGAACTCGACGAGTCGGTGGTCGAGCAGCGGCTCGCGGGCCTCGAGGCTGACGGCCATCGAGGCGCGGTCGACCTTGGTGAGGATGTCGTCGGGCAGGTAGCCGGTGAGGTCGCGCAGCATCATCTCATGCGCGAGGTCGTCGGTGCCCTCACCGGTGAAGGTGCGGGGCGGGGGCGCGGGCCACACGGTGTCGGGGGCGAGCAGGCCGTCGGCCTTCGTCCAGTGAGACGCGAGCACCTCGTAGACCTGGTCGGCGCCGTCGGCGGCCAGCGCCGCGCCGAGCTTGTGCATGCGGAGGCCGGCGATGCGCAGCGGCGGGAGCAGCGGCTTGCCGTACTGGAAGAAGGTGTCCCAGGCGTCGGGCGAGAGGCTGGTGATGGCGTTGGCGAGGCGGTGGCGAAGCGTCGCCGGCAGCAGCCGCGAGGCCGCCCCCAGGCGCGGGGCGTAGAGGTGGCGCGTGTAGCCGCCGAAGAGCTCGTCTCCGCCGTCGCCCGAGAGCGCGACGGTGACGTCGCGGCGGGCGAGCTTCGAGACGAGGTAGGTGGGGATCTGGGACGAGTCCGAGAAGGGCTCGTCGAACATGCGCGGCAGCCTGGGGATGACGTCGAGCGCGTCGTTCGCGGTGACGGTGAAGGCGGTGTGGTGGGTGTTGAGGTGGCGGGCGACGGCGCGGGCGGCGGCGCCCTCGTCATAGGCGGCGGTCTCGTTCTCGATGGAGAACGTGTGCACCGGGCGCGAACTCTGGGCCTGCATGAGGGCGACGACGGTGGACGAATCGACGCCGCCCGAGAGGAAGGCGCCCAGGGGCACGTCGGCCACCATGCGGAGCTTCACCGCGTCGCGTAAGAGCGCGTCGAGGGCCTCGATGGCCTGGGCGTCGGAGCCGGCGAAGCGGGTGGCCTGGCCCGCGCGCGCGACGGCGGCCGGGTCCCAGTAGCGCGTAAGGCGGGGCTCGGCGCTCCAGTCCGAGAAGGTGAGCACCGTGCCCGGCGGCACCTTGTGCGTGCCACGGTAGATGGAGCGGGTGCCGGGCACGCAGTTGGCGGCGAGGAAGCCGGCGAGGGCGGTGCGGTCGAGGGTGGTGTCGAAGTCCGGCAGCACGCGCAGGGCCTTCAGCTCGGAGGCGAAGGCCAGCGCGGTGGGCGTGCGGGTCCAGTAGAGGGGTTTGACGCCGAGGCGGTCGCGGACGAGGTGGAGCCGGCGCTCCGAGGCGTCCCAGAGGGCGAAGGCGAACATGCCTATGAAGCGGGAGAGGGCCAGGTCGAGGCCCCACGCTTCGATGGCCGCGAGCATGACCTCGGTGTCGGAGCCGCCACGCCAGGCCGGGGCTTTGCCCTCGCGTTGAAGCTGGTCACGCAGGACGGCGAAGTTGTAGACCTCGCCGTTGAAGACGATGGTGAAGCGGCCCGAGGCAGAGCCCATCGGTTGGGCCCCAGCGGGAGAGAGGTCGATGATGGAGAGGCGCCGGTGGCCGAAGGTGAGGGTGGGCGTGGGCGAGAGGTGGCCCGAGGCGTCAGGGCCGCGGTGGGCGAGCGAGGTGGTGAGCCGCTCGGCGAGGTCGGGTGAAGGCGGGCGCTCGGTGGGCGACCACAGGCCGGTGATGCCGCACATGGCGATCGGGCCTACGCGAGCGCAACCATGACGTCCAGCGCGGTCAGCGCGTGGGCCCCTTGTGGCGAAGCCAGTCACCCAACCGGTCGGGTTTCAGCAGCTCGCTGAAGGCCTCGAGCGTCGCCTTCACGCGGGGAGTCGACCTCGTGGCGCAGCGCAAGGAGTGCCTTCGCGTCTTGATGATCCATCGGCCGGCCAGCGACCAGCCTGTCGATGAGAAGGTCGGGCACTCTCGGGAGCTGGTTGCCTTCGCACGGGCTCGTCGTCTCGTTGCCGGCCTTCTCGGTGGGCGCTTCCCTGGAGCCTTGGCCATGCGACCTCGAACAGTTCTTTGGAGATCTCGACCGCCCACATGCGACGTGGGCCCACCTTTCGATGGCCGCGAGCATGACTTCGGTGTCGGAGCCTCCCCCGCCAGGCGGGGAGCGGCTCTCGCGTTGAAGCTGGTCACGCAGGGCCGCGGAGTTGTAGACCTCTCCGTTGACGACGAAGGCGAAGTGGCTCGTGGCCGTGACCTTGGCTGGGCCCCTGCGGGAGAGAGGTCGATGATGGAGAGGCGTCGGTGGCTGAACGTGAGGGTGGGGGACGGGGCGAAGTTGCCAGCGGCGTCAGGGCCATGGCGGGCGAGCCCGGCGGTGAGCCGCTCGGCGAGGTCGGTTGAATGCGGTCGGTGGGGTGGGGACCTGAGGCCGCTGATGCCGCTGATGCCGCTGATGCCGCACATGAAGAGACTCCGAGCTCACGCCGGTAGCCGGTAAACGCCTCGTGCAGCGCGAGCAAGTCGGAGCAGATGAGTTACAGAAAGTGCTCGAGAAGGTGCGGCGATTCACGTGGCCGCCAGACGCGCCCGAGCCAAGTGGGGTCATCCTCGCATCTGAGGCAACTTCCCTGGTGTCGCTTCACACGCGGCTTCGAACCTCACTGACTCGCGGCCCTGTTCGGCTCGTAGGGCAGGGCGCGACGCTGTGGCTTCGTGACCACCCGATCCCAGGTGTGTCTGCCACCGAGGTCGGCGCACTCCAGGTTCGTGCGCTCGGAGAGGAAACGGCCGCCCTGCGCCACGCTCTGCGGGTGTTCATCGGGGGCCTGTTCGATGAGGACCCTGATGGTCCGTTCACACGAGCCTTCTATGCCGCGTTCTGTCAGCGCTTTGCGCAGCGACTGCTCTACGCCACCCCAGTGCGCCAGCGTGCTCGAGCGCTATTCGCACAGGCCCGAATCGAGGAGGTTGGTTTCCCCTCTGCCGTCGTACCGTCCGCGCTCTCGTTCATGGCGGCGGCTGAGGCGTTCGCCGTTGCCGAACTGGCGCACCTCGCGCGAGATACTTCGAAGCGCAGACGGACGCTCGAGGCCATCGAGTCAAGGCGGTCGATGGCATCTCCCTCGGTCTGGTTTGCAATGATTTCTGACTGGGCCCGAATCAATCAGCATGTTCTTGACCTGTACGGTTCGGACGGCCTGATTGGGGGGGGCGTCGGCGTTCTTCTCGTCGGGACGCTGAACTCGGGCATTCGTTCCGAGCAAGACATGCGAAGTCGTGGCCGTTCTGTGCTGAGCGGACTTCGGCATTTTGAGGCTCGACCAGGGGTGGCTCCGATTCGTCAGGCCGTCATGCCCGCGAATGCTGGGAGATTCGCAGGAGCGGTTGCACGGGCCCTGCGGCGCGGAGCGCGTGCGGCGCAACGCCTCGGCCAACGAAGCCGCGAGTTGATGAACCTGACCGAGGCGCTCCCTACACCGGTCGAGGCCGGTCGACTCCTTGGTGTCGACCTGCTTCGATTCGAACTCGCCCAGGCGGCCGCACGAGAGTTCACTGAAGCCACGGATGTCTCGAAATCAAGATTCGTTTTCGCCGCGAGCAGTTCACCGCCTCTCTCTGCGGTCGATCTCGAACTTCAACGGAACGGCGCGCGCACGATACACCTCTTTCACGGAGGTCTCGGAGACGACTGGGTCGGAGCATCCGAGCATTGCTCCGTCATTCATGGCGCCTGGACAGAGAACGATCGACGGTGTCTCGCCTCGATTCGCGGCAACATCATGGTTGGTGGCATGCCTGTACGGTTAAGGGTCAAGCAGCGCACCAGTCGGCCGCAACACGTGCTGGTCATGTCGTCGTACCTTCACCGTGACTACTCGGGTGTTCGTGACCTTGAGCTGTTCGAGCGCGAGTTGGTCGAACTCATGGCTCAGCTGCGGTCGAACCCCACCACCAGGCATCTTCAGGTGCGATGGCGGCCACACCCGGGCTCGCTGGATGCGAGGCTTGCCCCTTATGTCCAGCGTCTGACCGCCCTGGGCGTTGAGCACTTGCGCGGGCGCTCGCTGGAGCAGGACGTCGGAGAGGCCGACCTGGTTGTCTCCAACATGTCGACAGTCATCGCCGAGTCAGTGCTGACCGGCTTGCCAGTATTCGTGCATCTCATGCCGCTTCACTGGGCAGCCCCAGCGTCCGACTTCGTTCATGAATCACGTCGCTTCTTCCATGCATCCGACGGTCATCGCCTGGTCGAACGTTATCTTGAGCAATGCAAGGCGGGAGCCTTGGACGACGGTCCGGAGGACTACATGCTTACGCAGCTTTTTGGCCCTCGTCGAAGGCCTGCTCCAATCGATCTCAATGCTGTACCGTGACGCGTAGCGCCGCCCTCGCGAACATCAGCGCAAGCGCGGTACGGAGTGTCATCGCGACCGCGCGCGCCGCGAGCGCGCCCCACGCTCCATATCGGGGAATCAGCAAGACGTTCAGCGCGATTGAAGCAACCCCGGAAATGCCCGTGAGAATTGGTATTCGTGACGTGGCATTTGCGAAAAAGAGAACGTTGGTCGCAGGGAAATAGGCCGCTTCAATCAGAATGCTGAGCAGCAGTAGAGGGAGAAACTCCACGGCGGTCTCGAATCGACTTGAGAATACCCAGGGGACAAGCGGGCTGGCGATGAGGAGCATTCCGCACAGCGGGGCCGTGAGACGCAGATAGCTCCGAATCAGCGACGGAAAGCTGAGTCTGAGTTGAGCCGCGCCTCCAGTTCGAACCGTCTCGCCCAGTCTCGCGCTCGCAGTGTCATTGTGTGCGCCAACGACCAGCCCGATGGGGGCTGCGAGCTGAGATGCGAGTGCGTAGGGACCGAGTTCGTTCTCGAGACCATTCGCCTTCAAGAACCACCGATCGCCCAGCGTGAGGAGTTGATTTGCAATGAAGTGCGGAACAAAAGGCGCCGAGAATCGGAGACCACGAACCAAGGTCTCGCGGTGCAGCGCTCCGGGCAGCAACAAGACGTAGGCGGTCGCTGCAATTCCCGACAGAAGCCCGCTTAGCGCGAGCGCCTCCAGCGCACCGTCGAGTCCCCGCTGCGCAGCACCGACCAGTGCGAGCGTCGAGAGGACGAGCCCGCCGAACTCGATTGAGGCGAAGGCGGCGACCTGCAGCGGGAGCTGGCGAGCCCGAGTGAGGCTCACAGGAATCGATACGAGCGCCGAGCCAGCTGCCGCGAGGAGCGTCGTGGCGAGGTGATGTCTCGTGTCGGGCGAGAGGGGCGCGATTGCGATAACCGCCGCGAAGACCGTGGCGCCGCCAACCACGAGCATGAGCATGCCACGCGCGATTGAGCCCGAGGTTCGGAGGGCTGCCTCACGGCTCTCTCCTTCGAAGTAGAATCGCGAAACGGCAGCGGTGAGCCCCACCGAGAGGAGCATGCTGAGCACCGAGGCTGTCGACTGGTAGAAGGCCAGATCGCCGTATTGGGCGGTCGTCAGCCGCCGAGTCAGGAAGGGCCCCATCAGAATGGAAGACGCCCGAGACAGCCCGGCGAGCGCGGTGTACAGGAGCGTGGGCGAGCGCAAGACCCTCGCGACAAGACTCGGGCTCGTCGGCTGCGACGTCACTCGAGGCCTCGGCAGACGCTGGATGAACTCCCGCTCCAGAGGCGGGCACAGAGGTTCGAATGGCCGGCACGTCCTACATCGAAAACCGGGTGGTGCTCGTGACCGGCGCCGCCGGGACCATCGGTAGCGCCCTTTGCGAACGCCTTGCCCCTCGCGTCCGCTCGCTCCGCTGCCTCGACCACTCCGAGAACGACCTGTTCTTTCTGCATCAGCGGCTCTCGAGAGTCGGGCCGCAGGTCTCTCCCTTCATCGGTGACGTTCGAGATCTCGACCGGCTCCGGTTCGCGATGAGCGGTGTCGACGTCGTCTTCCACACGGCGGCCCTCAAGCACGTCGGCCTCGGCGAATACAACCCCTTTGAGGTCGTTCAGACGAACCTGCAGGGCGTGAACAACGTGATCCGCGCGGCGCTCGACGCCAACGTCGAACGGGTCGTCTTCACTTCCTCCGACAAGGCCGTCAACCCCACGAACGTCATGGGCGCATCGAAGATGATGGGCGAGCGCCTGGTTGCCGCGGCCAACGAGATTCGGGGCACCCATCGCACCCGCTTCGGCGCTGTTCGCTTCGGCAACGTCATTGGCTCCCGGGGCTCGGTGGTTCCCATCTTCGCGGGGCAGATGCTCCGCGGGGAGTCCGTGACCCTGACCGACGCCGGCATGACCCGCTACATCATGACGGTCCCCGAAGCGGCCTCACTCGTCATCGAGGCCGGATCTCAACTCAAGGGCGGCGAGGTCTTCGTCACCAAGATGCGGGCCCTCAAGGTCCTCGACCTGGCGCACGCCATGTGGACAATCCTGAAGGGGCAGGGCGAGCCGCGCCTCGACTTCATCGGCGCCAGGCCAGGCGAGAAGCTCTTCGAGGAGCTCATCTCGACCGATGAGATGTCGCGCACGCTCGAGCTGGAGCGGCTCCTCGTCGTTCTGTCCCCCAACGCCGCGGCCTACGGCGGCGCCACGCTTGAGAGCCTCGCTGGCGCGCGCCCTGTCACGCGCGAGTGGCACTCGGGCAAGGACCAGCTGATGTCGCGAGCCGAGATCGTCGAGTACCTGCGGTCGCATCGCGTGTTGGAACCCTTTCTCCAGAACGGAGGGCTGCTGCCGTGAGGTGTCTCGTGACTGGGGGAGCCGGCTTCATCGGCCGGTGGGTCGTCGCTCGGTTGCTCGCCGAGGGGCACGAGGTCACCGCCCTCGACGACCTGTCGAACGGGCGGCGCCAGAACCTCGCCGAGCTCGAGGGACAGGCTGGCTTCAAGGGGCTCATCGAAGGCGACCTGACCCGCGCCGACGTGCTCGACCCGCTCTTCGCAAGACCCTGGGACCTCGTGCTGCACCTCGGAGCGTCGATTCACGTCCAGAAGTCCATCGACGACCCCGAGCCGACCTTCCGCAATGACGCCATCGGTACCTTCCGCGTCCTCGAGGCGTGTCGTCGTCAATACTTCGCGCAGAACGGCATCTTGGTCGATGCGAGGCACTTCGACTTCGACCGAGACGTTCCGAGGCTCGAGCGACGCGGCCCCCGGGTGGCGGTGATGTCGACCTGCATGGTGTACGACCTGGCTGGCGGTCAGGCGATTCGCGAGACGCACCCGTACCGGCCGGCCTCTCCGTACGCCGCCGCGAAGAT
>JADCJJ010000041.1 GCA_020247085.1 Myxococcaceae bacterium | reverse complement strand
TGAACACGTCGAACCTGCCTTCGCCCGGCGACATCGCCACCGTTCGCCACCGTCAGTACCTCGTCGACGAAGTCCTCGCGCCCTCCGGGGTGCGCGACGAGCACCACCTCGTACGACTGACCTGTCTCGATGACGACGCGCAGGGACGTCCGCTGTCCGTTCTCTGGGAGCGCGAGCTGGGCGCCCGAATCATCCGCCCCGAGCACTCTGGAATCGGCGCGCCCTCGCACCTCGACGAGCCGCGGCACTTCGCGGCCTACCTCCACGCGCTGAAGTGGAGTTCCGTCACGGCAACCGACGCCCGGCTCTTCCAGGCCCCCTTCCGCGCCGGCATCCACCTGCTCGACCACCAGCTCGTCCCGCTGAAGAAGGCGCTCGAGCTGCCGCGGGTGAACCTCTTCATCGCTGACGATGTCGGCCTTGGAAAAACGATCGAGGCCGGGCTGGTGATGCAGGAACTCATGCTCCGCCAACGGGTCGAGCGGGTCCTCATCGTCTGCCCCGCCTCGGTGACACTGCAGTGGCGCGACGAGATGGAGAAGCGGTTCGGCCAACGCTTCGAAGTCTTCAACCGGGACTTCGTCGCTCGGCGGCGCCAGGAGCGCGGCTTTCAAGTCCCAGTCTGGTCGACGCACTCGCGGTTCATCGTCTCGTACCAGACGCTCCGTCGGAGCGAGTACTTCGAGCCGCTTCGAACCTTCCTCGAGGAGCGCGGCCGCTCGAAGACCCTGCTCGTCCTCGACGAAGCGCACGTCGTGGCCCCGGCTTCGGCCAGCCGGTACGCCGTCGACACCGAGACGACCCGCGCGATTCGTCAGCTGGCCGACCGCTTCGAACACCGGCTGTTCCTCTCAGCGACGCCACACAACGGGCACTCGAACAGCTTCTCCGCCCTGCTCGAGATGCTCGACCCGCAGCGCTTCACTCGAGGAACGCGCGTTCGCGAAGCCCAACTCGCCCCGGTGATGGTGCGTCGGCTGAAGTCGGACCTCCGCGAGTTGGGCAACAACGACTACCCGGTCCGGCGTGTCGTGGCCGTGAGGCTCTCGAACGACAGCGGGACCTGGACGGCCTCTTGGTCAAACGGGACGCGCACCGTCATCGGTGAGGCCCAGCCGGTCGAGGTCGAACTCGCCGCCCTCCTCGCCCGGTACACGAAGCTCGTCGCCCCCGCTTCGAAGAAGGGGCGCCTGGTCTTCATCAACCTGCAGAAGCGGCTCCTCTCGAGTGTCGAGGCCTTCCACCGCACGCTTTCAGTGCATGCCGCGGCGTTTGGTACTGGAGCCCTCGCGCCGGGAGGGCGGGAGGAACCAGAAACCGTCCCTGAAGAGTACGGAACCAGCGACGAGGCGCTCGAGCTGGAGTTCGAAGCCTCGGTTCGCGAAGCCAGCGAAGGGCTCACGGTCGACGTCAAGGCCCGGCAGTTGCTCGACCAGATGCTCCAACTGAGCGGGCGATTCCGCTCGGCCCAGGACGCGAAGACGCTCGCGCTCCTCCACTGGATTCGGGAGCACCAGTGCTCACTCGAGCGTGGCGCCTCGTGGAAGCCCCGCCGCCTCATCATCTTCACCGAGTACGGCGACACACTGCGGGCGCTCAAGGAACAGCTGACGGCCGCGTTCGAGGGCACATCCCGGGGCGACGAGCGCATTCTCACCATGACGGGCGGCATCGGGGACGCGAAGCGCGCAGAGGTGCAAGACGCGTTCAACGGCGACCCGGCGAGGCATCCGGTGCGAATCCTCCTGGCCACCGACGCGGCCCGGGAAGGCATCAACCTTCAGGGCCATTGCGCCGACCTCTTCCACTTCGACGTCCCCTGGAACCCTTCGCGCCTCGAGCAGCGCAACGGGCGCATCGACCGAGCGCTGCAGCCTGAGAAGGAAGTCCGGTGCGGGTACTTCATCTACGAGCAGCGGCCCGAAGACGCCGTGCTCGACACCCTGGCGCGGAAGGTCGAGGTCATCACCCGCGAGCTGGGGAGCCTTGGCTCCGTCCTCATGGAGCAGATGGGCCGAGTGCTCGACGAGGGCATCTCAGAAGGAACGCTCGAGGCCATCGAAGCCTCGTCAAACACGAGCCGAGCCGACATCGCCAGGCAGGAACTCGAAACCCAGCGGCACCTCACGAAGCTCCGGCGCGACCTCGACGACATCGGCAGCATCCGGGAGCGAAGCCGAGGCGTGATGGATTTCGACCCTGCCCTGCTTCGTGACGCGCTGGACGTGGGGTTCGAGATGTCGGGCGCTCGTCGCATGGAGCGTACGGCGGTCGACGATGAAGGGCGCTCGGTCGAGGGTTGGCGACTGCCGGAACTCCCCGAGGCCTGGAAGACCACCCTCGACAGCGTTCGCCCGCGGCGAGAGAAGGACGAAGCTCCGTGGGACTGGCGCAAGCGGGAGCTGAAGCCGGTCGTCTTCGAAGCACCGGCGGGCATCGCCAGCCCGACAGCACACCTTCACCTCTCGCACCCCATCGTGCAGCGCGTGCTTCAGCGCTTCCTCGCGCAGGGCTTCTCGGCGAACGACCTGAGCCGCGTGACGGTGGTGAAGTCCAAACGCGACGCGGTCGCCCGCGTCATCGTCTTCGGGCGCCTCTCTCTGTTTGGCGACAAGGCGGCGCGGCTGCACGACCAGCTCATCTCCGTCTCGGCCAAGTGGCTCGATGGTGGGGGCAAGGGCCACCTCAAGCCCTTCGGTGAAGAGGCCGACGAGCGGGCCATCGCCCAGCTCGAGACGACGCTCGCGGAGGCCCCGGAACTCGAGGCGCTCTCAGAGACGATTCGAAAGCGGCTGCTCGCTTCGGCATCGGCCGACTACGCCGCCCTGTGGCCAACCGTCGCGGAGCAGGCCGAAGCGGCCGCGAAGTCTGCGACGAAGGCGCTCGCGGCACGAGGTGCCACCGAGGCGAAGTCACTCGAGCAGATTCTTCTCACGCAGCGCGAGGCCATCGACGAAGCGCTCGCGGGCCAGCTCGAACTCGAGCTGACGTCGAAGGACGAAGCGGAGCAGTGGCGACGCGACAAGAGCCACCTGCAGCAGCGTCTCGCCGCCCTCGAGAGGGAGCTGCGAGAAGAGCCTGAATTGCTCAAGCGAACCTACGACGTGCGACTGACCCGCCTTACGCCGGTAGGCATGGTCTACCTCTGGCCGAGCACCCGATGACAACCTCACAAGACATTGACGGTCTGCTTGGGGCCTCAGAAGACGAGCACCTCGAGTTCAAAGCGGCAGAGAACAACTTCGAACTCGATGAGTTGGTGAAGTACGCCGTTGCACTTTCCAACGAGGGCGGTGGCCGGCTCGTCCTTGGCGTGACCGACAAGAAGCCGCGACGTGTCGTTGGGACCCGCGCGCTCCGGGCCGAAGACGTGGCCTTCCGCATTCTGCAGAGGATTCAGCTCCGGGTGAGCATCGACGCGGTCGACCATGTCGCTGGCCGTGTCGTCGTCGTGACGATTCCTCCGAGGCCGTTGGGGCAACCTGTTCACGACCGGGGCCAATACTGGGTCCGCTCCGGCGAGAGCGTCGTGCCGATGACCCAGCACCAACTCAAGACCATCTTCGACGAAACGCGCCCCGACTTCTCAGCCGAGCCACTTCCCGAAGCGACCCGGTTCGACCTCGACGAGCGAGCCATTCTGCGGTTTCGCGAGCTCTGGGCTCGAAAGGCCGGACGGCCGGAACTCCTCGAAGGCCCGTGGGCTCAGGTCCTCGAGGACGCTGAGCTGGTCAACGCTGGAATGCCGACAGTGGCCGCGATGATTCTTCTGGGCGAGGAGCGGGCCCTTGGCCGGCTCCTGCCGCAGAACGAGATCATCTTCGAGTTTCGGGACGACCCCAACGACCTGCTCGCATCGAAGCGGATCGAGTTCCGGAGACCTGTCCTCCTCGCGCTGGACGACTTGTGGAGCGCGATCAACGCCTTCAACAAAGAGGAGATCATCGAGGACGGCTTTCTAAAGTGGAACGTTCCGATGTTCCGTGAGCGCGTGGTTCGCGAAGCGCTGTTGAACGTCGTGGCGCATCGGAACTACCGCAGCCAGGCCGCCTCGTTCATCAAGCAGACACCCACTGAACTTGCGATCATCAGCCCGGGAGGTTTCCCCGAGTCGGTGACCGCGGCCAACATCCTCACCAGAAGTGTCCCCCGCAATCGGCGTCTCGCTGAGGCCCTCGGACGATGCGGGCTCGTGGAGCGAGCCGGGAGCGGTGCGGACCTTATGTTCGGAACGGTCCTCCGGGATGGCAAACCGCCCCCTGACTACTCGAGGACGAGCGTCGATGAAGTGGTCGTCGAACTGAGGGGCCAGGTTCAGGACCAGCACTTCATTCACTTCCTCAACCAGCTCGAGAATGAGCGCGATCTGTCGTTCACGGTCGCTGACCTCGTCCTGCTCGACGCGATTGCGCGAGGGCATCGGCTCGGAGGTGAGCAGAGACGACGCGCCGAAGAACTGAAGGCGAAGGGTGCGCTGGAGGCAAGCGGCGCGGGAGCAGGCCGAAAATACCTCCTCGCGAGTCGGTTCTATGCACTGGCCAAGCGCTCGGGCGAATACACGCGCCGCAAGGGGCTCGCGCGCGGGGAGCATGAACTCCTCCTGCTCAAACACCTGGAGCAGTTTGGCGCGTCCTCGATGTCCCAGCTCGAAGAGGTCATTCCGTCGGTCGATCGCCGTTCCATCTTGAAGACCCTTCACAGCCTCAAGGACCAGGGGAAAGTGCGCCTCGAGGGAACAAAACGCGGTTCAAAATGGGTGGTCGCGGGACAAAAGCCGGGCGAGTCCGAAAAGAAATCAAGGACTTCAGCCGCTCCTGCGACTTCGGACACGGACAAAACTCAGGACAAAACCCGTGAGTGACCTCGAACGGCGGTACCACGAAGCCTGGCTCGGCATGGCGCAGCCCATCGAGGGGCTCGTCGTCTCAGTCCCCGTCCTCGTCGACGCGCAGTGCATGCAGCGGCTGTCGGTGCCCGAGCACCACGCCTTCGTCGCACTCGTTGGCGAGGACAAGCCGCTGCTGGCCGACGTTCCCCGCTTCCTGCGCGAGACGCTGGGGTTCCCAGACGGGCACTGGGTCACCACCTTCCCAGAGGACCTTCGGCTCGACGTCGTCGAAGGCCAGCAGACCATCATTCCGTCACGGGGGCTGAAGCGGCAGGGGCCTCCGCCGGCCAGGCCAGACGGGCTGCCGGATGACTCGACGCCGACCAGCCGCGCTGGCGCCCCGTTCATTGCGCTGACGTGGGAACTCCCGGCGGGCCTCTCGTTCGACGAGAAGGAGACCACCACCGGCCCTTGGTACGCCGAGCCCACCGTGAAGTTCGAGCGGCTGCTGCGCGCGGCCCGCGTCCCCATCGGGCTACTCTTCAACGGCCAGTCGCTCAGGCTCCTGTACGCGCCGCACGGGGAGTCGACCGGCCAACTCACCTTCCGCTTCGTCGACCTCGTCTCGGCCTCCGGCCGGCCGCTGTTCGACGCGATGGTGATGCTGCTCCACGCGCGGCGCTTCTTCGGCGTACTGCCGGAACACCAACTCCCCGCGCTTCTCGAGCAGTCCCGTCGCCGGCAGGCCAACGTCACCGAGGCGCTGGCCGAACAGGTCTTCGAGGCCCTCACGATTCTCCTCGCGGGCTTCGAAGCAGCGGCCGAACGAGACGGCACCCGCGCCCTGGACGACGCCTTCGCGCGCGGAGAAGACCACGTCTACGGAGGGCTCCTCACCACCCTCCTCCGACTCGTCTTCGTCCTCTACGCCGAGGACCGCGGGCTGCTCCCGGTGGACACCGAGCCGTACGGCGAAGACCTGTCGGTGAAGGCGCTCTACGAGCAGTTGCTCGAAGACGCCGGGCGGTACCCCGACGCGATGTCTCGCCGGTATGGAGCATGGCCCCGACTGCTGGCCCTCTTCCGCTGCATCTTCCTCGGCGCCTCACACGGGAAGCTGGGCATGCCGCCCCGCCGAGGGCAGTTGTTCGACCCCGCGGCCTTCCCCTTCCTCGAAGGCTGGAGTGTCGGTGGAGCCCCCGTCACCGGCGAGGCACAAGCCGCGGTGAAGCCGCCCTCGCTCGACGACGGCACCGTGTACCAGGTGCTGGACAGGCTCATCGTGCTCGAGGGGCAGCGGCTCAGCTACCAGTCGCTCGACGTGGAGCAGATTGGCTCCGTCTACGAGGCGCTGATGGGCTTCCACGTGAAGCGCCTCACCGGCCCCGGTGTGTGCCTGAAGTCCTCGAAGGTGTGGGTCTCGGCCGACGAGGTGCTGGACGAGGCGCCCAACCGTCGCGGCGCGTGGCTCGAAGACCAGGGCGCGCTCGATGGGAAGTCACTCAAGGCCGCGACGAAGGCGCTGGAGGGCGCGAAGAAGGACGCCGACGTGCTCGCCGCGCTCGAGCCGTACCGGGTGAAGAACATCGAAGTGCGGAAGGCCGGGCAATACGTGCTGCAGCCTGGCGTCGAGCGCCGTCGCACGAGCAGCCACTACACGCCGCGCAGCCTGTCAGCGCCCATCGTCCGGCGAGCGTTGGAGCCGCTGCTCAAGGCCATGGGCGACCTGCCCTCGTCCGAGCGCCTGCTCAACCTGAAGGTGTGCGACCCGGCGATGGGCTCCGGAGCGTTCCTCGTCGAGGCCTGCCGCTTCCTCGGCGATCAGGTGGTTGCGGCGTGGACGCGCGAAGGCGTCCTGAAGGACTCGGCCCGCGACGAAGACATCGTCATGCGCGCGCGCCGGTTGGTGGCGCAGCGGTGTCTCTACGGCGTCGACAAGAACCCCTGGGCCGTCAACCTCGCGAAGCTGTCGCTCTGGCTCGTCACGCTGGCGAAGGCCGAGCCCTTCACCTTCCTCGACCACGCGCTCAAGTGCGGTGACTCGCTGGTGGGGCTCGACCTCGAGCAGATTCGCGCCTTCCACTGGGACACCTCGAAGCAGAAGCAGCTCGACCTCGCGCAGGAGGTCTTCAAGAAGTCGCTCTCGGTTGCGCTCGAGAAGCGGCAGGCGATTCTGCAGCTCGCGCTCGACCTGGAGCGCCCGTCGGTGAAGCGCCCAAAGCAGTTGGGCCTCGACCCGGGAAAGCAGAAGGAAGAGCTGCTCCGCGCGGCGGATGAGGCGCTGGTGCCGGTGAAGCGCATCGCCGACGCGTGCGTGGGAGCGTTCTTCGCCTGCGAATCCGACAAGGAGCGCGAGAAGGAGCGCGTTCGCCGACAGGACCTGCTCGGCGCGTGGCTCGCGAAGAGTGCCGACGGTGTACCGCCTCCAATGCCGAGCGCGGTGCGGGAGCTGTCAGCACCAGACCGCGCGTTCCACTGGGCACTCGAGTTCCCCGAGGTGTTCCACGGGAAGCGGCCGGACCCGCTCGAGGCCGACCAGGCGAACAAGGCCGCGTGGATGGATGCGTTCGTCGGGAATCCGCCGTTCGCTGGGAAAAACGGCATCACCGACGCGAACGGCGAGCGCTACCTCCCGTGGCTCCAGACGGTGCACGAGGGCGCACATGGGAACGCGGACCTGTCAGCGCACTTCTTCCGCCGCGCGTTCCACCTGCTTGGCGTGCACGGCACCATCGGCTTCATCGCGACCAACACCATCGCGCAGGGCGACACGCGCACGACGGGCCTCAAGTTCCTCGTCGACCACGGAGGCATGTTGTTCGATGCGGTTCGCTCCATGAAGTGGCCGGTGCCGGGCGCGAACGTCGCGGTGTCCGTGGTGCACGTGGCGAAGGGGCAAATCGCGGAGACAGCGCTGGAGCCAAGACTCGATGGGCACCGAGTTGCGTCGTTGAACTCGCGCCTGCGAGGGAAGCCTGAGCGCGCCGACCCGGTGCCGCTCGCGGCTAACACGGGCAAGAGCTTCATGGGGAGCACGCTGCTCGGAATGGGCTTCGTACTGACGCCGGCTTATCGCGAGGAACTCATCGCGAAGCACAAGGGGAACGCTGAGCGCATCTTCCGCTACGTCGGCGGCGAGGAAATCAACTCCGACCCCGACCCGGGCCTTGAGCGGTACGTCATCAACTTCGGCCAGATGGAGTTGGAGGAAGCTGAGAAGTGGCCGGACCTGCTCCGCATTGTCCGGGAGTTGGTGAAGCCCGAACGGGAGAAACAGAAGGACAAGCAGGCCAAAGCGCTCTGGTGGCAGTTCACTCGCCCGCGAGAAGAACTCTACGAGGCGCTCCGGCCGCTCAAGCGCTGCCTCGCCACGTCCCGAGTCTCCAAGCACCTCATGTTCTCGTGGCAGGACGCCAGAACGGTCTTCAGCGAGCAGACGCTCATCTTCCCGGTCGAAGAGCCGCGCTTCCTCACGGTGCTCCACTCGCGGGTCCACGAAGTCTGGGCCCGGCTGCTCTCCTCTTCAATGAGGACCGACCTCCGCTACGCGCCCAGCGACTGCTTCGAGACCTTCCCCTTCCCCGACGCCACGGCCTTCTCCACCCTCGACGCGCTCGGTGCCCGACTCGACGCCACCCGGCAGGCGTACCTCTCCGCGCACGGCGTGGGCCTGACGACGACCTACAACCGCCTCAAGGACCCCGGCCTCACCGACGCCGACCTGGTGGCCATGCGGAGCCTCCACGAAGCCATCGACCGCGCGGTCCTCGACGCCTACGGTTGGAGTGACATCCCCGTCCCTCCCTACTGCGGCGCCACGCCGGCCCAGCTCGAAGCCTTCGAAGACGAAGTCCTCGACCGCCTCTTCGACCTCAACGCCCGCCGCGCCCACGAAGAAGCCCTCCTCGCCAAGGCCGCACCCCAGAAGAAGCCGGCCCGCAAGAAGAAGGGGCCGGCATGATTCAGCCGCCAGAGTTGGCATCCAGCGTGACACCTTCCATTGGAGCCCCACGGCCCGAGGCGTAGGATCCCCCCATGTCGCTCGACTGGAAGCCAACGTCCGCCAGCGAAATTCAACGGGGAATCGACACCTACCCGCTTGAATCCGGAAAGTGTGCCGCGCTGGCGCGCCTTGTCGATCGTGTCGCAGAAAGCGAGTCGCGTGCTCGGCAGGGCGTGTTGGTGGTCCCGAAGAGCCCCGCGCGCTTCCTGATTCATCGGAGTGGCGCACGGCTCGGGTGGTACCACCACGTCTTCACTGAGGTCCAAGAACACGCCGTCGACGCCTTGACCGGTGCGGCCGGCCATCCGCGCCACTCTTACTTGTCGGCCTTCTTCAGTTTCGATTCTGAACTCGAAATGAGCGCGGTGAATGTCCTCAGCGTGGACCCAGACATCGAGGTGTCTTCATGACAACAGCACGCCAGGCGATGGTCGCCTGGGTCGATCGGCGCATCGACGACATCCTTCGCGCTCCTCCAATGTGGGGGTCGGACGAAGCTGTAGAGCTTCAGGTTCTCCAATTGCTGGAGATGCGGGACGCCGCTCAGAACCCAACCGCGGCGAATGCCCAGCCGCGCCGCGTGCTCGAGCGATACGCGGAGTTCCTCCGGAGTCGACGGCCTCGCAAGGTTGGACCTGCCGCCGTCATCGCTCCCGGCGCCGAACTCGCACCGCTCCTTCGTGCTTTCGCCGACACCCTTCGAGCCGAACTGCAGCCCGAGAATCCTTTTGAGATCCACGACCTCGCTATTCGCCTGACGTTCTCGGACCACAAGCGCGCGGCTGCAAGCGCCGTCAGTACGTACATCGATGGGCTTCGTCGCGCCGTTCGAGCGGTCGCAGGCAAGGGTTCAGCCGGCCGCCCGGCGCGGGGCATCGGGCAGGCAACTGACTACGCGCTCGAGGACCTCGAACTCGCGCCGCCGAACGGCGCTGCTGGCACGGCGACGGTCTGCCTTGGCGCGGCCCGGAGTCAGCGCGACTTCGAAGCTGAGGAACGGGTTCGAGATGGGTTCTCGAAGCTGATTGCCGTCACCGAGTGGGCCGCTCACGACACACCGCTCGGGGCCCTTCAACTGTCTGATGCCAGTCGGGTGGCCTTGCAGGCCCAACGCCTGCTCCCGAGCGCCGGGATTGACCAGGTCGAACTCGGGGGAAGGCTCTTGGCGCGTCCGAGCCCCGTCATTTTCAGAGCCAGCCAGCGACGACGGCTGCTTGAGGTCGCGACCTCTGGCGCCACTCAAGAGCCGTTCGAGCGTGAAGATGAGATTCGCGCGCTGGACCTCGACCGCGGCACGATCAGCATCGGCAAACAACAACGAGTCGAGTGTTTTGCTGCTCCAGACCTCCTCGAACTTGTCACCGAGGTTGGCGTGACCGCCAAGATCGTCGGCACGCTCATCAAGCGCATCGTTGGCAAGCCCTTCGTTGTCGTTGATAGCCTCACCGTGCCTGAACGCCCTCTCGACTGAGCCGCCGATGGGACCACGAACGGGCACACTCCGTTGGCGCTGAAACGTGCTGCAGGGTGATGCGCTCTCGCTATGGTGCCTGTCCATGACGACGGGCAGTGGGGGCTGCGCGGCAGTCCGGTCTCACCTCATCGAAGCGCTCGAAGCCGACCTGGTCGGTCCGTACCGACGAGAGCCAGGGGCGGCGACCTCCGATGCGCCTGAGGTGCTGCGCATCTCACCTTCGCGCTGGTACTTGACGGGGTTCCTCGTGCCACGCGAGCAGGGCGAGATTGAAGAGCCCGACGACGCAGACGATGACCTCGGTGCTGGCGACGATGAAGACGAAGAGGACGCGGGCAAACCCGACCCGACGGTGAAGAAGGTGCGGCGGCTTCCTGCGTCAATGGGGCTGTCGGTCTTCGTCCCGAAGGGCACCCAGTTCCTCACGGCGACGGTGTCGTGGGCGGACTACCTGCGCATCGAGGCCGGGGACACGAAGCAGTGGAGCCGGCGCCCACATCAAGAGCGAGTCGACGTGCCTCTCACCGACGTGCAGCTTCGGCGCGGACTCGACATCCCCCGGAGCAACGGCCTTCGCCTGGAAGGCCGCGTCGAGGCGACCGGCGAGGTACTCGCGGTGTCGGTGTTCCTCGTCAACGCCAGGCCGCCCATCGCCGCCACTGGACAACGCGACGAGGCCTACGCCTTTCAGGCACATATCTCGCTCGAGTGCGCCGAGGGCTTCGTCGGCCGGAGAGACGACAGCGACGAGACGAGCACCGAGTTCGACGACCGCGTGAATGACCTTCAGTACCGGCACCACCGCGAGTGGGCGGTGGGACATGGTGTCTCCGTCCGCGAGCCATCGTCCGAGGGCAAGCCGACACGAGTCGAGTCGGCCTGGCTTCCGCGCGTCGAGGTGCTGCCCGTCGAGGCTCGTACGCTGCCCAACGTGCTGGTCGACATGGAGAAGCTCGCAGCGCTGACCACGCCCGACGCGGCTGACGAGGCGCTCCGCCCGCTCATCGTCGCGTACCGGGAGTGGGTCGCGCAGCAGGGGCAGGTCGACGTTGGCTCGAGGGCACGTACGGAGACCCGCGACGAGTTGGTGCGCCGGGCCGACCACGCGGCGAGTCGCATGGCCGAGGGCCTCGAGGTGCTCGCGCGCCACGAGGACGCCTTCCAGGCCTTCAAGTGGATGAACGAGGTGATGGCCGCCTCGGAGCGAAAGGCTCGGCCGCAGACGGCGCCGAAGTGGCGCCTCTTTCAGCTGGCTTTCATTCTCTTGAATCTCCCCTCACTCGAAAAAGACGAGCACCTCGACCGCGAGCTGGTCGAACTCATTTTCTTCCCGACGGGCGGTGGCAAGACGCAGGCCTACCTTGGCCTCATCGCCTTCACGCTGCTGCTGCGTCGGATGCGAGGACAGCCGAGAGAGGACAAGGGCCTCGGCGTGGCCGTGCTGCTTCGGTACACGCTCAGACTGCTGACGCTCGACCAACTCGGCCGCGCCTCGACGCTCATCTGCGCGCTCGAGCTGCTTCGCCAGAGGAAGCCGAAGCGGCTGGGCGAGGTGCGCTTCTCCATCGGCCTCTGGGTCGGCCAGTCAGCGACGGCCAACACGCTCGAGCAGGTTTCCAAGCAGGTCACCGAGTACAAGAACAGCGACAGCCCCTCGGCGTCCTCACCCTTCCCGCTCGCGACTTGTCCATGGTGTGGGAAGGCCTTCGTCCGCGACTGCTTCGTGCTGCTGCCGACGAAGACGCGCGCCGAGGAAGTCCGCGTCGGTTGCGCGAGCATCGAGTGCGAGTTCAACCTCGGTCGCAACGGTGACGGCCTTCCCGTCCTCTTCGTCGACGAGCAAATCTACCGGGAGCTGCCGTGCTTCCTCGTCGCCACCGTCGACAAGTTCGCGCTGCTGCCGTGGCGCGGCGAGACGGGGATGCTGTTCGGCCGGGTGACGGGCCGCTCCCAGCGGCGGTTCGTCGGCCCGTGTGACGCGCCCGCCACGCAAAAGGCCGCCGTGGTGAAGCTGCCACGTGGCCTGCTGCCACCGGAACTCGTCGTCCAGGACGAACTGCATCTCATCTCCGGCCCGCTGGGCACGATGGTGGGGCTGTACGAGGCTGCCATTCTCACCCTCGCGCCGAAGGCGAAGCTCGTCGCGTCGACGGCGACGGTGCGGCGCTCCCGGCAACAGGTGCAGCGCCTCTACGGCCGCGAAGTGGCGCTCTTTCCCCCGCCGGGCATCGACGCCTCCGAGACGTTCTTCGCCACGGCCGGCAAGGCGGGCGCGCGTCAGTACGTCGGCGTCGCCGCGCCCGGCCGGCCGCAGAAGGCGATTCTGCTGCGCGTCTACATCGCGCTCCTGGCTGCGGCAGAGCTGGGCCGGGAGGACATCTCGCCCGAAGCGGCCGACCCGTACCTGACGCTCGTCGGGTACTTCAACAGCCTGCGCGAACTCGGCGGCATGCGGCGCCTCGTCGAGGACGAAGTGCGCCGGCTCACCTCGGAGCGCGCAGGACGTCGGCCCGAAGACGTCGACGCCACGGAGCCGCATCGGTGGGTCCGCAACCGCACCATTCGTGCAGAACCCGTCGAGCTGACGAGCCGCGAGCGGACGACGGCCATTCGTGATGCGAAGGACCGACTTGGCCTCAGCCACGGTGATGCCCGCGCCGTCGACATCGTGCTGGCGAGCAACATGATTTCCGTCGGCGTCGACATCGACCGCCTGGGACTCATGGTGGTGGCGGGCCAGCCCAAGACGACAAGCGAGTACATTCAGGCATCGAGTCGCGTCGGACGAAACGCGGCGCGGCCCGGCCTCGTGGTGACGGCGCTCAACGTGGCCCGCCCTCGCGACCGCAGCCACTACGAGCGATTCACTTCGTACCATCGGGCCTTCTACCGCTTCGTCGAGGCCACCTCGGTGACGCCCTTCTCGGCGCCAGCCCTCGACCGAGGACTCGCAGGCGTCGTCGTGGCGCTCGGGCGGTTGCTCTCGACGACGATGACGCACCCGACCCAGGTGATGGCCATCGCCGCACAACGCGCGGCCCTCGAGCAGCAGCTCGAAGTGCTGGCGACCCGAGCGGCACAGGCAGCGGAAGGCGACGAGAAGGAACGCACGAGCGCCATCGTCCGGCAGCGCACCCGCAGCCTCCTCGACTCATGGCAGGCCATCATCGAACAGGCCCGAAAGGACGCGGCGCAACGTGCGTACTCGCCGCTCGACCCAGACGGGAAAGGCCTCAAGGCGCTGCTGCGCGGCGTTCTGGACGAGGCCGGTGGAGCGACGCCCGACGAGTTGAAGTTCGAGGCACCCATGTCGATGAGAGACGTCGAGCCGTCCGTCCACCTCTGGCTGAAGAGACAGCCACTGGGTGGGTACAAGGAGCCGAAGAAGGCCGCACCGGAGGTGGCGAATGGCGAGTAGGCGACGGCCGGGCGTTCAACGCATCGTCCCGCCGGACGGCAGGCTTCGGCAGAGCCAGGTGGTTTCCACCTTCGGCCCTGGAGCGATGCTCGACCTGCTGACGGACTCCGTCGTCGTCGGCGGTCTGGACTTCTGGCGCATGGGCCAGAAGGAGACGCTCATTCACGAGCCGCGGCTCCTCGACGCGGTGGAGCGGTACACCGCCGGACGGCCCCTGAGCCGCGAGGCCCCCTTTCGACTCCCACCAGCAGGCGACGAGCGCAACCCCAGCGAGGGCAACGGGATTCAGGTGCAGGAGTTTCCAAAGTGGTTCGTCTGCCAGAACCCACGCTGTCGAGCGCTGGTGAAGGCCGGGAGTGTCGAGCGCACCAACAACGAGTACCGGCATCGGTGTTCGGGGGTTGGCGACAAGCCTAGCCGCTGCGTTCCGGTACGCTTCGTCGTGACGTGCCGTCGCGGCCATCTCGCTGACATCGAGTGGACGTGGTGGGTGCACGACCACACGAAGTGCGCCTCACCTCAGCTTCGATTGGAAGAAGGCGTCACCGGCGACTTCAGCGAAATCGTCGTGGCCTGCTCGACGTGCGGGAAGCGTCGGCGGCTCACCGAGATGACGCAGGAAGAACGACAGGACCGGTGCCAGGGTGAACGCCCGTGGCTTGGCCAGGAAGGCAAAGAGCCCTGCACCGAGAAGCAGCGCCTTCTCATCCGTACCGCGAGCCACGGATACTTCGCGCAGTCGATGAGCGTCATCTCGATTCCCGAGCCGGAGTCACTTCGTCGCAAGGTGCAGTCCGTCTGGAACGTGCTGCAGGCAGCGACGAAGGAGACACTGCCCGCGTTTCGTACCATCCCCCAGGTGCAGGCGGCGCTCGGGAACGCCGCCGACGAGGACGTGCTGGCGGCCGTCATCGCGGAACGAGAGCAGCGGCCCGACGTCGTGCCCGAACTGCGCACCGCTGAGTGGCTCCAGTTCTTGTCGCAGCGAGTCGAGCAGCCCGGCGAGATGCCGGTAGACCGCACCGACGAGATGCCGGCAGAGCGCAGCTTCTGGGCGCGGCGAGCGATTCGTCCGCCCCGCCTCCCGCCCGCCGTCGCCCATGTCGTCCTCGCACGACGTCTGCGCGAGGTGGCCGCTCAGGTGGGCTTCACGCGCCTCGAGCCGGCGATGAAGGACTTGCAGGGGCAGTTCGACCTCGAAGTCGAGCTCGCCCCCCTCTCGCTCCAGCGTGACTGGCTCCCCGTCACCGAGATTCGCGGTGAGGGCTTGCTCGTCGTGCTCGACGAGGCCGCAGTCCATGCCTGGGAGACGTCAAAGCCGGTCGTAGAGCGAACCGAGAGCCTCCTGGCGGGGTTCGAGCGCTGGAAGAAGACCTCGAAGTCGAAGCTGGCCTTCCCCGGAGCGCGTTTCTACCTGCTGCACTCGATGTCCCACCTGCTGATGACGCAGCTCGCCCTCGACTGCGGGTACCCCGCCAGCTCGATTCACGAGCGCCTCTACTGCGCCAGCCACGACGCGGCGGTGCCGATGGCGGGCATTCTCCTCATGACGGGTACGTCGGGCTCCGAGGGCACGCTGGGCGGCCTGGTGGACGAGGGTCGGCGGCTGGGCACACACCTCGAGCGCGCCTGGCGAGACGCTCGCCTGTGCTCGAACGACCCCGTCTGCGCCCACCACGAGCCCGTGGGGCTCGATGACCGGAGTCTCGAAGGCGCTGCCTGTCACAGCTGCCTCTTCGTTCCGGAGTGCTCGTGTGAGCGGTTCAACCAGTTCCTCGACCGGGCGCTCGTCGTCCCGACACTCGGCCACGAGGACGTCGCGTTCCTGCGGGCCCCGTGGACCTGACGAGCGTCCCGACCGTCGAACTGGAGCGCTTCGCAGCGGCCTGCGAGCGGGGACGACTTGGCTTTCCGCTGTCGACGCTGGCGCTTGGGAGTCACGGCTTCGAGCGATTCTCGGACTTCATCGACACGCTCAATCCCCTGGGGGCGGCCGGTGTCGTCTCCGTGCTGCGGGCCGTGTTGAGCGAGCGCCAGGGGCGAACCCGGCCGGAGTTGGTGTGGACTGGCCCAGAAGGGCGTGGGAGCGCGGCGCGTGACACGGCCGTGGTGTTGGCGGGGCTCTTCGCCCAGGCCACGCAACGGGTGCTGCTGGCAGGGTTCGCGTTCGACCATGCCGAGTCCGTGCTTCGGCCTCTGCATGAGACGCTCGCGCGCGGGGTCGCAGTCCGAGTCTTTGCCGATGACGCTGTGGCGTCGACCTTCCTCGCAGAGCACTGGCCCTTCGGGCCTCCGTTCCCCGAGGTGTACGGCTTCGTCCCGGCGGCGGGGGTGTTCGCGAGCCTTCACGCCAAGTGCGTAGTGGTTGACGGACGATGGGTGCTGGCGACGTCGGCCAACTTCACGGACCGCGGGCAAAGCCGGAATGTCGAAGTGGGAGTGCTGAACGACGATGTCGCGCTCGCCGAAGCCCTGGAGCGCCCGTTCGTCGCCGGCCCGTGGTTCAAGCGCGTTGAGCCCACAACCTCGCCATCCTGACGTGCGGTCCGAAAGCCAGTGAACGGTTCGTTTTCGAGGGGTGGGTCGCGCCCAACCTTGGCCACGGCGCGCGGCCGACACCCGCTCGCCGGCGGCGGCCCCTGCGAAGACAAGCCGGCTGACCCGCCCGAACCTCGAGCGGAATCAGCCGGTTGACTGTGGAGGCGGTGGGAATCGAACCCACGTCCGAAAGCCTTCAGCTCTGAACCACTACGTGCGTAGTCCGCGATTTGATGACGCCGCCCCGTCTTCCACGGACGAAATCCGCGGCGGCCTGACTGGAAAGTCTCGCCCTCACCCGCCCAGCCTCAGGCAAGAGCCAGCTCGCATTGGTTCGGTCTGCCCTGGGCTCACGAGCAGAAGCTCAGGCGACCGTGCGTGAACCGTTTTTCAGGCGGCCAGCGCAAGCTCAACGTTGTCGTTGGCTTTTGTGGAGTGCTCACTTGGATTTACGAGTGTGGTGGGCCCACTCGGCACGCGTCTCAGGGCCTCCATGCCCTCGTCGAAACCAGGTCGCCCCCGGTTCGAAGTCTTGGTGTTGACGACGCCATCTTCACCATCGCCCGTCGTCCGTCAACCCCTGACGCGCAGGCCAGGGGCTGGCTGACGGTGCGAGCTCAATCGGCGAAGTCGTCGACGTGGTTGTGCGGCTGGCCCGACGGAACCTTCTTGCCGTCAATGCTGCGGTC
>JADCJJ010000409.1 GCA_020247085.1 Myxococcaceae bacterium | reverse complement strand
CCCTTCGAGAAGCCGCCCACCGGCTCGTCTTCGCGGCCGCCGAGGCCGAAGCGCTCGAGCAGCCCGCGCGCGCGCGCCCAGGCAACGCCGGGGTCGACCTCGTTGAGGCGAATGAAGAAGTCGAGGTTCTCCCGCGCGGTGAGGCGCTCGTACAGCCCCGGCTGCTCGGTCAGCAGGCCCACGCGCCGCCGCAGCACCACCCCGTCGTCACGCAGCGGCAGCTCGACGCCGCACACCATGGCGTGCCCCGCCGACGGCCGGAGCAGCCCCGTCAACATGCGCACCGTCGTCGTCTTGCCGGCGCCGTTTGGCCCCAGGAGCCCGAACACCTCGCCCGGCTTCACCTCGAACGACAGCCCCTGCACCGCGACGCGCGCGCCGAACCGCTTCTCGAGGCCTTCGACGCGAATGCCGTGCATGCAGGCCCCGGGCGACCACGGGCGCAGGCCCGCGCGCACCCTCACTCGATGGTGACGAGGACGAACTTGTTGTTGAGGTCCTTGTCGATGAGGGTGACGTTCTTGTCGGCCCCCACCGCGCCCTTCAAGATGCCGAGGCGGTTGTGCTCGACGAGCGCCCACTTGCGGCCCGGCTGTTGCGCGTAGTTGTACATGCCGACGTTGGCGTTGTCCTTGATCTGCTTGACGGTGTTGCGCGAGTAGAACGTCTCGCCGCGCCAGTTCATGAGGAAGGCGGCGATGGGCTCTCCGGGGCGGCGGTTGGTGTAGTAGCGCCAGAACTGGTCGCGCTGCGTCCAGTGGTGCGACAGGTCGACCCAGTGCCCCCAGTTGAACCACAGCGCGAAGACGAGCGCGGTGGCGAGGCCGGCGGTGAACATCGCCACCCGCGCCCGCCAGAAGGCGAAGGCGCCCGCCACCAGCCCACCGAGGATGAAGCCCTGCCCCATCACCGACTTCAGCGGCGTGGTGCCGAGCGTCGGCCGGTCCATCAGGAACTGCGGGTACGGCCGGTCGTAGTTGTAGACGAAGAGGTCGGTGAAGTTCTTGGGCGTCGACGACAGGTCCTTCCCCACGAGCAGCGCGAACGGCACCCCCAGCAGAATCACCATCGCGTGCTGCTCGATGCCCTCCTCCCACACGCGGTCGATGAACATGCCCATGAGGATGGCCATCGGCGGCAGCATCGGCAGGACGTAGTGGTGGAACTTCGTCGCCGACGCGCCGATGAGGCCCCAGGCCACCGCGAACCACAGCACGGCGAGGAGCCCGACGAGGTCGACGGGCCTGGCCCCCCGCAGCTTCAGCCGCCCCACCATCGCGAAGGCGCCCGGCAGCAGCAGCACCCAGGGGAACGCCGCGTAGCCGCCCTGGAGGATGAAGTAGGTGAAGTCACCGCCGGGCGTGGTGGTGTGCACGCCGGCGCCCAGGCGGGCGAAGTGGTCGTGCACGATGAAGCGGTACCAGAAGAGCTTCCCTTCGTCGTCCACCGAGCCGAAGACGAACATGCGGTAGTACCAGGGCAGGCACACCGCCAGGAACAGCAGCAGCCCGGTGCCCAGCCGCATCTCCCACATCAACGCGAAGAGGGCCGGCGGGCGCTCGGTCACCTTCGCGAGCACCCGGCCCAGCAGCACGGTGGCCGTCGCCCAGAAGACGAGCGAGCCCCACATGATGCCGAGCCAGGTCGCCGCCGACAGCATCGGCTGGTTGTTGTCCTTCAGCGGCACCGCCATGAACACGGTGCGCTGCGCCTCGCCGACCGTATACGCCACCGCGCCCGCCGCGACGCCCGCGGCCAGCGCGATGCCCAGCGGCTGCATCGCGTGCTTGATGGCCCACTGCACGTGCGCGCCGACCTTGAAGTGCTGCGGCGTGCCCTCGGGCGCCCACGCGAGCCAGATGGCCGCCAGCAGGCCCATCACCACCATCGGAATGCCGAAGCCCAGCAGGCCCTTGGCCAGCGTCGCGATGGCGAAGAAGACGTAGGCCGCGTACCACCACTCGCTGCGGAACTTCGTCTCCTTGTCCAGCAGCGCCACCAGCGTGCACGCCATGCCCGAGACGAGCGCCGAGATGAACGGCGTGTCGGTGACGGCCTGCCGCGAGACGAGGAAGTAGAGCGGCATCGTCACCAGCACCACCGCCGCGGCCAGGCCGGCCCGCGGGCTGACGAGGCGCGCGAGCGCGTAGGTGAGCAGCGAGAGCGCCACGATGGAGAACGTCGCGAACGGCAGGCGGAAACCCCACTCGGTGAAGAGCGGCAGCGCGCCGTCGCCAGACGCAATCTTCGCGAACTTCCAGGGGCTCGAGACGACCGACGCGTACACCCCCAGCAGCACCAGCACCACGCCCGGCAGCGCGAACACCGAGCCCCAGAACTCCTTGAGCTGCGAGGCGCCCTGCACCTTGCCGAGGAACAGCGCCAGCCCGAGCGCAAGCAGCGCGCCGCCCAGCCCCAGCGCGGCCAGCGGTCCGGCGTCGGCGCCGTGCATGCCGGTCGCCATCATCCACATGGTGAAGACGGGCTTCGAGAAGAACCAGGCGTTCTCCCAATACGGGTGCACGTAGTCGTTGCGCTGCATCATCTCGCGCGCGACCTCGCCGTAGTGCGTCTCCCAGGGGTCCCACAGGCCCACCGCGCCGAGGTAGGGCAGCAGCACCAGCGCCCCCAGCAGCGCGGCCACCAGCGCCGCCCGCTGCGCCGCCGGCCACGCGCGGAACCTCGCCAGCGCGGGCATCGCGAGCACTTCCTTGCCGAGCAGCGCCTCGGCGAGGGTGTCTGGGTCCTTCACGGCGTCGGTCGTCGACACGGCGGTTGACTCCTCGAGGCTTCGGGTTCGACGGCCGCGCCTCCTAACACCCACTGTGGCGGCAAGGGAATGACGGGTGTAGAGGCGCCGCTCGATGGCGAGGCCTCCCAGACGTTCCACCGCGAAGGCGCAGCTCGCCTGGGCCCGCACGGTGCTCGCCGCCGAGGCGCGCGCCATCACCTCGCTGTCGGGGCGGCTCGACGCGACGTTCCTGGCGGCCGTCGAGGCGCTCCACGCATGCACGGGGCGGATCATCACCACCGGCATCGGCAAGCCCGGCTTCATCGCCCAGAAGCTGTCGGCGACGCTCGCCTCGACGGGGGTGCCCTCGCTCTACCTGCACCCGGCCGAGGCCGCCCACGGAGACCTGGGCCGCGTCGTCTCGGGCGACGTGGTGGTGGCGCTGTCGAACTCGGGCACGACGGAAGAGATTCTGCGCCTGCTGGTGCCGCTCAAGCGTCAGCGCGTCACCATCGTCGCGCTCACGTCGGACCCGAGGTCGCCGCTGGCAAAGGGTTCGGACGTGGTGCTCGACATCGGCGCCATCGACGAGGCGTGCCCCATCGGGCTGGTGCCCACGGCGAGCTCGGCGGCGCTGCACGCGCTGTGCGACGCGCTGGCGATGACGCTGGCGTGGCGGCGCGAGCTCACCCCCGACCGCTACGCCCTGTTCCACCCGGGCGGGAAGCTCGGCCGCAGCGTGCTGAAGGTGCGCGAGGTGATGCGCAGCGGCGAGGCCAACCCGCTGGTGCAGGCGAGCGCCCGCCTCAGCGACGCGCTGGTGGTGATGACGAACACCTCCGGGCGCCCGGGCGCCACCAACGTCGTCGACGCGAAGGGGCGCCTGGTGGGCATCTTCACCGACGGCGACTTTCGCCGGCTCGCCGAGCGCGGGCCCCTGGCGCTCGACGCGGCGGTCTCGACGGTGATGGCGAAGCGCCCGCGCACCATCGGGCCCGACGAGCTGGTGCTGTCAGCCGCTGCCATCATGCGCGAAACGAAGGTCGACCAGCTCCCGGTGGTGGACGCGCGGGGCCGCCCCGTTGGCCTCGTCGACGTGCAGGACGTGCTCGCCGCGCGGGTGGTGTGAGCGATGCGCGCGCCGTCGAGGGCGGTCGCCGATGTCCACGCACCCGGGAGCGCCGAAGGGGTATGCGATGCAGCGGAGCAGCCATGAGCGGCGGGGGTCGGGGGCGCGGCGCCGTCCCGACGCCGTCGCGGGCCGGCCCCCGACGTGCCGGGTGAGGTGAACGATGCGCAAGGGACACCACAAGCAGCGCTCCGAGCGCCGCCCGCCGCCGAAGGAGCCGAGGCCCGCGCCGCCGCCGGTGCAGCTGCCCGCGCGGGTGAAGGTGCCGCCGCTGCCCGCGAAGGCGCTCCTGCCGGCGCCGGGCGCCTTCCTCTGGACCTGCCGCGAGGGCTTCGAGGGCCCTCTCTTCGAGGAGCTGTGCTGGCACAAGACGTCGGTGACGCTGCTCTCCGCGGGGCTGGTGCAGAGCGAGCGGCTGCCGAAGGTGATGCCGACGTTCGCGCGCATGGTGTTCCGCGTCGACGCGGTGGTGCCGACGCCGCAAGAGGCGGCGCAGGCGCTGGGCGCGGGGCGGCTCAAGGTGCAGGTGTGGGTGCCCGACACGCAGGCCGGCAACGCACGCGCCGGTGAGTGCGTCGCGTGGGAGTCGACCATCACCTCGCTGCGGCCCGGCCGGAACGACCCGGCGACGCCGTGGAGCGCCTTCGAGGCAGGCGTGGGCCTCGGCCAGGTGTGCCTGGTGGCGCCGCACACCGCGGCCGTGGGCGTGGTACCGGCGCGCGAGGCGCTGTCCCTGGCCGCCGGCGGGCGGGCGCGCATGAAGCGCACCGGCGAGGCGCCGTCGCGGGCGGCGATGAAGCTCGACGAGGCCCTCGAGTGGGTGGGCGTCGCGCCGGGCAGGGGCGACCTCTGCGTCGACCTCGGCTCGGCGCCGGGCGGGTGGACGCGGCGGCTCGTCGAGCGCGGCGCGCGGGTGTGGAGCGTCGACACGGGCCTGCTCGCGCCCGACCTCGCCGCGAACGCCCGCGTGAAGCACTTCCACCAGAGCGCCTTCGCCTTCGCGCCCGACGGTCCGTGCGACTGGCTGCTCTGCGACATGGCCTGGCGGCCGCTCGAGGTGGCGCAGCTGCTGGCGAAGTGGGCCCGGAACGGCTGGGCCACGCAGCTGGTGGCGAACCTGAAGCTGCCGATGAAGGACAAGCTGCCGACGCTGGTGCGCGCCCGCGCGACGCTCGAGGCCGGCGGCTGGAGCGACGTGCGGCTGCGGCAGCTGTACCACGACCGCGACGAGGTGACCGTGCGGGCCGTGCGCCGTCACGCCTGAGCGTGGGCAGCGAGACGCCCCCACGCGACGCCGAGCCGGGGTCGACGCTCGACGCGCCAACGGCGTCCGCCAGCCCCCCGCCCCCGGGTCGAGCGCGGCGGCGAGCGGCTCACCCGCGCGGGCGCGCCCGCCGCGGCGCTGTTGCATGGCACCGACGCGTCGGTGGGAGGCGCGCCGGCTCCAGCGCCCCGCCCCCTCGGGCGTCGCCCCGGGCGCCACGGGAGCGCTCGCGAATGACCTTGCAGCCCTCCGGCGTCGAGAACGCCGACGCCAGCGTCGCGACGCGACCCCGGGCCTCGCCCCGAACGCCACGCGACGCGGAGCGGGCGCGCTAGACGCCGTGCTCGATCATCCAGCGCTCGGCCTCGATGGCCGCCATGCACCCGGTGCCCGCGGCGGTGACCGCCTGGCGGTACGTCGCGTCCATCACGTCGCCGCAGGCGAACACGCCCTCGACGCTCGTCTTCGCCGTGCCCGGCTGCACCCACAAGTAACCGTTGTCCTGCAGCTTCAGGGTCTTCTCGAACAGCTCGGTGGCCGGCTTGTGCCCGATGGCGACGAACACACCCTTCGCGTCGAGCTTCTTCAGGTCGCCGGTCTTCAGGTTCTTGACCACGGCTCCGGTGACGCCCTTCGCGTCGCCGACGATCTCCTCGATGGCCGAGTCCCACACGAACTTGATCTTCGGGTTGTCGAGCGCGCGCTGCTGCATGATCTTCGACGCCCGCAGCGTGTCGCGGCGGTGCACGACGGTGACCGAGCTGCACAGCTTCGACAGGTACGTCGCCTCTTCCATCGCGGTGTCGCCGCCCCCCACCACGAGCACGTCGAGGTTCTTGAAGAAGAACCCGTCGCAGGTGGCGCAGGCCGACACGCCACGGTTCATGAACTCGCTCTCACCTTTCGCGTCGAGCCACTTGGCCGAGGCGCCGGTCGCGATGATGACGCTCTCCGAGAGGCACTCCTTCGACTCGCCCTTGACGTGAAACGGGCGCTTCGACCAGTCGACCGACAGCACGTTCTCGAAGTGAATCACGGTGCCGAAGCGCTCGGCCTGCTTCTGGAAGCGCTCCATCAGCTCGGGGCCCGTCACCGCCTCGGGGAAGCCCGGGTAGTTCTCGACGTCGGTGGTGATCATCAGCTGGCCGCCGGGCACGCGGCGGGCGTCGTACTCCGACGGACCGCCGGCGAACATGACGGGCTTGAGCCCGGCGCGCGCGGCGTAGATGGCCGCCGTGTACCCGGCAGGGCCCGACCCGATGATGGTGACTTTGTTCGTTTCCACGGTGACTCCCGAAAGACCGGCCTGAGAACGTGCGGTTACTGCGCAATAGCGGACAACAGGCGCAAGTCTGCTACGAACCCATACCGATGGACGTCGATTTCTTGCGAAAAGTGCCGCTGTTCGAAGGGCTGACGTCGGCGCAGCTGCGCAAGCTCCTCGCGGCCCTCAAGCAGGTGCAGTTCCCCGGCAACGCCCACATCTTCCGAGAAGGGGAGCCGGGCCGCTCGATGTTCCTCATCACCGACGGCCGGGTGCGCATCTCGAAGATGGTGCCGGGCATCGGGGAAGAGGCCCTCGCGGTGCTCGAGCGCGGCCAGTACTTCGGCGAGATGTCGCTCATCGAAGACGGGCCGCGCAGCGCCGACGCCATCGCGCACACCGGCTGCGAGCTGTACGAGCTGTCGCGAGAGAAGCTCGACCAGGTGATGTTCACCGACAAAGAGCTGGCCTCGGTGCTCCTGTGGACCTTCGTGCGCACGCTCTCGGCGCGGCTGCGCGAGACGAACGACAAGATCCGCGCGTTCTTCGCGCTGTCGTCCTTCGGGCCTCGCTGACGGCCCGAGGCGCTCACCGTCACGTTCCCGCGGGTGACGTCGTGGGCCGCCGGCGCCGCGCGAGCTCCTCCTGCGTGGTGCCCAGCGGCGCGAGCCAGGAGCGGCCGTCCATCGCCCGGCACGAGATGGCGAAGGCCAGGTCGGCCTCGGAGATGGCGTCGTGCCCCTCGAGGTCGGCCCGGGTGCGGGCCAGCTTCAAGATGCGGTCGTGGGCGCGCGCCGACAGGCCGAACCCGCGCACTGCACGCTCGAGGAGCTTCTTCTGCATGTCGCCCAGCGCGCAGTGACGGGCGAGCTGCTGCGGTGTCATCTGCGCGTTGGTGAGGATGCCGGGCGTCTCGACGAAGCGGTGCGCCTGCCGTCGGCGGGCCTCTTCGACCCGGTCCCGGAACCACGCCGACGGCCGGCGCCGCGACGAGAGCTGCGTCATGGTGGCGACCTCGACGGGGCGCGACTGCAGCATGATGTCGATGCGGTCGAGCAGCGGGCCCGAGATGCGCGCGTGGTAGTCCAGCACCCGGCTCCGCGGGCACTCGCACTGCCGGCCGGCCACGTTGAAGTAGCCGCACGGGCACGGGTTCATCGCCGCCACCAGCATCACCTCGCAGGGGTAGCTGACGTGCTGGTTGGCGCGCGCCAGCCGAATCACCCCTTCTTCGAGCGGCTGCCGCAGCACCTCGAGCACGTGCCGGCGGAACTCGGGCAGCTCGTCGAGGAAGAGCACGCCCCGGTGCGCCATCGACAGCTCTCCGGGCCTCGCCTGGGCGCCGCCGCCCACCAGCCCGGCGTCGCTGATGGTGTGGTGCGGCGCCCGGAAGGGGCGCTCGCGCACCAGCGCCGCGTCCTGCGCCACCAGGCCCAGCACCGAGTAGATGCGCGTCACGTCGAGCGCCTCTTCGAAGCGCATCGGGGGCAGCACCGTCGGCAGCCGGCGCGCCAGCATCGTCTTCCCGCTGCCCGGCGGGCCGCACACCAGCACGTTGTGGGCGCCGGCTGCGGCGAGCTCGAACGCGTCCTTCACCTCGTCCTGGCCGCGCACGTCGGCCATGTCGAGCACGTGCTCCGGGCGCTGCACCTGGTCATCGGGCAGTCGGGCGTACGGCGCCACCTCTGCGTCTCCCGACAGATGCGCCACGGCCTCGGCCACCGTCTCGACCGGCAACACGCACAGGCCCTCGACCAGGCTGGCCTCGGCGGCGTTCTCGCGGGGCACCATCACGCCACGAAACCCCGCGTTCCTCGCCGCGATGGCCAGCGGCAGCACCCCGCGAATCGGCTTCACCGCGCCGTCGAGCGACAGCTCTCCGCCGAAGAGGAGCCCCTCGAGCACCTCGGGCGGCAACAGGCCGCCGGCGGCGAGCACCCCGAGCGCGATGGGCAGCTCGAACACCGGGCCCTCTTTTCTCAGGTCGGCCGGCGCGAGGTTCACCGTGATGCGCTTCTGCGGCAGCACGAAGCCGCAGTTCTTCAGCGCCGACACCACCCGCACCTTGCTCTCCTTCACCGCGCCGTCCGGCAGGCCCACGACGTTGAAGAAGGGAAGGCCGAGCGCCATGTCGACCTCGACCTCGACCACCACCGCCTCGATGCCCACCAGGGCCCCCGACCGCACCCGCGCCAACATGTCCCCGCTCCTCTCGTGCCTCGCTCGAGCGCCGCCGCGGCGCCCTCCCACCAAGCCCACACAGCAAGCGGCAGGCCGCGCGGCCGACGCCAGCATCTCTGCGCCCGGCCTGGGTCTCTCGGCGGGTGAGAGGACGGGTGGAGTCCCGCTGTCCGTCCTCGAACCGAGATGCGGGCCCGGGGCGGACGACGCCGGTTGACTCGATCCCGGTCACCGCTAGGGTGCGCCGCGCTGACAGGAGCCCGCTCCGGCGGGAGAGAGCGCGCATGGTCCGTTCAACAGTCGCAGCCCTGGCGCTCCTCGTCGCCCTCGCGCCCGGGGTCGGCCTGGGCCAGGAGGACGCCGCGCTGACCGGCGTCGTCACCGACGCCACCACGAACAAGCCCCTGTCCGACGTCGTGGTGCGCGCGCGCGGCGCGCCCCCGGCCGGGCTCCAGGTGGTGCGCACCGACGCCACCGGCACCTTCCTCCTGCTGCAGCTCCGGCCCGGGCGGTACGAGCTCTCGTTCGAGCGGGCCACCCACCAGGCCCTGCCTCGACCCGGCGTCGAGGCGCGCGCCGGAGCGACCACCCGCCTCGACGTCGCGCTGCTGGCCAACGACGTCACCGCGCCGCAGACGCCAGCGGGGAGTGAGCCGGCGCCGTCCGTCGACGTCGGCTCGGCCCGGCAGGCGGTGAGCCTCACCCGGGACTTCCTCGAGCGCGTCCCCTTCGTGGCGCCGTCGGTGGCCGGCGTGCGCACCTTCGAAGACCTCGCCCGCGCCGCGCCCCACGCGGTCGAGGACCGCTCCGGCTTCGGGCTGAACGGCTCGCAGGCGAGCGAGTCGCTGTACGTCGTCGACGGGCTGCAGGTGAACGACCCGGCGACGGGCCTCCTGCGCGCGGGCCGGCTCGGCGGCGCGCTGGTGCCGCTCGAGTTCCTCGAAGAGGCCTCGGTCATCACCGGCGGCCTCTCCCCGGCCTTCGGCCGCGGCACCGGCGGTGTCGTCACCGCCGAGACGAAGTCGGGCACCAACGTCACCCGCGGCTCGGTGTGGGGCTCGTGGTGGCCCGGAGCCCTCACGGCGCGCGGGCAGACGTTGCGGCGCGAGGGCTCGTCCGTCGAGCTCGACGCCCGCCGCCACAACACCGGCGACTTCGGCGCCGACGTCGGCGGGGCCCTCGTCAAGGACCGGCTCTGGTTCTACGCGGCCGTCGCGCAAGGCGTCGACCGGCAGCGCGTCACCCGCGGGCTGCGGCGCTTCCTCCTCACCGACGACCGCCAGGACTTCCTCCTCGACGACTCGGGCAGCCTCCGAACCGAGCGCCTCGCCGAGGCGTCGGCCTTCGACGACCGCCGCAGCCTCTCCTGGCTCGCCAAGCTGACGCTGCGGGCCGCGCCGACGCAGACGCTGTCGCTCTCGGCCTTCGGCAGCCCCCAGGAGCGCGCCGAGCCCGGCCTCGGGCCGTCGGGCCAGGGCGGGGCGCGCTCGACGTCGAACGTCACCACCACCTCGCTGCGCTACTCGGGCAGCTTCTTCGAGCGCCACCTCGTCGTCGACGCCACGGTGGGCTGGAGCCGAACCGAGCAGGCCCGGCTCCCCTCCGATGGCTCCCGCCCCGGTGCGACCGAGGGCCTCGCCGGTGTGCCGCAGACCACCTTCCGGGGCGACCGGCCGCTGTCGCTCCTCGAGTTCGAGGCGCTCCCCGAGGGGCTCTCGGGGCTGTGCGAGCCGGCCGGCTTCTCGGCTACCCGGCGCGTGGACTCCCGGGGCACCAGCCGCTTCGTCATGGCCTGCCCCGTCACCGGCAGCGACGCGGCCTTCAGCATCGGCGGGCCGGGGCTCCTCGAGGAGTCCCTCGCCGACCGCCTGCAGGCCCGCGGCTCCGTCGCCTTGCGCTTCCAGGCCCTCGGGCACCACGTCGCCCGCGCCGGCGTCGACCTCGACTGGACGCAGGCGCAGTTCACCCGCGCCCGCTCGGGTGGCGTCTCTCTCACCGGCACCGGGGCCGTCGGCGCGCCCCTTGACGCCGAGGCCGACGCCTTCCTCGCCGGGCCCGGCCAGCTGGTGCCGCTCCTCGTCGTCCGCAGCGCCGCGAGCCAGCTGTCGACGGGCGCCTTCCTGCAGGACAGCTGGCGCTTCGCCGACGCGGTGACGCTCAACGCCGGCCTGCGCTACGAGCGCCAGCAGCTGTTCGCCGCTCCGGGCCAGCCCTCGCTCTCGCTCCAGACGCTCTCGCCCCGCGTGGGCCTCGTCTACGACTTCACCCGGCGCGGCCGCTCCCGGCTCTTCGCCAACTACGCCGTGCAGCACCAGGCGCTGCCGCTGCAGCTCGCCGACCGCGCGCTCAACGGCGAGTGGCGCACGCGCACCCGCACCACCTGCGACCCGGTGGCCGACCCCGAGGGCGCGCGGGTGGCCTGCGCCGACCCGGCCAACGCGCTCCCGCTCGACGCCGACCCGCTGGCACCGTCTCAAGCGGTGGCGCGCCTCGCGGCGGGCCCGCTCGCCGTCGACCCGGCGCTCCAGGCGATGACGCGCGGAGAGCTGTCGGCCGGGCTCGAATACGAGGTGGTGCCGAACCTGCGGGTCGGGCTCGTCGGCACGCACGCCTGGCTGCTCCGCGCCGTCGAGGACGTGTCGACCGACGAGGGCGCGACGCGGCTCCTCGCGAACCCGGGCGCGGGGCTGGCCTCGGGGCTGCCGCCCGCCGAGCGCCGCTTCTTCTCGGGCACCCTGTTCGCGAGCCGCGCCTTCACCGACGGCTGGCTGCTGCAGGCGAGCTACACGCTGTCGAGCCTCACGGGCACCTGGGCCGGCTTCCTGCGGCCCGAGACCGGCCAGCTTTCGCCGGGGCTCACCACCGCCTTCGACACCGCCTCGCTGACGGTGAACCAGTCGGGGCCGCTCCCGGGAGACCGGACCCACCTCGTCCGCGCGTACGTCGCGAAGGACTTCGAGATCTCGAGCGCCGTGAGCCTCGTGGCAGGCCTCGCCTACGAGGGCGCGTCCGGCAGGCCCCTCAGCTACCTCGCCGCCGCCCCCGGCGTCGGGCTCGACGAGGTGTACGTGCTGCCCCGCGGCGCGGCCGGGCGCACGCCGTGGATCCACACCGTCAACGCCCGCGCAGGAGTGCGCTGGCGCGTCACGCCGGCGCAGGCGGTGGAGCTGCAGCTCGACGTCATGAACCTCTTCAACCTGCAAGAGGCCCTCGAGGTGTCGGAGCGCTTCTCGTCCGCGGCCGTGGTGCCCGCCGCCCTGCCCGCCGGGACCGACCCGCAGCGCGCCGCCTGCCTCGCCGGCAACGACCCGACGTGCCGGTCCGTGCTCGAGAAGCGCGAGGGTGACGCCGTCGTCCCGGTTCGGACGACCGACCTCAACGCCGGCTTCAAGCAGCCGACGCTGTACCAGCAGCCGCTCTCCGCGCGCCTCGGCGTGAAGCTGACGTTCTGACGTGGCCGCCCCCTTCAGGAGCCCGATGCGACGCCTCGCCCTGCCAGCGCTGCTCCTCGCCGCCGCCCTCGACGGCTGCGCCCCCGCCACGCCGCCGCCCTCGTGCCGCACCGCGGCCACCGACGAGGGGCTGGGGCGCCCGCCCTACCTCGCGCGCCTGTCACGCCGCGAGACGTCGGGCGCCTGCGCCGGCGCCACCCTACCGTCGGTCATGCGCCTGGGCGTTCAGGACTTCGTGCCCCCGGGCACCGGCCCCGCGACACTCGCCCTTCGGCCGGAGCGCCTCGTCGACCTGGTGCAGGGCCGCGTCTTTCTGGCCGACGTCGACCGCCGCAACGACTGCCAGGCGGCCCTCGAGGGAGACCCGCGGCCCCGCTGCGAGGCGTGCAGCCCCGACGGCGGGAACGCCTGCGTGCTGGTGCCCGACCCGGTCCCCCGCCGTGACCCCTCAGGCCTGCGGCTCGACGCCGTCGGCCCCTTCGCGCGTGAGCCCGTCGCAGGGCGCTGCCTCGCCCCCGAGCCGCTGGTGGTCGAGCAGCAGCTCGCGCCCGAGCCCCTCACCCTCGTCGACGGAGGCAGCGCCACGCTGCCGGCGTACCAGGCGCGCTTCGCCTTCAGCGACGTCAGCGTCATCACCACGCCCGAGGTACCCGGCACCGCCTTCACCGCGACGCTGACCCACACCGAGGGCCCCTGCACCGTCGTCTCCGACGTGCTGGCCTTCTTCCCGGCCGTCGCCTGCACGGTGGACGCCCAGTGCGCCACGGCGCTCGACCCCGACGCCGGCGTGCGTCGCCTCTCGGGCATCAACCCGGCCTTCAAGCCCGTCTGCGACCCGGCGGCCGGCTTCTGCGTGCCGACGGTCGACGTCACCAGGCCAGGCCTGCCGCCCCTGCCCTGACGGCACGGCCCGCCGCCCCCTCGCGCGCGCGCCGCGGTCGGTTTCCGTTCCTGCCGCCAGGTGGGGTAAGGGCCGGCGGACCGTGGCGACGAGACAGGCGCTCATCGAGGAGCTGAACCTTCGCGCGGCCGCCGAGCGGGGCTCGCTGCGGAAGGACGCGCCGCTGCGCGTCGCGATGGCGTACCCCAGCCCGTACCACGTCGGGATGTCGAGCCTGGGCTTCCAGGCCGTCGCGCGCGAGGTGTTCCAGCACGACGGGGCCGCGCCCGAGCGCGTCTTCCTGCCCGACGACGTCGAGGCGTGGAGCCGCGCGAGGTTGCCGCCAGTCTCCGAGGAGACGCACCGGCCGCTCGCTGCGTTCGACGTCATCGCCTTCTCCGTCGCCTACGAGCTCGAGCTGCCGGGGCTCTTCTCGCTGCTCGAGCTGGCAGGCCTACCGGTGCGGCGGGAGGAGCGCTCCGACGCGCACCCGCTCGTCGTCGCTGGCGGGCCCCTCACCTTCTCGAACCCCGACCCGCTCGAGCCCTTCGTCGACGTGCTGGTGCAGGGCGAGGCCGACGACACCATTCACCAGCTCCTCGACGAGGTGCAGGGCGCGACGTCGCGGCAGGCGCTCCTGTCGCGGCTCGCGGCGATGCCGGGCTTCCGGGTGCCCGGGCGCTCCCCCGAGGAGACGCGCTACCGCGTCGCGAAGGCCAGCGACGCGCGGCTGCCGGCGCGCAGCGTCATCGTCACGCCGAACACCGAGCTCTCCGACATGTTCCTCGTCGAACCGGAGCGCGGCTGCTCCCGTGGCTGCCATTACTGCGTCATGCGGCGCACGACGAATGGCGGCATGCGCACGGTGCCGCCCGAGCGGGTGCTCGAGCTCATCCCCGCGCACGCCAGGCGCGTCGGCCTCGTCGGGGCTGCCGTCACCGACCACCCGCGCATCGTCGAGCTGCTCGACACCATCATCGGCGCTGGCCGCCAGGTGGGCGTGTCGTCGCTGCGGGCCGACCGGCTGACGCTGCCCCTGGTGACGGCCCTCAAGCGAGGCGGCGCCCAGGTGCTGACGGTCGCCTCGGACGGCGCGAGCCAGCGCATGCGCGACCTAGTCGACCGCAAGCACTCCGAGGCGCAACTGCTCAACGCCGCCCAGCTCGCGAAGCAGGCCGGGCTGCGCCGGCTCAAGGTGTACAACGTCGTGGGGCTGCCGCACGAGACGGACGCCGACGTCGACGAACTGGTGCGGTTCACGCTCGAGCTCGCGCGCATCTTGCCGGTAGCCCTGGGCGTCGCCCCTTTCGCGGCGAAGCGAAACACCCCGCTCGATGGCGCGCCCTTCGCGGGAATCGACGTCATCGAGTCGCGACTGGCGCGGGTGCGCAAAGGACTCAAGGGGCGCGCCGAGCTTCGCCCGACGAGCGCGCGATGGGCCTGGGTCGAGTACCTGCTGGCCCAGTGCGGGCCGGAGGGCGGCGAGGCGGCGCTGCTGGCCCACCGGGGCGGCGGCGCGTTCGCGGCCTGGAAGCGCGCCTTCGAGCAGGTCGGGTGCCGCCCGTACGAGGCGCGGCGCACGGTCGACGGGAGGCGGCGGGCGACGGAGTGGCCCAGCGTCGGGGGTCGCGCTGGGCCCGTCGAGGCACCTCAGCCCTCGCTGGCTTCACCACCGCCAGGTTG
>JADCJJ010000408.1 GCA_020247085.1 Myxococcaceae bacterium | reverse complement strand
GGTTGAGTCAGTCGGCCAGGACGTCGTCGATGCCGTGGCCGCTCAAGACGCGCGGGAGCCACCGCGCGAGCAGCTCGCCAGAGGCAGCGTCGATGCGGGCGCGGTGTGCGTGGCTCACCTCTCCAAACTTCGAGGCAAGGAGCGCCAACAGCGCGAGCCGCTGCCCGGCCAGGAGCCCCTCTTCGAGGCCCTGTCGGTGCCCCTCCTGCCGACCCTCCTGCCGACCCTCCTGCCGACCCTCCTGCAAGCCGGCCTGCCGGCCTTCCTGCAGGCCCTGTTCGAGGCCAAGTTCCACCCCCCTCGCCTTGCCCTCCTCTCGACCGGCCTCGAACCCCCGCTCCCGCGCGAGGGCCTCGACCTCCTCCCGCCACTCTGGGGTGAAGCTGGACAACCAGATGTCCCTGGCCGTGATCATCTCTGCATCCTCCGGTTCGCCGAGGCGAACGCGCGTGAGCGCGAGCACCTCGTCGATCGACATGTTCGCGACGGCCCGAAGGTACACCAACAGCCGGAAGAGCTCACGGGGGCGCCCCTTCAGGCCTTCGAGCAGGGCGTCCCACGTGGGGAACTCGCGCTCGAGCCTCGGCCGGTCCCGGGCGGTGCGCATGAGCCACAGGCCCAGCTTCGCGAAGGGCGACAAGGGCCGCTGCGACAGGTCCGTCACCGAGACGTCGACGAGGTCGTCGAGGACGAATTCGAAGGCTGGCGTGTTGGCGGCCATCGCCGCTCGGAGCCACCGGGGCGCGTCGAGCAGGTCGACCAGCCGCCGGGGCGTACGCCAGCCCCCGGGTGCGTTCGACAGCACGATGGGCAGCAGCGGGGGCAGCCTCATGCGCGTCGGCGCCTCGTTCATTGCCTTCGTCCACACGGCGACCATGTACTGGAGCAGCCGCCACGGCATCAGCGGGTCGACGCGGCTCTGGTGCTCGAAGAGCACGTAGACGAGGAGCGGAGGCTGCCCCTCGAGCTCGACCCTGAAGAGCGCGTCGGTCTCGAGTCCGCGGAACGACTCGTCAGCGAAGCGCCCGGGGACGCGGGTGATGGTGGCCAACCCGACCATCTCGCGCAGGGGAGACGGGAGCACGGCGAGCAGCTCACCGCGCACCGCCTCGGGGTCGTCGAAGATGGCGCGGAAGAGCGCGTCGTGCGGAGTACGCGGCGAGTGGGCCATGCGTCCAGCGTGAGCAGGCCCCGTGCCGCGCCGAGGTCCTCGACATCACGGGGGCGCCCGCTCCGGCCGGGTGGACTGGAGCGCACCGGCGCCACCGGCCTCTCACCGCGCGAGAGGCCGAGGGCCCCAGCGCCGAGGGTGTCAGCGCAGGCGCCGCCGCAGGTAGTTCAACACGTCCATGCGGGTGATGAGCCCGACGAAGGCATCGCCGTCGAGCACGATGGCGACGAGCCCCGAGTCGAGCATCGGCATCAGCTCTCGCACGGGCGTCGAGACCTGCACGGTCTTGAGCCGCAGGCGCGTCACCATCACCTCGCGCACCGGGAGCTTGAGCTTGGTCTCGTCGTCCACCGTCGCGAACAGCAGGTCGGACTCATCGATGATGCCCGCGAGCCGCCCGTGCTCCATCACCGGGAGCTGCGACACGTCGTAGAGCTTCATGCGCGACAACGCCGTCAGCAGCGTGTCGTCGGGGGCGACGGTGACGACGGCGTTGTCTGCGAAGCGACGGGTGATGACGTCGCGCAGGTCGCCCCGCGTCTCACGCTTGGTGAAGCCCTGGTCGAGCATCCAGAAGTCGTTGAACATCTTCGACAGGTACTTGTTGCCCGAGTCGCAGATGAAGGTGCACACGCGCTTCTTCGTCGTCTGCTCCCGGCAGTACTTGAGCGCCGCGGCGATGAGGGTCCCTGACGACGAGCCAGCGAGCAGGCCCTCGCTCCGCAGCAACTCCCGCGCCGTCTCGAGGCTCTCGGCGTCGGTGATGGTGTACGCCTTCTTCACGCTCGACAGGTCGCAGATGGAAGGGATGAAGTCTTCGCCGATGCCCTCGACAACCCAGCTCCCGGCCTGCCCCAGGGTGCCGGTGGCGATGTAGTCAGCGAGGACCGAGCCCTTCGGGTCGGCCAACACCATCTCGCAGCCCGGCATCGACTTCTGGAAGGCCCGCGCGAGGCCGGTGACGGTGCCCCCAGAGCCCACGCCCACCACCATGGCGTCCAGGCGGTGGTCGAGCTGCGCGGCGATCTCGGGCCCGGTGCCCTCTTCGTGGGCCTTCGGGTTCGCGGGGTTCTCGAACTGGTTGACGTAGAAGGCGCCGGACTCCTTCGCGAGGCGCTGCGCGAGGTCCTGGTAGTACTGCGGGTGTCCCTTGCCGACGTCGCTGCGGGTCATCACGACGCGCGCGCCCATCGCCTTGAGGTGGGCGATCTTCTCCTGGCTCATCTTGTCGGGGATGACGAGCGTGAGCTGGTACCCCTTGACGGCCGAGACGAGCGCGAGGCCGAGCCCGGTGTTGCCGGCAGTGGCCTCGACGAGCTGCTTCTGGTGCGGACCGACGAGGCCGGCCTCTTCGGCGGCGCGAATCATCGACAGGCCGATGCGATCCTTGATGCTGCCGCCCGGGTTGTGAGACTCGAGCTTGAGGAAGAGTTCGCACGGGCCGGTGTCGAGGCGGGTGACCTTGACCATCGGCGTGTTGCCGATGAGCTCGAGCGGCGTGACGGGGCGCGGAGGCGTGGTGGGCATGACGCGCGCCTTCTACGCACCTTTCGCCGCGCGCGTCGCGCCTGTTCGAAGGGCCCGGCCTTCGCTGCGCTGGCACATCTTCTCCACCGGAGCCTTCCGCTTTCGCGGAAACGGCTCGGCGTCAGGCCGCGCGCGGCACCGGGGGCAGGTGCCCCAGCGAGGCCTCGAGCTGAGCGCGATCGGGCGCGACCGCGAGCGCATCGTCTCGCTCGACGAGGCCCCCGGTGACGAGCTCAGCCAGGCCCTGCTCGAGCGTTCGCGTCCGCAACGACGGAAAGGCCGAGGCGCGTCCGTCAACGACGGCAGAGCGGACGGGGGCCACGCCGGGCAGGAGCTCCCACGCGAGGCTCCGGCCGCTCATGGTGTTCGGGCACAGCACCTGCGCGAAGATGCCCCGCAGGCTCTGCCCCAGCCGCCAGCGCGCGCCGGCGTCACCCGCCGTGAGGTGCACGAGCTTCTCCGCCGCGCTGGCGGCGCTGCGAGCGTGGAGCGTGCCGACGACGAGCCGGCCCCGCTCCGCGAGCACGAGCGCCTCTGCGAGGACGTCGGCGTCGTCGAGCTCGCTCACCATCACCACGTCGACGTCGTCGCGCAGCGCGTCGCGGAGCCCCTCACGGAAGGAGCCGACGTGGGCGCCGACCTCGAGCTGCTCGAGCGGCCCGGGCCCTGCCGAGAGCACGTACTGAATGGGGGCCTCGAGCGTACGCACCGACACGGCCCGCGTGTGCGCCGCCGACTGGGTCACGCTCGCGAGCGAGGTGGTGACGCCGTGGCCAGGCGGTCCGGCCAGCACCCACAGCCCCGCCCCCGACATCGCCTGCACCAGCTCGCCCGGGAGCCCGAGCGACCCCGGCGCCGGCACCTCCTTGTCGAGGCGCCTCACGACGAGCGACAGACCGGCGCGCGACTGCTGCGAGGCGAGGTGGAACACCGCGTCGTCCGTCACGTGCGTGAAGTCGAATCGCACATGGCGGGCCAGCTCCTCGCGCAGCGCGGCCGGGGCCAGAGACGTCAGCTCGGCGTGCAGCTGCGCCGCCGACAGCCCGCCACTGGCGACCGGCACCAGTCGACCGTCGACGCGGAGCAGCGCGTTGCCGACCGGCGAGACGTGCAGGTGCGTGGCCCGACGGGCCGACATCTCGGCGATGAGGCCGCGCAAGCCGCTCGGGGGCGCAGGCACCGGGCGCCGCACCTGCGTCTGTTCGAGCGACTGGTCTCCGCGCCGGGGCGCCGCGTTCGGCCCTCCGGAGATCGGCACCAGCGCCGGCGCACCCTTCCTGGCGGCGCGCGCCGTCACGCGCAGGTCGTCTCCCGACAGCGTCATGTGAACGTCCACCAGGCCGAAGGGGCTCTCGTGCTGAAAGGACACCGGCACGCCCTCGAGCAGCTGGGTCGACTGCTCCCGGGGCACCACCTCGGCGAAGAGGAGCAGGATCTGCCCACTCGACAGCGGCGCCCGGAAGACCGCCAGCGGCGACACGCCGTCCTGTTGGAAGATGCCCGTAGTGCCAGAGTCCAGCACCAGCGCGCTGCCGGGGTTGACGAACAGGTACTCGAACAGCTGGCTCAACTGGGCCATGGCGCCTGGTCATGCACGTCATGGACCGCGGCGGGAGCCCCAGCTCTCCACGACTTATCAGCGCGGCGTTCGGGTCGAAGGCGCCGGAGGGGTCGCTGGCGACTCGTTCGGGCGGGGTGGTGGCTCACCGCCCGGGCGTGGCCCCCGAGCCCCGTGCGCCAGGTGATGGGGCGCGCGAAGGGCTCCCGGGCAGGTGCGCTGACACCATGGCATCGATGCGCTGCCGCCGCTGCTGGAGCGTCGCCAGACGCGCCGCGAGCGCCCGATGCTCGGCCGAGGCACCAGCGCGCGCGTCGAGGACCTCGAGCCGCTCCCGCACCGCCGCCAGCTCGTCTTCGAGCAGCACGGCCTGCACGTTCCGCCGCGCACGACCGATGCGGTTCTCGGTGCCGATGGCGATGGGCGTCACCCGGGTGATGACCGCGCGACCCGTGGCCGGCCGGAGCAGCTCGACGCCAAGCAGCAGGCCGTCGCGCTTGACGCCGTCGGGGTCGCCGAAGTCCTGGTTCGAGACGAGGTTCCCCAACGAGTAGGCGACGAGCCCCACTCGCCCATCGGGCAGGCGCGGCACCGTCACCGGCTGCAGCACGTGGGGGTGGTGGCCGATGACGGCGAGAGCGCCCGCCTCGAGGAGCCCCTGGGCGAGCTCGCGGTCGACGGGCCCCGGCACGTGAACGTACTCGGAGCCCCAGTGGATGAAGACGATGAGCGCGTCGACGCGCGCCGACACCTCGCGCACGTGGGCGAGGAGGGCCTCGACGCTGCGGCCACCGCGAATCGGCTGCTCCCGGTAAGGCACGACGGGCACGTGCGGCTCGAGCGGCCCGGGGGCGTTGTGGAAGCCGTTGAGCCAGCGGCTCACCGCGACGAGCGCGACCGTCACCCCGTTCCGCTCGATGACGAGGGGGCGCCAGGCCTCGGCCTCCGTCCGCCCAGCGCCGGCGGTGTCGAGTCCCACCTCGGCGAGCAGCTCGCGCGTCGACACGATGCCCTCGGGCTGCATGTCGAAGCAGTGGTTGTTCGCGAAGGTGGCGACGTCGACGCCGGCCGCCTTGAGGCCGCGCAGGAGCGAGGGGGGCGCGTTGAACACCATCTCCTTCACCTCGCGCTGCGTCCGCGTCGTCACCGGCGTCTCGAGGTTCACCACCGCCACGTCGTAGGCGCGGAACACCGGCGTGAGCGACCCGAAGACGTGGCCCCAGCCGTCCTGGTTGAGGGGCGTGCCGTCGACGGCGTACCGGGCGTGCCGCTGCGCCACCTGCTTCACCGGCTCGTGCGGAATCACGTCTCCACCAAAGACGAGGGTGACGCGGCCTTCGCCCTTCGCGGCGGCCAGCGTGACGAGCAACAGGCCGGTGGAAAACGCTGACATCGGAGGTGCCGAGTATGGCGCATCGGCCCCACCCGGCGAACTTCGCGCCCGTGCGGGCGCGCCGCTCCCCCACCTGCGCACCTCGAGCTGCGCCAGGCGCCGTCGTTGAGCCGAGAGACGACCCGCGCCGCTGGAGGCATCTTCGTCGGGCGTTCCCAGTGGTGACGCCGCGCACGCCGACGCGCTCCCCGGCCGCGTGCCCCAGCGCCTGGCACCGCGAGTCGTCGCCTCACGGGCCTCACTTCGCGTCGACGCCCCCGG
>JADCJJ010000407.1 GCA_020247085.1 Myxococcaceae bacterium | reverse complement strand
CGGGCGGTGCGGCGGGCGGTTCGGCGGGTGGCACGGCGGGCGGCGTGGTGACCGGTGACATCGTCGCGGTCGCCTCGGCGAACAGCGACTTCTCGATCCTCGTTCAGGCGGTGACGCGGGCGGGGCTGGTGGGGGCGCTGCAGGCGCCGACGCCGCGCAAGACGGTGTTCGCGCCGAACAACGCGGCCTTCACGCGCCTGTTCACCGCGCTGGGCGTCACGGGCGTGAACGACCTCAGCGTGGACCAGTTGACGGTGGTGCTGAAGTACCACGTGCTCGGAGCCGAAGTGAACGCTGCGGCGGCGACGGCGCTGGCGGGCATGAGCGCGCCCAACAACCGCGCGACCTCGCTTGGCGGCACCATCGCGCTGACGCTGCAGGGCACGACGCTTCGGCTCGACGACCGGGCGTCGGTCACGGCGGCCGACGTACCGGCGAGCAACGGCGTCATCCACGGCATCTCCGAGGTGCTCTTGCCGTCCATCCTCGACGTGGCGACGACCGACTCGCGCTTCTCGAGCCTCGCGGCGGCGGTCGTGGCGTCGAACCAGCCCGCGCTGGTGACGACGCTCGACAACAACGCGCTGCCCCAGAAGCTGACGGTCTTCGCCCCGACGAACGCCGGCTTCGACGGCCTGGTGGGGGCGCTGCGTGGCGCCGACGACGGTGGCACCACGGGCATCAACGCGCTGACGAGCTTCTCGGCGGCGCAGCTGCGGCCGGTGCTCGCGTACCACGTGCTGCCCACCCAGGTAACCGCGGCGATGGTGCCGACGATGGCGACCAGCGTGGCGACGCTCGGCGGGAACGTGACGGTGCAGCGCACGACGACGCCCGCGGCGGTGACGGTCGACGGCGTGACGGTCGCCATCCCCGACCTCTACACGGCCAACGGCGTCATCCACGCCATCCCGTCGGTGCTGCTGCCGAGCATCACCGACATCGCGCTGGGTTCGACGAACACCGCCTCGGGCTTCTCGAGCCTGGTGGCCGCGCTGCAGCTCGCGGACGCGCTCCCGGACGGGGGCACGAACGCGAACGGGCTGGTCGCGGCGCTCGACACGACGCGCGCCGACGGTGGGCAGTACACGGTGTTCGCGCCGCCGAACTCGGCGTTCGACGCAGTGGTGACGGCGCTGCGTGGGACGAACGACGGCGGGGCGACGGGCATCACCGCGCTCACGAGCTTCACGCCGGCGCAGGTGGCCCCCATCCTTCGGTACCACGTGGTGCCGTCGCAGATTCTCGCGTCGCAGGTGCCGACGACCGCGACCGCGGTGGCGACCCTGGGCGGGAGCGTGCAGGCCCAGCGCTCGGGCACGGGCGTCACGGTCGACGGCAAGGCCGTCACCACCGCCAACATCTTCGCGAAGAACGGCGTCATTCACGTCATCGACGGCGTCATGCTGCCGAGCATCGCGGACGTGGTGACGACCGAGCCGAGCCTGTCGGGCCTCGCGTCGCTGGTCGCCGGCGCTCCGACGGTGGCGACGGCGCTGGACGGCACGACGAACTTCACGCTCTTTGCGCCCAACAACGCGGCGGTCGCGGCGGTCTCTCCGGCGCCGACGGGTCAGACGCTCGCGAACGTGCTGCTGTTGCACGCGGGCACGTCGGTCGGAACGGGCTCGGGCGCGGTGAACTCGCCCATCTACGCGGCGACCGTGCTGAGCCTTGGCATGCCGGTGGACCTGTCGACGGCGCTGACGAGCCGCACCCTGCGCGTGGGCCCGCTGACCGGCACGGTGCGCGTGGCGCCGAACCCGGCGACGGGGCCGTCGGCGACGCTGAGCAGCACCTCGATTCGGGTGACGCAGCCGAACCTGTTCACGTCGAACGGCGTCATCCACGTCATCGACGGCGTGCTGCTGCCGTAAGCAGCAGGTCGAGCTGAGCGCGGGGCGGTGGAGCCAGGGCTCCGCCGCCCCGTCGTCTTTCCAGGGCCCACGCCGGTAGGCGGCGCCATCGGGGGGGGAGCACGCGGCGCCCTCGCGCGGGGCGCACCGGAGACCCGGCGCGGCGGTAGGGTAGAACGCGCGACATGACGCCGCGCCCTGACGACGACGTGGAGCCGGCGCACGGGCCCCTCGAGCACCTGCTGACGCGCACGAGCCGCACCTTCGCGCTGGTGATTCCGCGCCTGCCGGAGCCCACGCGGGGCGCGGTCACGGTCGCCTACCTGCTGCTGCGGCTGGCCGACACGGTGGAGGACTCGGCGGGCTGGCCGGTGGCGCAGCGGCGCGCGGCGCTCGAGGCGTTGGCGAAGGCGCTGGAGACGAGGCGCGCCGACGTCGAGGCGCTGGCCGGGTCGTGGCGGGCCCTGGGCGTCACGCGTGACGACGGGTGCCTCGAGCTGCTGTCGTCGGCGGGGGTGGTGGTGCGGGCGCTCGAGCGGCTGTCGCCCGGGCACGAGGGGCTGGTGCGGGAGCACGTCGCGCGCTCGGTGCGCGGCATGGGTGAGCTGCTGGCGGGCGCTCCGGAGCGGGGCCACCAGCTCTCGTCGCTGAGCGAGCTGCGCGCCTACTGCTACGTCGTCGCCGGGCTGGTCGGCGAGCTGCTGACGGCGCTGTTCCGGGCCGACGCGCCGTCGCTGGAGGCGGTGGCGGACCGGCTCTCGGCGCGGGCGGTGGCCTTCGGCGAGGGGCTGCAGCTGGTCAACGTGCTGAAGGACGAGGCCGTCGATGAGCGCGAGGGGCGGCGCTTCATTCCGCGGGCGGTGTCGCGGCAGGCGCTGGTGGGGCTGGCTCGGGCCGACCTGGCGCAGGCGCGCGAGTACGTCGCGGCGCTGCGCGAGGGGGGCGCGCCCGAGGGCGTGGTGGCCTTCGCGTGGCTGCCGGTGGAGCTGGCGGTGGCGACGCTGGAGCGGCTCGAGGCGCAGGGCGCCGGGGCGAAGCTGAGCCGGGACGAGGTGTTCGCGCTGGTCGCGGCGGTCGACGCCCAGCTGGCGGCCGGCCGGGCGGCGGGTGTAGCCGGGGCTGAAGGTGCGGGCGCGACGAATCGGTGAAGCTGGGCGGCGCGGCCTGACACCCGGGGGCATGACGCGTCGAGGGGTGGTGCCGGGGCTGTTGCTGCTGTGCGGGTGCTGGGCTCCGATTGAGGCGACAGAGGACGGCCTGCGCCGCGTCGTGCGCGAGCCCTCGGACGCAGGGCGGAGCGGGCCGGGCGTCGACGCCGGCGCGGTGGATGGCGGCGCGGTGGATGGCGGGACGCTGCCGCGGGTCGCGGTGATTGCGCCGGTGGGCGGGCCGCTGCCGGAGGCGTGCGGGGCGTTGCGGGAGCGGCTCGAGGCGCGGCTCCCACCCGACGGGGCGTGCGGGAGCGGGTGCCTGTTCACGGTGCAGGAGGACGGCGGCGCGCTGGTCTTCCGCGCGGGGCTCGGCGGCGAGCGGCTGTGGCTGCCCATCGAGGGTGGCCTGGGACCGGAGAACGTCGTCTTCGTGTCGCAGCGGGACGGCCAGCGGTGGCTCGTCGGGAAGCCGCTGCGGGGCGAGCGCGTCGTGAGGCTGCAGGCGTTGCCCGACGGCGCCATCGAGG
>JADCJJ010000406.1 GCA_020247085.1 Myxococcaceae bacterium | reverse complement strand
GGGAAGGGGATGACGTCGCGCAGCGACTCGGTCTCGGTGATGAGGAAGGCCAGCCGGTCCATGCCGAGGGCGATGCCGCCGTGCGGTGGGGCGCCGAACTCGAGCGCGTCGAGCAGGAAGCCGAACTTCGAGCGGGCGTCCTCGTCGTTGATGCCGAGGGCCTTGAAGACGAGCGCCTGCACCTTCGGGTCGTGCAGGCGAATCGAGCCGCCGCCGATCTCGAAGCCGTTGAGCACCACGTCGTACCGGTAGCAGTACACCTTCGCCGGGTCGAAGGACTCGGGCTCGAGGAAGGGCAGGCACTCGTCCATCGGGCGCGTGAAGGCGTGGTGCGCGGCAGCCCAGGTCTTCGACTCCTCGTCGTACTCGAAGAGCGGCGGGTTCACGACCCACAGGAAGTTCCACTTCCCGCCCGAGCCGTACTCGGGAATGAGCCAGAGCCGCTTGGCGAGGTAGACGCGAAGGTTCGCCATCACGGTGTGCACCCGCGCCTCGGGGCCGAACTGGAAGAGGATGAGGTCTCCGGGCCGGGCGCCGGTGGCCTCGACGATGGCGGCCTTGAGCTCGGCGGTGGCGGTCTTGAAGAGCGGCGCCTGCGTCCAGTCGCCGTTCTCGGCGAGCTTCGCGCGCGCCAGCCCCTTGGCGCCCATGCCGACGACGTAGGCCTCGGTCTCTTCGATGTCCTTCCGGGTGAGCTCGGTGGGGGGCGGCGGCACCTTCGCCGTAGGGTTGGGGTGCGCCCGACGACACGCCTCCTCCTTCGCCTTCACCACCGTCGGGTCGTGCTGGCCCGCCTGCACCGGCCTGACGACGAGGGCCTTGACGAGGCCCTTCTGCTGCAGCGTCTCCCACAGCGGCGCGACCCCGCCCGCGGCCCCGAACTTCGCGATGACGTCGTTGAGCACGACGTGCTCCATGCCGAAGCGCAGGTCGGGCTTGTCGTTGCCGTACTTCGCCATCGACTCGTCGAAGTTCATCCGCGGGAACGGCGTGGGCACGTCGAGGCCGTGCACCTCTTTCCACAGGCGCTTGAGCAGGCCCTCGATGACGGTGAAGACGTCGTCCTGGGCGACGAAGCTCATCTCGACGTCGATCTGGGTGAACTCGGGCTGGCGATCGAGCCGCAGGTCCTCGTCGCGGAAGCACTTGACGATCTGGAAGTAGCGCTCGAAGCCCGCCACCATGAAGAGCTGCTTGTAGAGCTGGGGAGACTCGGCGAGGGCGTAGAACTTGCCCGGGTTGAGCCGCGAGGGGACGAGGAAGTTGCGCGCCCCGCCGGGGGTGTAGCGGCCCATGAAGGGCGTCTCGAGCTCGAGGAAGCCCTGCTCGACGAAGTAGCTGCGCGTGGCGGCGTTCATCTTCGCCCGCGTGATGAGCGCCCGCTGGAGCGGCGGCCGGCGCAGGTCGAGGTAGCGGTGCGCCAGGCGCAGCTCTTCGTTGGCGGTGACGTGCGGGGTGATCTCGAAGGGCGGCGTACGGGAGCGGTTGAAGACCTCGATGGCCGTCACGTAGACCTCGATCTCGCCGGTGGCGAGGTGGGGGTTGGTGGCGGGCACCTCTTTGTTCTCCTTCTTCGACCACTGGGTGCCGCGGTGGTGCACGGTGCCCTTGAGGCCGACGACCCACTCGGAGCGCAGCTGCTCGGCCACCTGGTGCGCGTCCTTCGACAGCGAGGGCGCGAACTTCACCTGGGTGATGCCCTCGCGGTCGCGCAGGTCGACGAAGATGAGCTCGCCGTGGTCGCGCCGGCTGTCGACCCACCCGAAGAGCACGACCTCTTTGCCGATGTCGGCGGCCCTCAGGGCGCCGCAAGAGTGGGTGCGCTTCACCTTGGTGATGAACTGGTGCGACATGGGGCGTGACTCGCTTCGCGAAGGAGTGAGGGACGACAAACGGGACGACGAACCGTAGAGGAGCAGGTGCGGCCCATCAACGGCGACGTCGCTCGCACGGAACACGGGCTTTGCGGGTACACTGCGCACCCATGCGTCGCTTCGTGGCATTCACTCTGGCGCTCGCCCTCGGCGCGGCGTGCGGGCCCAACCCTCCGGCGCCGGTGAAGGTGATGGCCATCATCCCCACCGAGACGGGCTCGTACGAGCCGCGCGAGGTCGAGCTGACGACGGTGACCAACCTCACCGCGCTGAAGGGCTCGGTGGCCGAGCTGGTGGGTGGGGCGCGCGTCATCGTCGACGGGGCAGACCCGCTGCAGGCCAACCTCCCGGCGCTCAACGACAGCCAGCGCTTCGACGTGCTCGTGCGCGACCGCGGCACCGACGTGCGGGGGAGCTACCTCGACCGCGCCGGCACGCTCTGGCCGGCCGACTTCCACACCTGGAACATGACGTCGACGTACTTCAACTTCGAGAACGCCTACCTGTACTTCCAGGACGTGCTGCCGCCCTCGGCGCCGCCGGCCGAGCTGCAGGCGATGCGCGTCTTCTACTGGCCCGAGGTGCGCCTCAACTCGAGCACGCCCCTCACCGACAACGCGCTGTACCTGTCCTTCATCAAGGGCTTCGTCGTGGTGCCGTTCGACAAGGCGCAGCGGGTGCCGATGGGCATGAACCTGGGCGTCGTCGGCCACGAGGTGGCGCACAAGGTGTGGGGCAAGCGCGTGCTCGACGACCAGGGCATTCACCCCGCGCTGACGAGCTGGAGCCTCGAGCCGTTCAACCTGCTCAAGTCCCTTGACGAGGGGCTGGCCGACCTGCACGGCGCGGTGGCGACCTGCCGCTCGCTGGCGCGATGCCGCACCGAGTTCCTCAGCCTGAGCATCGCCGACGAGACCTACGCGAAGCAGCGCGACGTGGCCCGCAACGATGCCTGCGTCGACGAGGGCCTGCGCGGGGCCCTCAAGAGCTTCTCGCAGGACCAGTGGGTGCGCGGCCGCGAGCTGTACCTGTACGGCAACGTCTGGGCCGCGGCGCTCTACCAGGCCGGCGTGCGCAGCGGCGGCGACCTCGGCGTCAAGAGCATCGTCAAGGACCTGCTGACCGCCTACGACGACGACAGCGACGACTCGAACGGCACGGGCCTGCGGCAATTGGTGAACCGCAACGTCAACAATCCGTCGGCGTTCACGCCCGAGGCCGTGGCGGGGATCATCGCGCGCCACGTCACCAACGTCGAGATGCGCCGGGCCTTCTGCGGCGAGGCCATCAACCGGCTCCAGTTGCAGTGCCAGTCGCCGGACTGCTCCGACAAGATGACCGGGAACCCGTGCATGGGTGCCTCGCGGCGCACCACCTGCCGGCAGCTACCGGCGCCGATGCCATGACGAGGCCCGCCCCCATGCGCTCCCCTGCCCCCGCGCGTCTGTTCACGCTCCTGGCCGGCCTGATGCTCGCGCTGCCGGCCGCCGCCCAGAAGAAGGAGGACGACGCCCCGCTCCCCTACGACGACGACGCCGCGGCGGACGACGGGGCGACCAGCCGGCCGAAGAGGAGCCGCCGGTCGGAGCGCCTGCGCGAAGAGGACGAGGATGCGCAGGCGCGCGACGAGCGCCTCGCCGACACCGACGACCCGAACTACGGCGTGGGCGCCGAGCTCAGCGCGGGGCTCAACCTGCTCGACGCCAGCCGCGGCGGCCTCGGAGACCCGCGCTTCTCGTTCGGCGCCCGCCTCACGTGGGAGTTCGGTCGGCTCATCGCCGACGAGTACCTGCGCGAGATGTTCTTCGCCGACGTGCAGTGGCGCTTCGCCGTCACCCAGGACGGTACGCAGCAGGTCTCGGCCTGGGCGAGCCAGCACTTCTTGACCCTCGCGCCGGCGGTGGTGTGGCCCATCAGCAAGGTGTTCGGCCTCTACGGCCAGGTGGGGGTCGGGGTGAACGCCCACTTCACCGGCGTGCGCGTCGACCAGCGCGAGGTCCAGCTGCAGGGGGCGCGCTTCCTCTTCCAGTACGGCCTGGGCCTGCGCGGGCGGCCGGCCCTCACCCGCGACGAGGCCGTGCGGCTGACCTGGCGCGTCGAGGTGACGCGCTACCTGCGCAGCTACATGCACGACACCTGCTTCGAGGCCGGCGTCGGCCTGCTCTTCTGAGCGGCCCCGCTCGAGGCCGCAGAGACGGGGCCGACGAGACGCCAGCTGCCCCTGGGCGCTCGGCTCCGACAGCGCCCCCGGTTCTCCGACATCTCGATGGACGCTGGGGATTCTCGGTTGACGGGTGAGGGTCCCCATCGCTACACCCGCCGATTGTCTACGAGATTTCCTGATTCGACCCGAGGGGTGGCCGTGCCCGTTCGCCTCCCGTCAAACCGCTCACCGAGGCGCCACATGACGTTCCGCTCAGGGGTCCTGCCAACCCTGCTCTTTCTCCTGGCCGCCTGCGTCGTCCCAGAGAAGCCGCGGCCGCCGCCGAGCCCGCCTGCCGTCACCTCGTTCACCGTCGACCGCGTGGCGATTCGACGCGGCGAGACCGTGCGCTTCGACTTCACCGTCGAGCGGGCGAAGGCGGTCGAGCTCGTCGACCAGCTGGGCGCTAGCGTTCCGGTGACGTTCGATGAGCTGACGGGGGTCGGCAGCGCGCAGGCGACGCCGCTGCGGTCGGCCTTCTACGTGCTGCGGGCCGAAGGCGACGGGGGCCGCGACGGCGCGTTCGTGCAGGTCGCCGTCGACGAGGGCCTCAAGTCGGTGTTCCTCGTCGTAGTGCCACAGCAGGTCCGCCCCGGCGAGCGGGTCGACCTGTTGTGGTCGGCGACGGGTGGCCGCAACGTGCGCCTGACGTCCGGCGCGCGCACACTGTCGACGGCGGAGAGCGGCTCGACGAGCGAGGCGCCGGTGGCGACGACGAGCTACTCGCTGTCGGCGGAGCGGTCCGATGGCAGCCTCTCGACGCAGAGCGCCACCGTCGTCGTGGTGCCGGTCATCGAGACGTTCACCGCCACCCCGCCGGCGGCACGGCAGGGAGAGACCATCACGCTCGCGTGGAAGACCGCCGGGGCCGAGACGGTCATCGTCGAAGAGGCGACCTTCGGCCGGCTCGTCTCGACGGCGACGAACGCCGCCATGGGCACCGTCGACTTCGTGGTGCCGTACTTCTTCGCTGACGCGGGGCTCGTCGATGCGGGCGTGCCGGCGGCGGCTGACGGGGGCGCGGCGCTCGACGGTGGTGCCACCGACGCGGGGGCCCTGGCGGACGGCGGCGCGCTCGACGCGGGCCGACAGCCCCCACGGGTGCCGGCAGTGCGCGACGGCTTCCCCTTGCGCTTCACGCTGCGGGCCCAGACGGCGACGCCGGCCCAGGAGACGGCCCGCGCCGTCGACGCTCGGGTCGGCCAGGGCCCGGTCATCGACTTCTTCGAGGCGCCGACGCACGGCACCCGCGGACGGCCGCTGGCCCTCTCGTGGCGCACCACCGGCGCGACGCGCGTCGAGGTCCGGGCGAACGGGCTCACCGTCTACAGCCCCCTGCCCGGCGTCAACACCACCGGCACGTTCCGCCTCGGGACCTTCTCGGCGGACACCTCGTTCACGCTGGTGGCGTTCGACTTCAACGGGCTCGAGGTGAGCGTGACGAAGCTGGTGAAGGCGGTCGCCGCGCCGCGCATCATCGACTTCAGCGCGCCGCAGGCGACGGCGACGGCCACCATGAAGGTGACGGTGAGCTGGCGCACCGCCGACACCACCTTCGTGCTGCTGAGGCTCGAGGGCGGGCCCGCCTTCTTCCGCGAGGACGCGATGCTGAGCGTCGCCAACGGCTCGAAGCAGTTCCTCGTTCCCGTGAAGGGCACGTACGTGCTCGAGGCCTACAACCTGGCCGGCGACCGCGCCACCGAGGCCCGCACCATCGACGTCAGCGCCCCGGTGCTGTTCTCGCTCTCGCCGGACCTGCTGGCGAAGGGCGAGGTCACCACCCTCTCCTGGGACGTCACGCAGCTCAACCCGACGGACATGCTGGGGTTGCCGGCCGCGCCGCCGCCGGTGACGCCGAGCTCGACGGCCTTCGACGACCTGGCGATGGCGCCGACGGCGCGGGCGCTGTTCTTCGCCAACCGTGACGACGACGTCGCCACCCTCACGCTGCCCGAGGGCTTCACCTTCCCCTTCGTCAGCCGGCTGGCGACGCAGGTGACGGTGTCGACCAACGGCTTCGTCGCCCTCGGGCCGAGCGCACCCGCATCACCGCTGAACCTCGACCTGTCCGACCCGTCCTACGCCGGCCCACCGCTGCTGGCGCCCTTCTGGGACGACCTCGACCTGGGGACGCAGGGCCGGGTGCTGTGGAGCCTGGACTCGGCCGTCGCGCCGCGCCGCCTCACCATTCAGTGGGACAAGGTGCGCCGCGCCGGGGTGATGGGCTCGGAGCTGACGTTCCAGGTGCAGGTGTACGAGTCGGGCGAGTTCCTGTTCGCCTGGAAACAGCTTGACGGCCCCGGGGCTGACGGCTCCGACGCGACCATCGGCGCCGTCGACGGCGTCGACGCGTACCAGGGGCTGGTGTCCTTCAACAGCGCGACCGCCGCCGAGCTGGCCGTCGGCACGGACCGCTCGTGGTTCAACAACGCACCGGTCACGGCAGGCACCCGCCAGTTCCGGCTCCGCGACCTCTCAACCCTCGGCTTCACGCTCGAGGCGGCGGGCGAGTACGTGCCCCTCTACGCGACCGCGCGGGCCTTCGGCGTGAACGACATCATCGTCACCGAGGCGATGCCGGCGCCGCTGCCGTCGCTGACGGCGGGGCAGTGGGTCGAGCTGCGAAACACGCTCCCGGTGCGCCTCGACCTCGCCGGCCTGCAGCTCGAGTCGGCCTCGAGCGCGTCGACGCCCTTCATCGTTCCGGCCAACACCGTCGTCGACGCCGGCGCCTTCCTCGTCGTCGGCCAGTCGACCGACGCGGTCGAGAACGGTGACGCCGGCGTGGGGCTCGCGTGGACGCAGGGCACCGTGAGCCTCGCGGCGCCCGACGCGGTGCGCCTGGTGGTGCCGACGGTCTTGGCCGACGGAGGGACCCTCGTGGTGTCGAGGCTGAGTTGGGGAGAGCGGCGAAGCCAGCTCTTCGACGGAGGCGCGGTCGGCGACGGGGGCGTGCCCGTCTTCGAGGGCTCCTCGGTGCAACCGCCCGAGGCCATTCTGGTGCGCAGCGGCGCCCCGCCGTTCAGCTGCCCCCGGCTCGGCACCTTCGGCTCGCCGCCGCAGTTCGGCACCCCCGGCGCGCCCAACGAAGAGTGCTTCCCCTACGCCCTCACCGAGATCCCCGTGGACTTCGAAGACGTCTCGAGCGGCCCGGCCGTGGCGTTCCCGAACAACGACGACGGCGCCGCGCAGGTGCCGCTGTCGGTGCCCTTCCCGTACTTCGGGCAGAGCTTCTCGCAGGTTCGGGTCTGCACCAACGGGTGGGTGAGCTTCATCGACACCACGTCATCGTCCCGGTCGAACAAGGAGCTCCCGAGCGCGAGCACCCCCCTTCAGACCCTCGCCGTCTTCTGGGATGACCTCATCATCCGCAACACCGCGGTCTCGGGCGCCTTCGTCCGTCGCGGCGCCGGCCGCACCATCATTCAGTACAAGAACTTCGAGGCCTTCAGCGGCAGCGGCGGGGCGATGAACTTCGAGATCAAGCTCTTCGACACCGGCGTCATCGAGTACCACTACGGGTCGATGGTCGGCCCGGCGTCGACCGGAGACAGCGCCACCCGGTGGATCGACAACCTCGACGGCACGGCTGCGCTCCCCATCTCGGTGAGGACGTCGACGGCCGCTCAGAGCTTCGGCCCGCTGGTGGTGCCGAACACCGCCTTCCGCTTCACGCCTCGCGCTGCGCCGAGGAGCACGCCATGACCCATCGACGTTTCGCCCCGGCCACCCTCGTCATGCTCGCCCTCGGTGGGTGCCCCCAGGCGCCCGCGCCCGACCCGCTGCCAGAGCCTCCGCGCATCGTCCGCTTCCTCGCGAGCCCGCTCAACGTGCCGCGCGGTGGCACCGTGACGCTGAAGTGGGAGACGCAGAACGCGACGAGCACCGAGCTCGTCGACCTGAACCGCGGCGCCATCGCCGCGGTCGCCGACCAGCTCAGCGGCGAGGTGTCAGTGCCCCTCTCCAGGCCCACGGTCTTCGTGCTGTCGGCGAAGAACGCCCGCGGCGTGCGGGTCAGCGCAACGGCCAGCGTGCAGGTCGACGGCGTCGACGCCGCCGGCATCCTGTTCGCGGCGTACCCCCCGGTGCTCAAGGCCCGTCAGCCGGGCGTGCTGGTGTGGAACGCGCCGAACGCCCGAAGGGTCGAGATCGCCCCGATGGGCGGCGCGCCGCTGAACCTCGGGGGGCAGGTCGCCTCGGGTAGCGTCGAGGTGAAGCCGACCGCCACCGAGACGACGTACGTGCTGACGGCTGACGGCGAGCGGCGCACGGCCGTCGTCGCGCGGGGCCAGGGCATCGTCGAGTTCACCAGCTCGAAGCAGCAGGTCCAGGGCGGCGACCAGGTGACGCTGGCGTGGAAGACGGAGAACGCGACGCGCGTGCGGCTGACGGGGGCCGGCCGCGGCACCCTCTTCGAGACGGCCGACCCGGCGCAGGTGGCCATGGGCTCGTTCACCGACACCCTGGGCCCTCAGCTCACGGGCTCGGCAGCCACCTACGTGCTCGAGGTCGAGGGGCGCGGGCCGGTGGAGCAACAACGCCTCACCCTCGTCTACGGCTCGGCGCCGAAGCTGCTGACCGTCACGGCGCCGACCTACGTCAAAGAGAACCTGCCCTTCCGGCTCGAGTGGACGACCGTCGGCGCCGACCGCGTCGAGGTGCGCTCCGGGCAGACGGTGCTGTACCGCACGCCCCCGAACGTCAGCGTCGACACGGGCTTCGTCGCGCTGCCGCCCCTCGCCGGCACCCAGGACTTCGTGGTGGCGGCCATCGCGTCGGAGAGCCGCGCCGAGGACACCAGGCCGGTGCGCGTCACCACCGTCACCGACGTCGGCATGCCGACGCTGAGCGCCGCTCCTACCGCCATCACCACCGGCGGGACCCCCGTCGTGCTCTCCTGGACCGCGCCGGGCGCCGTTCGCGCCCGCATCGTCGAGAACGGCCTGATGACGGTCGTCGCCGTCGAGGGCGCCGGCGCCGCCATGGGCACCGCGACGGTCTACCCGAACCGTCCCAACACGACGTACGAGCTGCGCGCGACCAACACCCTCGAGCCGGCGGTGACGGCCGCGGCCGCGGTCACCGTGGCCACGCCGGCCACCATGGCCGTCGCCGACGGCGGAACGATCTTCCAGACGCAGGGCGCAGCGCAGGTGTCGTGGGCGGTGGGCGGGACCAGCTCCGAGCTCGTCGGCTTCGGCACGCCGACGCCGTCCGTCACGGCCGCCTCGGCGGGCTTCACCGACATCTCGGCGACCGGCACCCCGCTGCGCTTCGCCTCGGCCGCCAACGACGCGATCCTCTCGTTCACGCCCGTCGACTTCGAGACCTTCATCGGCGGGCGGCGCGACGAGGACACGGCCTGGGTGTCGACGAACGGCTTCCTGGTCTTCACCTCGACCACGCAGACCAACAGCCGCCCCGTGCCCGCTGCCATTCCGGGCACTGCCGCGGCCACCGTGCCCGAAGACCTGGTGGCGCCGTTCTGGGCCGACCTCGAGCTCGGCCCGGCCGGCGGCGTGTTCTGGCAGGTCCTCGGCACCGCGCCCAACCGCGAGCTCGTCGTGCAATGGAACCGGGTGCGCGTGGTGGGCCAGGCGGGCTCCGAGCTCACCTTCCAGGCGAGGCTGCATCAGGCCGGGGCGGTGGCGTTCGAATACCGCACCATGACGCTCTCGACGCCGGTGCAGTCGGTGAGCATCGGGTACCAGGGCCCGCTCGGGCTCGGCTACGCGTACGCGCCGGCTGCGCTTGGTGACGGCGGGGTGAGCGCTTCAGTGCCGGCCCCGGGCAGCCGGGTGGCCTGGGGTGACCCGGCGCGGTCGCCGGCCCTCGTCACGACCCTCGCGGCACCCGCGGCGGGGCTGGTGCGCATCGGGAGCGGCGGCCTCCGCCTCGAGTTCGACCAGATCGTCAAGCCCACCGACATCATCGTCAGCGAGGTGATGAACCGCCCCAACGCCGCGCTCCCGAGGGGGCAGTGGCTCGAGTTCACGAACCTCTCCAACGCGAGCGTCGACCTCGGCGGGTGGACGATCGCCAGCGCCGAGCCCGATGCTGGCGCCATCACCCTGGGGGGCACCATTCCCCTCGCGCCGCGGTCGTTCGCGGTCGTCGCGCAGAGCCTCGACCCGCTCGAGAACGACGGCCTGCCGGCCGGGGTGGTCGCGGCGCCGGCGCTGACGCTGCCGGCCTTCGGCCAGACGCTCCAGATCCGCAACGCCCAGGGCTTCGTGTCGAACCTGCCGCTGCTCTTCGCGAGCCCAGACGGGGGCCCGCCCTCGGCCCCGGGCACCTCGCTCGCGGTCGACCCCGGGCCGTTCGTCAACCGCGGCGCGGCGGTGACGGCGCCGTTCGCGACCGGCCTGTGCCCCACGCCCTCGAGCCGCACCTTCGGCAACCTGTCGCCCAGCCAGCGCGGCACGCCTGGGCAGTCCAACGACGGCACCTGCGTCGGCTACACGATGAGCCGGATCCCGGCGAAGTTCCGCGACATCGCGACGACTGGTCAGCAGGTGCAGTTGACGGACACGGACGAGGGGCTGGGGGTCATCGACGTGTCGTCGAGCCCGGTCACCGTCTTTGGGGCCAGCAGCAACACCCTGACGGCGTCGACGAACGGCTGGCTCGTCGCGGCGGCGTACTCGGGGACCTCGGCCTTCGCGAACAAGACGGCGCCCGGTAGCGCGGCGCCCGACGTCGGCGGCACCATGGCGGTGTTCTGGGACGACCTGTGGTTCCTGTCGACCCGGACCGGCTCGGCGATGCTGGCGCAGCGGTTCGCCGCCAACCAGGACCCGACCGAGCCGCGGGCGCACTGGATCGTTCAGTGGAACAAGGTCGCCGTCTTCGCGACGACGGTCGACGATCTCACCTTCCAGGTGAAGCTCTTCGACTCGGGGGACATCGAGTACCACTACGCGGCGATGACGAGCGGCTCGTCAGCCAGCCGTGGCGACGGGAACAGCGCGACGGTGTGGCTCGAGCAGAACGTCGCGGCGCCGCCGCGAGCCCTGGTGTTCAGCGTCAACCAGCCTGCCATTCGCCCGAACTCCGCGATTCGCTTCACGCGGGTGCCTTGAGGTGCATCACATGACGAACCGCATCGTTGGCCACGCCCCCCTGTCCGCGCTGGGCTTGCTGCTCGCCGCGTCGAGCTGCACCCCTCGCCCGCAAGCCCCTCTGCCGGCGCCTCCTCCTGCGACGGTGACGTCGTTCAAGGCCGAGCCGGCGGTGGTGGCGACGCCAGGCGACGCGGTGACGCTCGAGTGGGGCACCTCGAACGCGACTGACGTGAGCATCGAGCAGGTCGGCCGGGGGCCGGTGAACCTGGGCGCGAACAAGGCCTCGGGCCGGGTCTCGGTGCCGGTCGACGGCGACACCGTCTTCCTCATCACGGCGCAGGGGGCTGGCGGGAGCGACGTTCGGGCGACGGCCGTGCGGGTCGCCGAGAAGGCCCGCTCGGCGTTGTTCAGCGCCATCCCCGCCACCATCGAGGCAGGGCAGTCGGCGACCCTGGTCTGGAACGCACCGGGCGCGCGCACCGTCACCCTCGAGGCGGTCGGCGGGGCGGCCATCGACCTGGGGAGCCAGCGTGAGTCCGGCTCCGTTCGCGTCACGCCGCAGCGCAGCACGTTCTATCTCCTGAGGGCCGATGACGTGACGGCGACGACGGCCGTGCAGCTCGCGCCTACGGTGGTGTCGTTCGAAGGCCAGCGCGTCCTGCCGGCCGCCGGCGAGCCCTTGGAGCTGACGTGGCAGACCGTCGGCGCGACGACGGTGAAGCTGACGCGCGCGGGGCTGGCGACGCCGCTGCCGGTTCCGGCCGATCAGGTGGCCACCGGACGCTTCGTCGACACCGTGCCCTCGACGCTCCCCGTCGACGGCATTCTGACCTACGTCCTCGAGGCGTCGAACGGCGTCACCCGCACCTCGCGCGCGCTCGAGGTCACCGTCGGAGGCGGCGTGAACATCACCTCGCTGACGGCGCCCACCCACGCGCTGCGCGGCACGTCGTTCACGGTGAGCTGGCGCACCGCCGGCGCGACGTCGGCCGAGCTCATCGTCGACGGGCGCCGGGCGTACCTGGCGACCTCGCAGGCCGAGGTGACGTCGGGCTCCTACAGCCTGAGCGCGCCGACCGAGAGCACGCGCATCGAGTTCGTCGCCCGAAACGGCCGCGGCGCCGAGAGCCGCGAGGCCCGCACCATCGAGGGCGTCGGCCCGCTCTCGTTCAACTTCTTCGTGGCCGACCGCAACGTGGTGCCCTCGGGCGGGACGCCGGTGACGCTGCGCTGGAGCGTCATCAACGCGCGGAACGTGCGCATCACCAGCAACACCGGCGCGGGCTTCTTCCGCCAGGTCTCTGGCAACGTCGATACGGGAACGCTCCAAGTGTACCCGAACGGACGCCCCGGGTTGACCCGGGTCACCTACACCCTGCAGGCCGACAACGGCACCGGGGGTGCGCCGGTCTCGGCGACGGTCGATGTCGACGTCACGGCCTCCTCCGCCTTCACCTTCAGCCGCAGCCTGCCGCTGCGGGCGAACACGACGGTGACGGGCGTCTCATCGGCCACCGCCTCTGCGGTGCGGGGCTTCCGGAGCGTCGAGAAGAACCCGGCACAAGAGGCCTTCATCGACATTCGCCGCACCGGCACACCCGTGGCCTTCACGGCCGGGACGAACGCCACCAACCTGGCGTTGCCGGCGGCCTTCGAGGCGACGCTCTACGGCACCCGCTTCAGCCGTGGGCGGTTGAACGTGGCGCGCAACGGGTGGTTCACCTTGACGACAGCGACCACGGCCATCGCCGGCCCGGACCAGCCGACGCCCCTCTTCGGCACCGCGCTCGAGCCGCTGGCCATCGCCCCCTATTGGGCGGCGCTGTCGACGGCGAACGACCAGGTGCACTGGCGGGTCGACAGCGTCTCGAACGCGCGCCGCCTCATCGTGCAGTGGAGCAACGTGCGCCCGGTGAACGGGCCGGTCGACGCCCGCATGACCTTCCAGGCCCAGCTCTACTCGAACGGGAAGGTGGTGTTCGCGTACCGCGACTTCTTCAAGGTGACGGGGAGCGGGACGATCGGCCTCGTCAACGCGAGCGAGACCGACGAGGTGTCTCCGATGGGCGCGCCTGCGAGTGGAGACGTCTTCCGCTTCTTCGACGCGCAGCCGCTACCAGCGCCCCTCCGCATCGAGGCCACGCCCTACGCCGCGTTCGCGGTCGTCGGCGGCGAGCTCATGGAGGCTGAGGGGGCGGCGGTGATCGCCCCCGGGCTGGTGCGGGTCACCGAGGTGATGTACCGGCCCGCGAGCGGGCTGGCCCGGGCGAACTGGATCGAGCTGGCCACGAGCGCTGACGGTGGGTTCGACATCGGCGACTGGGACATCGACTTCGGCGGGCTGCAGTCGTTCCGGGTTCCAGCCGGAACGGTGGTGCCGGCGAACGGAAACCTGCTGCTGGGCCAGATCGACGACCTGGGCGACCCCGACGACCCGCCCGGGAGCGGCGTGTTCGTCGGCTTCGACGGCGGGCTGGTCGCCCGGCGACCGGCCGACGTCCTCTTCCCGTCGGCGTTCGTACCGCCGGCCTCGGGCGCCATCGTGCGGCTCAGCGTCGACGGGAACGAGTACGCCCGGTTTCCCAACACCGTCCCGCCATCGGCGCTACCGGCCTTGATCCCGCTCGGGACGTCGTTCGGTGTCGAGCAGCTTCGCCTGCCTGGCACCCTGTACAGCACGGCGACGACCGCGTTCGTGTGCCCGACGATTCGAGGGCGCTTCGGCAGCAACGGGCAGCGCGGTACGCCGGGTGCGCCCAACCTGTCGTGCTTCCCCTACGAGATGCCGGTGGCGGGCGGCTCGGTCTTCAGGTCCCTGTCCGGCGTCGGCGTCGACATCACGCCGACCGGGTCTCGCGATGACGTCGCGATTCAGCGAACGCTCAGCCAGCCCATCTCGCTCTTCGGCGCGACGGTCACCCAGTTGACCATCAGCACCAACGGCTGGGTGGTGCCCTACTCGACCACCTTGTCCAGCTTGTCCAACAAGACGCTGCCGTCCACCACCGACCCGGTCTTCGTCGTCGCCCCCTTCTGGGACGACCTGAACGGCTCGAACCCCGGCTCTGCGCTGTACCTGCTCCAGGACACGAACGGAGACGTCACCGTGTCGTGGGAGAACTGGTCAATCTTCGGCTCGAGCTCTGACCTGAACTTCCAGGTGATTCTGCGGCAGAACGGCGACGTCGAGTTCGTCTACGGCGTGATGACGTCGTCGACGCCCGAGCGGGCCCAGGGCTCATCGGCGACGGTGTGGATCGACATCGGCGCCGCGGCGGCACCCTTCAACATCGGGCCCCAGACGAACGTGCAGCCGGACTCAAGCCTGTCGTACGTGCTGGTACGGTGAGGCGCGCAGGGCCTTGAGCTTGAGGCCCACGCGCCGGGCGCCCCTGAACTCGTCGATCGACACCTGAACGGCGAGGTCGGCGGCCGCGGCGGTGAGCGGCGCCAGCGGGGCGAAGCCGAAGCCGATGCAGTCGAGCTGCGGCGCCGCCTCGAGGGTCAGCTTGAGGTGCCCCGGCTGGCCGGGCTGCTTGCTCTCGAGCACGCGCGGAGACGTCACCAGCCGGCGCAGGCCCAGCACCGGCTCGGGGTTGCCCATGCCGAAGGGGGCGAGCGCCTGGAGCGCCTCGACGGCCGCCACGTCGAGCTCGGCCGGGCTGACGACGGCGTCGATGCGCTGCCGGGGGACGAGCTGCGGCTCGCTCAAGCGCTCGCGGGTGACGGCATGGAACGACTCCCGGAAGGCCTCGAGCCGGGCCGGGTCGATCGACAGCCCCGCCGCCGCCTTGTGGCCGCCGAACTTCGAGAGGTGGTGCTCGCACGTCTTGAGCGCGTCGTAGAGGTGAAAGCCCTCGATGCTGCGCGCCGAGCCGCGCCACACGCCGTCGTGGGAGCCGATGAGCACGGTCGGCCGGTGGAAGCGCTCGACCACCCGCGACGCCACGATGCCGACGACGCCCGGGTGCCAGCCTTCCTGGGCGAGGACGAGGCCGCGCGCGCCCTGGTCGACGAAGCCCTGGGCCTGGTCGAGGGCGCCCTGGAGCATCGCGCGCTCGAGCTGCTGGCGCTCAGCGTTGGCCGCGTCGAGCTTCTGGGCGAGGGGCCGGGCGCGCTCGACGTCGGGTGAGAGGAGCAGCTGGAGCCCGACCGACGCGTCGTCGAGGCGGCCGGCGGCGTTGATGCGGGGGCCGAGGCGGAAGCCGACGTGGCCCGCGGTGATGGGGGCGCCCGACAGCTGCGCCACCTCTTTGAGCGCCCGCACCCCGGGCCGGGCGCCGGCGGTGAGCACTTCGAGGCCGTGCCGCACCAGCGTACGGTTGGCGCCGGTGAGGGGCACGACGTCGGCCACCGTGGCCAGGGCCACCAGGTCGAGCAACTGCTTGAGGTTTGGCTCCGGGCGCTTCGTCGCCGAGAAGTGCCCCACCTCGCGCAGCGAGCGCCGCAGGCCCATGCAGAGGTTGAAGGTGACGCCACCGGCGCAGAGCCACTTCGTCGGGTAGTCACAGCCGGGCTGCAGGGGGTTGAGCACCGCGACGGCCGGCGGCATCGTCTCGGGCACGGCATGGTGGTCGACGACGACGACCTCGAGCCCGAGCGCGTTGGCCCGGGCGATCTCGGCG
>JADCJJ010000405.1 GCA_020247085.1 Myxococcaceae bacterium | reverse complement strand
CGTCACCGTGCGCTCCGGCGCCTCTCCCGGGCGCGGCAGCACCCACGCCTCGCGCTCCCCGAGGGCCAGCTCGGGCAGCTCTCCGAAGGGCGCGAAGCGCACCATCGGGTCGAGCCACACCACCTGCCCGTCGACCGTCACCCGACGGCCCCATCGTCGCGGGCGCGGGCCTCGGGGAACCGCTCGCGCACCCAGGCGGCGCGCGCCTTGACGAACGCCACCGTCACCGGCTCCGCGCTCGCCTCTGGGCCCGGCACGTGCGCCCGCACCGGGACCTCGCGCGGCGGAAGGTGGACGTCGCTCACCTCGAGCGGTCCCATGCGGTCGACGCGGAAGAGCCGGTCGGCCCCCCGGGCGACGTCATGGCCGGCGAGGTACCACTGGCCGTGGTGGGTGAAGAGCTCGGCGGGCTGCACCTGGCGCCGCTCCGTCAGCCCGCGCCCCTGCGCGAAGTAGTCGAAGCGCACCTCGCGGCGCTCCGAGACGGCCCACGAGAGCGTCCCCAGGCCCGAGGGGCCGTCGCTCGCCGCGTCGAGCCGGTGGCCCAGCTCGCGAAACCGGGCCACGGCCTGCGCCGGCAACACGCGCTCGAGCTTCTGGAGCGCCGACTTGAGCGCCTCGGACGAGAGCGGGCCCAACACCCGGGCCGCGGCCGCCAGCGCCACGCCCTCGGCCGCCGTCAGCCGGGGCGGCACCGACAGGCGCTGGTCGAGCTCGACGAACACCCGGTCGTCCTCGACGTAGATGTCGACGAAGTCGTCGGGTTGGAAGGGCGGGCGGCCCACGAGGGTGAGCTGCTCGAGCGCCTCGAGGAGCTCGCTGCGGGTGACGCCGAGCGCCCGGGCCACCTCGTCCACGGGCCGGCCCGGGTGCCGCGACACCCACGGAACCAGAAACAGGAGCCGGCGCAGCCGCTCATGGTGCTCGGTGCTCACGCGCCCTGGCCTCCGTGCGCGTCGAGCACCGTCCGAGCGACTGCGCGGGCGCGCGCGACCGCCTCGGGCGGGTTCACCACCTTCGCGCCCGGTGACAGCGACAACACCGTCGACACCAGCGCGTCGAGGTCGGTGGCCCGCACCGTCACGTGAGGGCCGGCCGGCGTCGCCACCGGGTCGGCGCCGAAGAGGGCGCGCGCGACGGGCGGGAGGTCGGCCGACAGCGACACGTCGACGTCGATGGGCGCGTGGAAGCGCGCGTGCCACGGCCAGACGGGAATGACGTCGTCGAGGCGGAAGTCCGCGGGCACCTCGAAGTCCGGAGACTTCGGCCGGGCCGGGTTCACCTCGAGCCAGCGCATGCGGTGCACGAAGAAGGTGCGCAGCCCACCGCGGAGGTGGCAGTGCCCGGCGAGCGCCCACACGCCCCGGCGCAGCGCGAGGCCATACGGGTCGACCTTCCGGTGCGTCACCTCGCCGGAGCGTGGCGAGAAGTACTCGAGCGTGACGGACTTGCGCGCGGAGATGGCGGCCCAGAGCGCGTCGAGGCGGGCCGGCAGGGCCGAGGTGTCGACCGCCACGCCCGGCTCGAGGCGCACCTTCGGCGGCGCCAGCGGGCCGTCGGCGAAGAAGGCCACCTTGCGCAGCGCGTGCGCGAGGTCCTGGCTGCCGGGGAACGCGCCCGACGACAGCGCCGTGGCCCCGGCGGCGTACAGCACGGCGAGCTCTTCGGCCGACAGCCCCGGCTCCGGCAGGTAGTAGGCGTCGGGGTCGACGCGGTAGCCGCCCTCGTCGTCGTCGGTGCGGGGGACGAAGGTGAGCGGAATGCCCAGCTCGAGCAGCTCGGCCTTGTCGCGCTCGAACTTGCGCTCACACGCCTCGACCGAACCCTCGCCATAGTCGGCCTTGAAGAGGGTGCGCAGGCGCTGCCACGACACGGGGCGCTTCTCGGCGAGCAGCAGGGCCACGAGGTCGAGCAGGCGTTCGGTGCGGTCCATGGCGACGGCGAGCCGGTAGCAAGAACGCGCGCAGAAGGACGCAGAAGCGAGGGCTCCTGGAGCGCCGTGGCCGGCACATCGACGACCAGGTCCGTTCCTGACACTGCCGGACGTTCGATGAGCGCTGGGTCACGAGGCGCCCGCAGCGCCGACGGCCCCAGAAGCGAGGGCTCACGGCCCGTCGGAGAAAGGGGCGCGGAGCGTCGTGGACACCACCTCGACGTCGCCGTCCTGCTGGAAGAGCGCCACGAGGTCGGCGTGGAGCCTCTCGGCCGCACTCCGAGCTCCGGTGTCGACCCGCTTGAAGTGACGCCAGCTGAAGCGCGTCTCGTCGGTCGCGCCATCGCTGACGTAGAGGTCGAGGCCCCCGCCCTCGCGCTCGGCGCCGTAGATGGTGACACCGAACGAGAAAGGAAACCCACCGAGGCCGACCCACCAGCCCCAGTCCTCACACAGCGGACCTGCGGCGTCGTACCCGCGCTGACGCAGCGCCTCGACGAGATACAGGCCCAGCGCCTTTCCGTACATGCCCTCGTTGACCAGCTCGTCGGCCTCCCCCGGCAGGACGCCGAACTTCGCCGCGCGCACGTGAATGAAGGGCGTCAGGGGCATTCGTTCCTCCGTGGGCTCACGATGGCCGACTGGGCCTCCGAGTACGGGTTGTCGTTGGACACGTGCGGCCTCGAGTGTGTCTTCGTCACACCGAGGTCGGCGAGCAGCATCGCCACGGGCTTGGACTTCATCGACGAGCCCCGGTCGGCGTGGATGGTGAGCTGCCCGG
>JADCJJ010000404.1 GCA_020247085.1 Myxococcaceae bacterium | reverse complement strand
TCGACAACGACTGTGACAGCGCCACCGACGAGTCAGGCGGCGTGGGCAGCCCGACGCTGTCGCGGGTCTGCTACGCGGGTCCGCCCGGCACCTTCACCGGCGCCTGCGGCAACGCGCCGATGAGCTGCGCGCCGCGCGGCGTATGCCGCGGCGTCGCGCAGGTATGCCCTGGCGTTGGTGGCTTCCCCATGTGCACCACCATGACGCTGGGCGCCGATGGCGGGAGCCAGCAGTTCAACTCGGCTGAGAGCTGCAACGGGCTCGACGACGACTGCAACGGCACGGTGGACAACGGCAGCCCTGACGCGGGCCTGGCCTGCACGGCGACGTCGGCGGTGGGCGCGTGCCGGAACGGCACCACGGCGTGCACCGGCGGCGCTGTCGTGTGCAACGCGTCGGCGCCGACGACCGAGGTGTGCGACGGCGTCGACAACGACTGTGACAGCGCCACCGACGAGGCGGGCGGCGTGGGCAGCCCGACGCTGACGCGGGTCTGCTACGCGGGCCCCGCGGGTACCTTCACCGGCACGTGCGGCAACGCGCCGATGAGTTGCAACCCGGTGGGGGTGTGCCGCGGCGTCGAGCAGCTGTGTCCCGGCGTCGGTGGCTTCGCGATGTGCACGGCCTCGGTGCTCGGCACCGATGGCGGGAGCCAGCAGTACAACACGACGGAGACCTGCAACGGCGTCGACGACGACTGTGACGGCGCCACCGACGAGGGCAACCCCGGTGGCGGCGTGGCCTGCACGGCGATGTCGGCGGTGGGCGCGTGCCGAAATGGCACCACGGCGTGCACCGGGGGCTCCGTGGTGTGCAACGCGTCGGCGCCGACGACCGAGGTGTGCGACGGCGTCGACAACGACTGCGACGGCGCCATCGACGAGTCGGGCGGGGTGGGGAGCCCGACGCTGGCGCGGGTCTGCTACGCGGGCCCGGCGGGCACCTTCACCGGCGCGTGCGGAAACGCCCCGGCGAGCTGCAACCCCGTCGGCGTCTGCCGCGGCGTGCAGCAGGTGTGCCCCGGCGTGGGGGGGTTCCCCGCGTGCACCACCACGACGGTGGGCGCTGACGGCGGGACGCAGCTGTTCAACTCGACGGAGAGCTGCAACGGGCTCGATGACGACTGTAACGGCACGGCGGACAACGGCAACCCCGGCGGCGGCGTGGCCTGCACGGCGATGTCGGCGGTGGGCGCGTGCCGAAACGGCACCACAGCGTGCACCGGCGGCGCGCTGCTGTGCAACGCGTCAGCGCCGACGAGCGAGGTGTGCGACGGCGTCGACAACGACTGCGACAGCGCCACCGACGAGACGGCCGGCGTGGGGAGCCCGACGCTGTCGCGGGTCTGCTACGCGGGCCCCGCGGGCACCTTCACCGGCGCCTGCGGGAACGCGCCGGCGAGCTGCGCGCCACAGGGCGTGTGCCGTGGCGCCCAGCAGGTGTGCCCGGGTGTCGGCGGCTTCCCCCTGTGCAGCACCTCGACGGTGGGCGCCGACGGCGGGAGCCAGGTGTTCAACTCGGCCGAGAGCTGCAACGGCCTCGACGACGACTGCAACGGCGCGGTGGACAACGGCAACCCGGGCGCGGGCGTGGCCTGCACGGCGACGTCGGCCGTGGGCGCATGCCGCAACGGCCTGACGGCGTGCACCGGCGGCGCCGTGCAGTGCTCGCCATCCGCGCCCTCGGCCGAGGTGTGCGACGGCGTCGACAACGACTGCGACACCGCCACCGACGAGTCCGGCGCGCCGGGCAGCCTGCCGCTCTCGCGCACCTGCTATGCCGGGCCTGCGGGCACCTTCACGGGCGCCTGCGGTGCCATGCCGGGCACCACCTGTGCTCCCCAGGGCGCCTGCAGCGGCGTGCCCCTCTTCTGTGCCGGGTTGCCCGATGCCGGCGCGGCGTTCCCCGTGTGCACCCTGTCGACGACGGCGCCCGATGGCGGAGCGCAGGTCTTCCCGCAGACCGAGGTGTGCGACCTGCTCGACAACGACTGTGACGGTCAGCTCAACGAGGGCCTCCTGGGCGCCTCGTGCACGACCGGCCAGCCCGGAGAGTGCGCCGCCGGCGTCTGCTCATGCAACGCGAGCGGCATGTCGCTGTGCACGCCCGTCAAGAGCCCCAGCGCCGAGGTCTGCAACAACCTCGACGACGACTGCGACGGCGTCATCGACGACAACGTGCCCGCCCGCCCGTGCTTCGACGGGCCTGTCGGCACCTTCACCGGGCTGTGCGCCCTCTCGGACGGCGGCCTGACGGGTGACGGGGGCGTCTGCACGGGCCGCGGCGCCTGCCGCGCCTCGACGCAGAGCTGCAACGGCGCCGGCGCCTGGCTCGCCTGCGGCGCTGGCCTGCCTGCCAACCAGCAGCAGGTGCTGCCCTCGCCCGAGGTGTGCGACCCGGTCGACAACGACTGCGACGGGCTCACCAACGAGGGCACGGTGGGCCTCGTATGCGCCACCGGCCGGCCGGGCATCTGCTCGCCCGGGACGACCCAGTGCAGCCCCACGGGCGTTCCTTCGTGCCTCGGCAACCAGGACGCCGGCGCCGAGGTCTGCAACAACCTCGACGACGACTGCAACGGCGTCACGGACGACGGCATCACGAGGCGGGCGTGCTTCGACGGCCCGGCCAGCGCCTTTACCGGCCAGTGCGGCCTGTCCGACGGCGGCCTGCAGGGCGCCAGCGGCGCCTGTTCTCCCCGCGGTACCTGCCGCAGCTCGACGCAGGCCTGCAGCGCCGGTCTCTGGGGCGTGTGCGGTGACGGGCTGCCCACTGCCCAGCAGCCGGCGCTCCCGGTGGCCGAGTTCTGCGACGGGCTCGACAACGACTGCAACGGCGCCGTCGACAACGGTCTCTTCGTCGACGCCGACAACGACTCGGTGCGCGCCTGCAGCACCTGCGGCGCCAACCCCGACGGCGGGTGCGACTGCGACGACGGAAACCCCAACGTCCGCCCCGGCCGCCTCGAGCTGTGCAACGGCCTCGATGACAACTGCAACGGGGCGCTCGACGAGTCGTCGACCGGCACCGGGAAGATCTCGCAGAACTGTTACTCGGGCCCGGCGAACACCCAGGGCCGTGGCGTCTGCGTCGCCGGCACCCAGGAGTGCAACTCGGCGCCCGGCAGCAACATGACGAGCTACGGCGTCTGCATGGGTGAGCGCGTGCCGACGCCCGAGCTCTGCAATGGCCAGGACGACGACTGCGACGGCGACATCGACGACGGCTTCGACGTCGACAACGACGGCTTCCGCGCCTGCGTGGCGTGCGGCGTCAGCACCAACTGCGACTGCGACGACTCGAACGCGGCCATTCGCCCGGGCGCGGTCGAGCTGTGCGACATGGTCGACCAGAACTGCAACAACCGCCTCGACGACGTCATGCCGCGGGTCTGCTTCTCGGACGCGATGGGCATGAACCCGCCGCCGACGACGTACACGGGCGCCTGCCCCGGGCCCACCTGCCAGCCGAGGGGCGTGTGCCGCACGGGCATTCAGGGCTGCACCACGGCCGGCGACTGGGGAGCCTGCGTCGGCCCGACGCTCCCGCGCACCGAGCAGTGCGACGGCACTGACGACGACTGCGACGGCATCGTCGACAACGGCAACTTCGACCGCGACATGGACTCGTTCGTGTCCTGCGCGCTGTGCATGACCGCGCTCGATGGCGGCGTCTGCGACTGCAACGACACGGACCCGGCCATCAAGCCTGGCGCGCCCGAGGTGTGCGACAACATCGACAACGACTGCGACAACCGTATCGATGGCAACAACACCGCGTGTTACCTCGGGCCGCCCGCGACCCGTGGGCTGGGGACCTGCCGCGACGGACTGCAGACCTGCGTGATGGGCATGGGCCAGGGCGTCTGCACCGGCGAGACCCAGCCGGTCGCGCTGCCCGACGGCGGCACCCCGCGTTTCACGCCCGACGGCGGCGCGAACGACCCCGAGGCGCTCTGCGACGGCCGCGACGAGGACTGCGACGGCATCGTCGACGACGGGTTCGACCGCGACGGCGACGGCGTCACCACCTGCCAGAACGACTGCGACGACAACGACCCGTTCAACAAGCCCGGCGGCGCCGAGATCTGCGATTGCCGTGACAACAACTGCAACACCACGGTCGACGACTCGAACGTCTGCCGAGGGGCGCCCTGCTTCGACTTCGACGGCGACGGCTTCACCAACTGCCAGGGCGACTGCAACGACGACCCGAACCGCGGCGGGCGCACGGTCGGCCCCACCCGCAGCGAGTTCGTCGGCGACGGCTACGACAACGACTGCGACGGCCAGGTCGACGAGAACACCGACGAAGACGGCGACGGCTTCTCGACCGGCGGCCCGGCGGCCATGCGCGACTGCAACGATCGCATCGCCGACGTGAACCCGGGCGCCGTCGAGCGCTGCGACGGCTTCGACAACGACTGCGACGGCCTCATCGACGAGGGCTTCGACGCCGACAACGACCGCGTCGCGGTCTGCGCCGGCGACTGCAACGACATGGATCGGGCCATCAACCCGACGCGCCGCGAGGTCTGCGGGAACCTCAAGGACGACAACTGCGACGGGCGCGTCGACGAAGACACCGACAACGACAACGACGGCGTTGGCACCTGCGCCGGCGACTGCAACGATCACAACGCGACGGTGCACCCGGCCTCTGGCCCGGTCTCGGCCAGCCCCGAGGTCTGCGACGGCCAGGACAACAACTGCGACGGGCAGTTCGACGAGGGCTTCGACCAGGACAGCGACGGCGTGCCGGTCTGCTTCGGAGACTGCAACGACACCAACCCGGACATCGGGCCGCAGGCCTTCGAGGTGCCGAGCAACACCATCGACGACGACTGCGATGGCGAGGTGGACGAGGGGCAGACCGACCGCGACGGTGACGGGTTCACGCCCGTATGCGGCGACTGCAATGACTTCGACTCGAACATCAACCCGCACGCGAGCGAGGCCTGCAACCGCGTCGACGACAACTGTGACTCGTACGTCGACGCGCTGCCCGGTCGCCCGGCGCTGTGCTCCGTGTGCTTCGACGGTGACGGCGACGGTCAGACGAACTGCGACGGCGACTGCAACGACACCGACCGCAACGTGTACCGTGGGGCCCCCGAGGTGTGCGACCTGAAGGACAACGACTGCGACCAGCAGGTCGACCTCGACCCGGTGAGCGGCCGGCGCGTGTGCGCGGTCGACGCCGATGGCGGCGTGGTGCTGCCCGACGGTGGCGCCGACGCGGGCCTCGACGCGGGCCCCCAGGACGCAGGGCCTGGCGAGACGATGGGCGGCATGGACGCAGGCGTCGAGGGCCCGCAGACGCCGGGCATCGTCGAGGTCGGCTGTGGCTGCGGCGCGAGCGGGGCCGGGTTCGCGCTCTTCGGCGCGGTGGCGCTGCTGGTGTCGGGGGCCCGTCGCCGGCGTGTGCGGCCAACCTCGCCCGGGGCCCCCGGCCACGGTGGGTAGCGCGCGCCGCGTCAACCCAGCCGCGCCGTCGATGGTGACGGGCCGGTGACGCGCCCGGGGGGCCGCGGCAGACCGCGGCGCCATGGCTGTTGGCGCGACGCCGAGGGCGCCCTTCGGGAGGGTTCGAGCGGCAGAGCCCCTGCGACGACGCCTTCGATGCAGTCGTCGTGATGCGGCAGGGGCTGGCCCAGTTCGACGCCGCCCTCGCCGTGGCCGGCCCACCGCCGCTCGATGATGGCAGCGGCGTTCACTTCGGCGAGGTGCGCCAGGGGCCCAGCTGCAGCCAGGCGCGCCGCGAGTTCCCCGTCATCGGCGACATCATCCACACGGTGTCGCGGCTGGAGTCGGCGATGAAGGCGCTGTCGCTCGGAGTCGTCCTGTCGGCTCACGCCGTCGAGCGCCTGAGCCCGTCTCGCGGCGCGCTTATGGCGCCCCAGGGTGAGGTTCAGTCCGACGAGAAGGCGCAGGGGGTGCCCGTCGAGGGGCTCCGGTCGGGTTGAGGCCGGGCCCGTGGGCGCGACGCCCAGCTCACGACTGGCCCTGCTTCGTCGCGGACTTCGAGGCGCCTGTCGGTGCGGTGAAGGACTGTCCGGTTCGCGGGGCAGCGGAACATGCAATCGGTGGCGCGCCGGGCTCGTCAGGGCGGCGAAGACGCCGCGCCCTCAGGTGGAGTGAGGCGCGTGCCCGGTCTCGCTTGCGTTTTCGGGAGCGCCGGAGTGCGTGCGGCAGGCCCTGCTGGCCGGGTCGGTCCACCGCAGTCACTCGAGAGGAGTCACACGCATGAAGAAGCTGCTCGCCATCGTCCTTGTCGTCATCGGGTGCAGCCCGGCGCCCACCACCGTCGACGCCGGTACAGGCGGAGGGGCCGTGGGGGCCGGCGGAGGCGCGCCCTTGGCGGGTGGGACGGCTGGCGGCTCGAGCGGCGGTGTCGCGGGCGGGACGGCTGGCGGCGCGGCTGGGGGGAGCGCGGGCGGGTCGACCGCTGGCCCGACGCGCTCCGGGACCGTGACGGTCGGCCAGTCGACGCTCGAAGTCGCCGGGCAGACGTTCCGCTCCGGAGGCGTGTTCGCCGGCTTCGTCGAGGCGCCAGCAGGCACCCCGCTGTGTACGTCGACCGTCATGGGCGCGTGCACGCTCACCACTTGCGGTGCCGCGGCCGACGCAGGGACGCCTGCCGACGCTGGTCAGGTCGGCGCGGGGACCCTCACCGTCACCGGGTTGGCGGATGGTGGCCTGACGTTGACGGGCGGGGTGAACGGCTACGCCCAGTCGATCGCGGGGCCTGTCTTCGTCGCGGGGGCGCTGGTGAGCGTCGCCGCGAGTGGGGGAGCGGTGCCCGCCTTCACCGCGCAGGTGACGGCGCCCGGGGCGGCGACGCTCACCGCGCCCGCCTGCCCCTCGAGAATCTGCCCGGCGTTGTCCAGGGCCGCCGGGGTTCCCGTCAGCTGGACGGGAGGCACGGGCACCGTGGTGGTGCAGGTCCTCGCGGGGACCGACCAGGTGCTCTGCCAGTTCCCAGCGTCGTCTGGGGCCGGCATGGTGCCTGCCGCGGCCCTGGCGTCGTTGCCGTTGGGGTCGGGCTCGCTGTTGTTCAGCACTCAGAACTCGCGCAGCGTGCAGGCTGGCCTCTTCCCAGTGACGGTCACGGCGGCTGAGCTGAACTACTTCCAGGCGACGCTCGCTCCATGAGGGGCGGCGGCCGCTGAAGCGGGTCGACCAGCCGTGACGATGGGCTCGTGCCTGCTCGGCCGTCGAGCGTCACCGAGCGCGGCGACCTGGCCAGGCTGAACCGCCGCCGCGAGTCTCGACGGGGCCCTCTTCGCAGGCGCTGGCGGTACGGACGAAAGGGAGCCGCTCGTGACGACGACGTGCGCCTCGCTCGGGCTGCCCGGGGAGGCGGTGCAGACGTCGGGGAGCCGCTCGTGACGACGACGTGCGCTTCGCTCGGGCTGCCTGGGGAGGCGGTGCAGACGTTGGGGAGCCCCCCGTGACGCCGCTGCGCGCTTCGCTCGGGGCGCGCGGCGGGCGCTGGCGGTGCAGACGCCGGGGAGTCCCCCGTGACGATGGCGCGCGCTTCGGTCGGGGCGCGCGGCGGGCGCTGACGGTGTAGACGCCGGGGCGTTCCCCCGTGACGATGGCGCGCGCTTCGGTCGGGGCGCGCGGCGGGCGCTGACGGTGTAGACG